>CAZNRB010000066.1:0-8799 GCA_964575405.1 uncultured Synergistaceae bacterium | reverse complement strand
CTGGCGGTGGATCCGGGGATCCGCACCGGCTGCAAGGTGGTGGCCCTGGACAGCAAAGGGGACCTTCTGGATCATCGGGTGATCTTCATCCAGCGGTCGCAGCAGCAGTACCAGGAGGCCCAGCGAACCATCCGAGACCTGGCGGAGCGCTGGGCTCCCGAGGCCATCGCCCTGGGCAACGGCACCGCCAGCCGGGAAACCGAGGAATTCCTGCGAAGCCTGAGGCTGCCTATCCCCGTCATAGTAGTAAGCGAGAGCGGAGCCTCGGTGTACTCCGCTTCCGATGAGGCCCGGCGGGAATTTCCCGACCAGGACGTGACGGTCCGGGGGGCGGTGTCCATCGGCCGGCGCCTCATGGATCCCTTGGCGGAGCTGGTGAAAATCGATCCCAAATCCATCGGCGTGGGCCAGTACCAGCACGACGTGGACCAGAAGCAGCTCAAGCAGGCCCTGGACGATACGGTGATATCCTGCGTCAACGCTGTGGGCGTGGACCTCAACACGGCCAGCGCCAAGCTGTTGTCTTATGTATCGGGCCTGACGCCGAGCCTGGCCGAGAACTTGGTGAAGTACCGGGAGGAAAGGGGGCCCTTCAAGAGCCGCCAGGAGCTGCTGAAGGTCCCCAGGCTGGGGCCCAAGGCCTTTCAGCAGGCGGCGGGATTCCTGAGGATCCGGGGAGCCGCCAATCCTCTGGACGGCAGCGCCGTCCACCCCGAAAACTACGACCTGGTGTACCGCATGGCCGCCGACCTGGGCTGCTCCGTAGAGGACCTGATGGCCAACGGCGAGCTCCGAGGCAAGGTGGACCTGGCCCGCTACGTCACCGGCCAGGTGGGGCTCCCGACCCTCCAGGACATCATGAAGGAACTGGAAAAGCCCGGCCGGGATCCCAGGCCGGCGCTGGAGCTTTTCGCCTTCGATCCTCAGGTCCGTACCCTGGAGGACCTGAAAGCCGGTATGAAGCTGCCGGGACTAGTCAGCAACGTGACGGCCTTCGGCGCCTTTGTGGACATCGGCGTCCACCACGACGGACTGGTCCACGTCAGCCAGATGGGGCGCTACGTCAAGGACCCCGCCGAGGTGCTCCGGCCCGGTCAGAAAGTCGAAGTAACGGTCCTGGCAGTGGACCTCCAGAGGCAGCGCATCTCCTTGGCCATGGAGCTGGGCAAAAAGAAAAGCGGCGCTCCGAAGGAGAGAGCCCCAAAGCTAACCCATTAAAAATATCAGAGAGGAAAAGTGGATGACGAAAAAATTCCTTAGAATTCTATCGCTAGCCCTTGCCCTGTGGGGTTTTGGTGGCGCGGCCATGGCTCGGAGCTACGATCTAGTGGTGGCCGGAGCCGGAACCGGTGGCTGGGCCGCAGCTGTTCAAGCCGCCAGAATGGGCTGTTCCGTCGCCCTGGTGGAGGAGACGGGCTGGATCGGAGGCCAGATGACCGCCGCAGGCGTGACCACCCTGGACGATCAGCGGCTCAACCGGTCGGGCCTCTACGGTGAATTCGTCCAGCGCCTCAACGCATTCTACGCAGGATGGGGAGTGAACAACGCCATCTGTTACTGGGGCGCCGACGTGATCTCGGGCTCCGCCGACGTGGAACAGCAGGTGATGATCGACATGCTCCACGAGGCTGGGCCAGTAGATATATACCTTCACAGCCGCTTCATTTCGGTGCAGGAACAGGACGGCGCCGTCACGGGTCTCCGAATTGAGCACCAGGGCAAGGAGCTGCTGCTGGAGAGCAAAACCCTGATCGATGCCACCGAATGGGGCGATATTATCCCCATGACTTCGGCTATCTACAGGGCTGGGAATTCCCTGTCGCCCCATATCGATCTGAACGCCTCGATTCAGGACATCACCTGGACTATGCCGATCCGCCGTCTTAAAGGACCTGTCCCCGAGGATTTAAAGTTCCACCTGCCCCCGGTGGACTACCTTCCCTACCGCAAGGCCTTCGCCCAAATAGTGGCCCTGGACGGAAAGGACTGGCCCGAGGGATATCCCTACAATCTGAGGTCCTTCAACGCCTACCGGGCCATTCCCGACCCCGAATGGAATCTTCCCATCCAAGGCGACAGGGCCTCTACCTGGGGCAACGTGACGGCCACCTCCTTGAACTGGGGCAACGACTACCCCGGCAGGGACAAGGACAAGCCTGGGCTGACGGTGCGCTATCTGGAGGACCGGGACTACCGGCGGCAGGTCAACGCCAGAGCCCTGGAGCGTACCCTGGCTCTGCTCTACTATTATCAAAACGATCTGGGCCAGCGGGATTGGACCGTGGACACCCGCACTGGCTACAGCGAAAGGGGCGGCAAAATCCTCGACCAGGCAGCCTGGATTCCCTTGGGGGCCGAGAATTTAGTCCGCCACGCGCCGCCCATTCCCTACGTTCGGGAGAGCCGCCGAATCCTGGGGCTTCGGACCCTTACGATCGACCAAATCCGCAGGGACCAGAAAACCGGCCAAGTCGCCCAAATCCACCCCAGTTCCATAGCCGTAGGAGAATACCCCATCGACGTCCACGGCTCCCATTTGGCCCAATACCTGGAGTCGGACCTGGGCGAATCGCCACTGGACTTTCCCACGGCCTGGCGGCCTGGGCGCTTCCAGGTGCCCCTGGAATGCCTGATTCCTAATGAACTGGACGGATTCTTGGCCGCCGAGAAAAACATATCGGTATCGCGGATGGTCAACGGATCCATCCGGCTTCATCCCATCACCATGCTGACGGGACAGGCCGCCGGCGCTCTGGCAGCGCTGTCCAGTCAGAACGGCCAGAAGCTCCGAGAAGTGCCGGTCAAACAGGTCCAGGCCCAGCTGTTGAAAGCCCGCAGCAGGCTGGCCCTGGAGGACTACGACGATGTGCCCCTTCAAAGCCCCTACTGGGAGGCAGTCCAGGCCCAGCAGCTTTACGGCTGGCTGCCTCCTCTGTGGGAAGGGAACTACGGTCTCAGTTTTTCCGTCAACGCCGGCCAGCTCCAGCAAGCCCTGGAGGTCCTCTTTTCCCATGGAGCTCCCCTCTTGGAATCCGAAAACTCCCTGATCCGTCGAGATGATTTCCGGAAGGTCATGGCGGAATTCTGCGGCGATCCCGATTGGGAGCTTCCTATCATAAGACTTTCCTCCATCCCCTGGCTCACTAGAGGCGAAGCCGCTGCGGCTCTGTGGGATCTGGCGGTGCGATTGGAGCAACGGGCGCTGTGAGACCTTATCGATAATACTCGCCTTATAACCGCTGACATAGCGTCCCCGGGGAATCTCCTGGGGACGCTTTTCTTTTGTGAACAAAGGAGAACAATATCGTTTTTTACCCTGAGAAATACCTCAGAACACTGTCTTTTTCCCCTTTTTAGGGCTAGAATTTACATTAGAATCACCGAGGTCAAAGAGATCCCTTTCGGGGAAAGCAGTTCAAGGGGATCAAGACAAAGGATGCAGGAGGTAACTATGATGAAGGTTTTCAGTCTCATCGGCACCTTGATCGCCGCTGCAGCTCTGACAGCCACAGCTGCGCTGGCGTGCACTCCCATGGGAGCGGGACGGCTGGCCACCGCCGACGGTTCTGTAATGGTGAGCCACACCTGCGACGGTTGGTACGATCAGCGGATCAAAATTATTCCCGGCGGCGAGCATCAGCCCGGCGATATGGTTGAGATCTACAACATCATGTGCTACGACACCAGGCCCGACCGTCCCCCCAAAAAGGTCGGCGAAATCCCTCAGGCTGAGAGGACCTACACCTATTTCCAGATTGGCTATCCCTTTATGAACGACCAACAGGTGATGATGGGCGAGTTCACCTGGAGCGGTCGCGACGAGCTGGGATCACCCGCCGGCATGTTCTATATTGAGAACCTGGAAGCCCTGGGATTGGCAAGAGCGGCCACGGCCCGAGAGGCTATCAAGATCATGGGAGAACTCGCCGAGAAATACGGCTACGCCGATGGCGGCGAGACCCTGATCGTGGGCGACACCAAGGAATGCTGGGTCTTCGAGATCTGCGGCCCCGGAATGCTTTGGAACCGCGAGAGCGGCCAGCCCGGCGCCCATTGGGTGGCCCAGCGCATCCCCGACGATCAGGTCTTTGTGGGAGCCAACCGCTCCCGCATCGGCGTGATCGATTTCGATGACAGCGAAAACTTCATGTACTCCACCGATATAACGGCTCTGGCTGAAATGATGGGCTGGTGGACCAAGGGAGAGCCCTTCAACTGGAACAAGATCATGAATCCTGAGCCCTACGGCTATCCCTACTACGCGTCTCGCCGGGAGTGGCGGGCCTTCAGCCTGCTGGCTCCTTCACGGGAGTTCCCCGTCCTGGACCGCTACGAACACTACGACTTCTCCATCGTCCCCGACAAGCTTCTTACCGTCCAGGACATTATGGCCATCTACAGCGATCATCTGGAAGGCACCGATTACGATCTGACTAAGGGGCCTGCCGCCGGTCCCTTCGGCAACCCTACCCGCTGGCAGACCAGGGCCGATACCAAGCCGGAGGACCGCAAGAACTGCGATTGGGAACGCCCAATAGCTCTCTATCGCTGCTCCTACAGCTTTGTCTCCCAGAGCCGAGATTGGTTGCCCAATCCTATCGGCGGATTGCTGTGGTTCGGCGAAGATTCGCCGGATACCACCGTATACGTGCCGATCTACTGCGGCGTCACCGAGATACCCAAACCATGGACTCAGGGAGAGCGCCACAAGTTCGACCGCGACAGCGCTTGGTGGGCCTTTAACCTAGTGAATAACTGGGCAAATCTGCGCTGGGACGCCATGTACAAGGAGATCCGCGCCAAAAAAGGCCAGTACGAGCAGGAGTTCTTCTCCATGCAAGAGCAGGCGGAAAAACACGCGCTGGAGCTCTACCAGAAGGATCCTGCCGAGGCCGTGCGTTACCTGACTAACTACACATGCAACGCCATGAACAAGGTGGAACAGGGGTGGTGGGATTTCGCCTGGTATCTGATCGGCAAATACTCTGACGGCGGCGTCATCGACAGCGAAGGCAAGATGGCTACCCCGGGCTATCCCACCCAGTACCTGAAAGACGTGGGCTTCGGCGATATGACAGTACGGGACCAGGAGGCCAAAGAGGCTCTGCAATAGTTTATACACTGACAGCGTCTGAATTACAGCAGGCGGCCGGATCCCCGCCGGCAGCCTGCTATTTTATCGCTTCAGTTCAAAATCCCCTTATGAAGGACCAATTGCTGACAAAAGCCCTTCAAAGACTTCCATTTTCTTGCTCGCTCTTATTTTCACTGCCATAATAGGCAGAGCCGTTCTCTGACGTAGCATATTTTTTGTGTATTTTGAAGGAGGTCTCTTTACAGTGAGAAAATTGTTAAGCGCCTTTATCATGGCCCTCTGGGTCTGCGCCGCCGCCTTTGGGGCCGACGAAAAGCCCGAAGGGCCCTATTTGGTGACGACCTGCGGCCAGAGTCCCGGCGCGGTGATGGTACGCATGTCCTGCATGCAGGCCGGAGTGGAAGCCACCCACAACAACAACCTTACGGCAGCCGATTTGGCCGCCTCGGGAGCCAAGACGCTGATCGTCACCTCTGGCACCAGCATGAAGGGCATGGGCGCCGCCGGCACTGACGTGGACAAGGAAATAGCGCGCTGCACTGAACTGATCGCCGCGGCCAAGGCCGCCGGCATCACCGTAGTGGGAGCCCACGTGGAGGGCATGGCCCGCCGCACCGACAGTTCCGACGAGGCGTCCATCGAGGCCGTAATGAAAGACGCTGACATCCTGCTGGTGGTGGACGACAGCGACAGCGATCAGTTCTTCACCAATTACGCCCAGAGCCGCAATAAACCCATCATCAAGGTCAAGGACGCGCTGGCCATAGGCGCTGCTCTGAAGTAGACAAGCCTGGGGGTCTCTCTAGGGACCCCCTTATTTTTCGACTTTCAGAAAGGACCTGTTCCGATGACCATAACCATGTTCCAACACTCTTTTGCGGTGCTGGCGGCGGTGGTGCTAGCCTTCGGGATCTCCAAGAAATACAGGTTGACCTCCGAGCTTTCCATGTTCGCCGCCGCTCTCTTCGGCCTAGTGGTCCACATGGCGCTGCTGGTCCTCTGCACCCGCGAGGATCCACGGTCCGCCCTGCCTTTGGCCGAGGCCGTCCGCCACGTGGTAGAAGGGACTTTTACCTATTTCGACGTGTGCCTCACCTTCCTGACGGCCACTTTCTTCATGATGCTCTACAAGGAGTCCGGCGGGGTAGCCTACATCGTCCGCCGGATCGTCCAGGCCTTTCACTCCCGGCGCACTGTCTGCCTGCTGTTGATCACCCTGGTCATGCTGGTCCCCGGCGCTATAACGGGCTCCGGTGCCACAGCGGTCCTGACTGTGGGCGCTTTGGTGGGATCGGTGCTGTCGGCCATGGGCGTAGAGGATCGCCGGCGGGTAGCCCTGGTCTTCCTGCTGGCCGCCATGAGCGCCGCCTGCCCTCCCATTAACCTCTGGGCCATGATGGCCGCCGCCGGAGCCAACATGCCCTATGTGGGCTTTGCCCTTCCCTTGGGCATTATGTCGGTACTGGGGGCCCTCTTCTCCACCTTCTGGCTGGCAGGCCGCGGCCAAGCCGTGGACCTGGACAAAGCGCTGGCCGAGCTGCCTCAAGCCCCCGCCGGTTGGAATTGGCTGAAGGCCCTGGTCCCCTTCTTGGTCCTGACCGCTCTGATCCTAGCAGGACGGATCTGGCCCTACAGCTTCCCCACCCTGGGACTGCCTCTGGTGTTCATGATCTGTGCCCTTTCGGTGATCTGCCTCAGCCCTCTGAAGCTCCAGGTCTTCAAGGTGGCCCGGGAGACGGTCTATAACCTCTTGGGACTAGTGGGCGCCATGGTAGTAGTGGGCGCCCTGATCCAGGTATTGGCCCTCAGCGGCGCCCGAGGATTGCTCTCCTTGGCGGTGGTAACCCTGCCAATTACGGTGCTTTTTGCGACGCTCTGGATAATCCTGCCTGTCTCCGAAGGGGTGCTCCAATACGCTGTGGCCCCTCTCTTCGGCGTGCCCCTGATCATGCTCTTCAACATGTTGGGACTGGACCCCATTATCTCCCTGGCCGCCTGGTCGGTAATGTGGCCTTTGGGGGACTGCCTGCCTCCCACTGCCGTGGTGGGACGAGCCGCCGTGATGGAATTGGACTACCGGGGCAGTTACTTCGGGGACTTCGTCAAGACCGCCCTGGTCCCCATGGCTTTTATCTTGGCTATCTGCACCGCCGCCATGATCTACAGCAAAGATCTGGCCGCAATGATCGGAGGTTAGCCCTATGGATCTGGTGATGATCAACAGCGCCGTGATGTGGACCTATTACGCCATCGCCGCCTTCTTCCTGATGGCGATCCTCTGGAACTTCGTGAAGACCAAAGACCCCCAGGAGGCTCTGCTCTACTGCATCATCATGATGCCCTTCGCGCTCCGTCTCCTGCGGCTGAAGTGAGAGGAGGCCCGCCATGAATCTCAATGGAATCAAAATAACCGCACTCTTGATAGCCGGAGCCGCCGTCGCCCTGGCAGGGGCCCTCTTCAAGGAGCACCGGGAATTCAAAGAGCCCGTGGTGGTCAGCCCCTACTGCACTTCCGTCAAAAAGCTCAGCGACTACAGCGACGTGGTCAAGGACACCGTCAACGACTGCAATCTCTACTTCTTCGACAGCCACGTCCCCGGCGGGACATTGCTGATCATCGGCGGCACCCACCCGGAGGAGCCCGTAGGGGTCATGTCGGCCCAGGTCTTCACCGAAAACCTGAAGGTGACCCAAGGGCGGGTGATCGTCATCGACCGGCTCAACACCAGCGGCTCCACGGCCACCCGGCTGGGCGAAGCCTACCCACGGTACTGGCACGTGGAAACTCCTTGGGGAGTGAAACAGTGGCGTTACGGCGACCGCACCGCCAGCCCGCTGGACTCCTGGCCCGACCCTGAAGTCTACATTCACTACCCCAGCGGCCAGAGCCTGGCCTACATGGACATACGCAACGCCAACCGCAACTGGCCCGGCCGGCCCAACGGATTGTTGACAGAGCGTACGGCCTACGCAGTCATGGAGATGATCCGCCAGGAGGGCGTGGAAATGACTATGGATTTCCACGAAGCCGAGCTGGAATACGCCGTGGAGAACACCATCGTTGTCCACGAAAAGGGCAACGAAGTGGCCGCCATGACATCTATGATGCTCACCTCCCAGACCTTCGACGTGGCCATCGGCATGGAATTTTCCCCCAAGGCCCTTCATGGCCTGTCCCATCGGGAAGTGGGCGACTATTCCGACGCAGCCTCCTATCTGGTGGAAGTGGCAGAACCTATGCTGGACCGCATCCGGGGCATCACCGATGAAGAACTGCTCATGTCCGGCAAAGACCGTTTCGTCATGAAAGCGGGCGAACACAAGCTGCTCTACGCCCCCATCGACGAATCGGGATGGCCCGCGGTGAAGCGGGTGGCCCGCCACGTCCAGACCATGAAGACTATTGTGGAGGTGAATAACATGATGAATCCCCACCAGACCATCGTCATGGAAGAGGTACCAGGCTACGGCGAAATCATGGAAAAGGGCCTAGGCGTGCTGTTCCACAACCCGGCTGAAGCGCCTCAGGACAGGCTTTACTACGACTAAAACCCCATGGCCTAGGGACATCGAAAAACAGAACCACCTATCCAAAAGCCTTCCTCCGGGAGGGCTTTTTTCGCGTTTACAGGTCTCTGAAAATTAAAGAATCCACAAGAGGGGGCCTTCATCGTGAAAGGCCCCCTTCTTCAGACTGAAGACAA
>CAZNRB010000065.1:0-8888 GCA_964575405.1 uncultured Synergistaceae bacterium | reverse complement strand
ACCAGGAAGTTGGAGCTCTTCATCAGGATCTTGACCAGCGAAAGCCGGGACTTTTCGCCGCCTGACAGCACGCTGATGGGCTTGTGGATGTCGTCGCCGCTGAAGAGAAAGGCCCCCAAAAGGCCGCGCTTTTCGGTCTCCGACATCTGGAAGTTCAGTGGGTTGATCTCCTGCCAGATGGTGCGGCTGTAGTCCAGGTTCTCGGAGCTCTCTTGGGAGAAGTAGGCCAGCGAGACCTTGTAGCCCAGTTCGCAGCGGCCATCCGAGGGTTCTTCCCGGCCGGCGATGAGCCGCGACAGGGTGGATTTCCCCGCCCCGTTGGCGCCCACCAGGGCCACCTTTTGGCCCCGGGGTATTTCGAACTCCAGGCCGCCGAAGACCCGGTGCTGGCCATAGCTCTTTCCCAGTCCCTGGACCCGTAGCACTACCTGGCCGCTGGGAGGGCAGGGAGGAAAGGCCATGTGGACCCGCTTGGCGGCGCTCTCCACCTCGATGAGCTGGGTCTTTTCCAGCTGCTTTATCCTGCTCTGGACCTGAGTTGCCTTGGTGGCCTTGTAGCGGAACCGCTCAATGAACTCCTTGGTCTTGGCGATCTCCGCCTGCTGCCGTGCTGCGGCCTGGCGGAGCTGGGCTTCCTGGGCCTCCTTGGTCTGGAGGTAATCCGAGAAAGAGCCCTTGTAGAGCCTGATCTTGCCGCCATGGAGCTCGGCTATGGACCTCATGACCTTGTCCATGAAAAGGCGGTCGTGGGAGATGGCTATCAGGGTGCCCTGGTAGCTCGCCAGCCAGCCTTCGAGCCATTCCATGCTCTCGGTGTCCAGGTGGTTCGTGGGCTCGTCCAGGAGCAGCACTTCGGGGCGGCTGAGCAGCAGCGCCGCCAGGGCGATCCGCATCTTCCAGCCGCCGGAAAAGTCCCGGCAGTTCCGCTCTCCGTCGCCGCCGGCAAAGCCCAGGCCCTTCAGTGTCTTCCGGGCCAGGGCCTCGAAGGCGTAGCCCTCCAGGGCCTCGTAGCGGCTCAGGGCCTCGCTGTGGAGCTTCAGCCACCGGGGCCGGTCCTGGGGCGGACAGGAGGCCAGCTCCTCGGTGCGGCGCTGCAGCGCCGACTCGGCTTCTGTAAGCCCCCGGCGATCCTTCAGATAGGCCATCAGGGCCCGGTCGGGCAGCTCCGTCAAGTCCTGGGCCAGATAGCCCACGGTACTTTGGCCCGGCAAGAAGTCGATGCGGCCGCTGTCGGGCTGGACCTGGCCCACCAGAGTCCGCAGCAGCGTGGTCTTGCCCGCGCCGTTGGGCCCCACCAGGCCGATTCGGGCTCCGTCGTCCACCTTCCAGCTCAGATCGTCGAAGAGCTTTCGCCCCCCTGGAAGGGTTAGGTTCAGCTCGCTGATCTGAATCATAGTCACTGCTGCTGGGCCGGTGGCTCCGTCGTGGCCGCGGAGCCGCCGCCGGACCTGATCAGGAACTGGCGGCGGATCTCGTCGGCTTTGATGTTCAGCTGGTTCTCCATTTCCTGCTTCATGGCCTCCAGGGACCGGCGGTGATTTTCCTTCTCCTGTTCGATCTGGTATTTCAGGAGGCTGATCTCCCGGTCTTTGTTGTCGCCCTCCCAGCGCAGGCGCTCCATCTCTTCCCGGTGCTCCTGGTTGAGCTTGTTCAGGGCCAATAGGTTCTTGCGCTCCTGCTCACGCTGGCTGTCCCCGGAGATCCGCTCCAGCTCCGACATCTGGGCCTGGACCTGGGCCAGCTGGGCGTTGATCTTCTGGCGCTTCATCTTTTCGTCCTGCTTGATCTTGGACAGCTCTTCCAGGACGTGATTGCGCTCCTGCTCTGACTGGTACTGCAGGTCCTTGTGGCGGTTCACCTGGGCCTGCAGGTTCTGGCAGCGGTCCTCGGCGGCCTGGATCCCTTCTAGGAGCTTCAACTTCTCCTGCTGAAACTTCAGGTTCAGCTCCTCCAGTTTATCGGAGTGGGCTCGCTGGAGCCGCTGCTCTTCGGCCCGAAGCGCGTCTATCTGGGCCATCAGGCGGTTGTTCTCCTCTTTGGTAGCGCTCAGGGTCCGAATCAGCGACTCCATGGACTCCACGTCGCGCCGGTAGAGGGCCAGGGACTCGTTGAGCTGCCGGCACTCCTCGGCCATGGCGTCCTGGAGCCTGTGGCTTTCCACCAGGGCGCCCTGGGCGTCCGACAGATCTCTGCGCAGCCGGTCCAGTTCAGCGGCTTGCTTTTCATGGTTCTCCTTGAGAAGGGCCATCTCGTTTTGCACCGATCCCCGCTCCATGGCCATCTGGTCCTCTTGATGCTGGATGATCTCTATGAGTCGTTTGCCCAGGATGTAGACCTGATCGGCCACAGTCCGCAGCTCCCGCTCTTCGCCAACTATATCAAAGGCCCTCTTTTCAAGATGCTGATCCATAGCAACCTCCCTATCGACGGGGCGAGACCCTCGGCACAATGTAGTCTTTTGGCGCCAATATTAGCTGTAAAGATAGCGAAATTATAACATCCCGGCGGAAACAAAAAAGGGAGGCTGGGCCTCCCCGAAAAATTTGCGGTCCAGGGCTTTACTGGTCCTGATCGCCAGAACGGCCCTTTCTTGGCCTGCCAGGACGGTCGCCTCGTAAAGGCCTGGGGCCTCCCTCCCTGCGAGGCCCTTGGGGCCCCCATCCCTCGTCCTCGGACCTGAAGGGACGGCGGGGCCTATCGCCGAAAGAGCCTTCCCCACTGCGGGGACGGGAAGGACGGTCGGGCCTGAATCCCTCGTCCTCGGACCTGAAGGGACGGCGAGGCCTGTCGCCGAAAGAGCCTTCCCCACTGCGGGGACGAGAGGGCCGGCCGGGCCTGAATCCTTCGTCCTCGTACCTGAAGGGACGGCGGGGCCTGTCGCTGAAAGAACCTTCCTCACGGCGGGGACGGGAAGGACGGTCGCCGCCGGAGCTCCTGCGGGGATCTTTCCATCCCGCGAAATCGCTGTCGTCTCGGCGTGGCTGCTGGTGATCGCTCATGTTCTCTCGGGGCTCCTCTCGGCTTGGTGCGTTCAAAAAGCAGGACTCTCTGGGCTGTTCTTTTTCCTGGGCGGGCTCCTGATCGGTTTCGGCTGGCGGGGCAAAGCCCAGTGAGGCCGCCGCGGCGCTGCCGGCCTGGAAACCGGTGCTCCAACATTCCTGGAGGTTATAGCCACCAGTGGGGGCCTGGAGGTCCAGCACCTCGCCGGCCCAATAGAGATTGGCCACGGCCTTAGATGCCATCGTGGCGGGGTCCAGGTCTTGGGGATCTACGCCGCCGGCGGTGACGATGGCATAGCGAAAGCCCAAAAGGCCTATCGGGGTGACCACAAAGTCCTTCATGGCCTTCCGCAGGGCCAGACGGTCCTCCGGCGAAAGGTCCTGACAGGGCGTTCCCAGGTCCAGCCCGGCCATTTTGACCACCTCAGGGATGATCTGGCGGGGCAGCATTTTGCGCAGGGCGAAGCGCAGAGCCTCGCCGGTGAACTCCTGAAAATCCCGGTCGATACGGTTGTCCAACCGCTCCGGATCCAGGGCGGGCTTCAGGTCGATGTGGAGCTCCGGAGGATCGGACTCCTTCAGACAGGCTCCCACATCGGCGGCCAGGTCCATGGCTATGGCGCCGCTGACGCCGAAGGGAGTGAAGTCCATCTCGCCGAAGCGCTCTCCCTTGACCTCTCCGCCCTGGATGAGCTTGAGCCGGACGTTCTTGAGCTTGAGCCCCGCCAATCCCTCGTCGAGGCGCTCTCGGATCCTGATGGGACAGAGGGCGGGGGTGGGCTCCACCACCGTCAGGCCGGCCTTGCGGGCCCAGAGGTAACCGTCGCCGGTGGACCCCGTAGCGGGGAACGATAGGCCACCGGTGGCCACGATGAAGGCCTTGGCCTCGATTTCGCCCTGGCGGGTGATGAGCCGCCGGACCTTGCCGCCCAGGATGTCCATGCCCCGGACTTCCGTTTGCCGGAGGACCGTGACTCTGCTCTCCTTCAGGGCGGCCCAAAGGGCGTTCAGCAGCGCCGAGGCGTCGAGGCCCTCGGCGGGATAGATCCGATGGCCCCGCTCGTAGGCCGGTTCCACGCCCCAGCGGCGGAAGAACTGGACCACCTGGGCGGCGCCGAAGGACTGGAAGGCCGGCAGCAGAAAGCTGCCCTTGGGCCCGAAGGCCTGGGCCAGCTTGGCCGGGTCCTCCTCGTGATGGGCGTAATTGCACCGCCCCCGGCCGGTGAGCATCAGCTTTTTGCCGAGCTGGTCGTTTTTCTCAATAAGCGCCGTAGAGGCCCCGAACTGGGCCGCCCGGAGGGCAGCCATCATCCCGGCGGGGCCGCCGCCGATCACCGCGATATCGAATATTTTCATGAAACTCTCCCTGCGATAAAGTGCGGCACTCTTCCGCCACGAAAAGATCCTTCTCCAAAAACAGATGGCCTATACAAAATAATAAAAAATATTTAGTGTTTTCGGTGGGTTCTAGGGAAATCTTCCGGAATGTCCAGATGTGCAAGCCCAGATAAGGGCAAAACCAGCCTGTTGCCTGGCGGCCTCCTTTTAGCCGCTGAAAGGGCCCCTGCGCTCTTGGGGCCATGCTCGTCTAGAGAAGGGACTGAGCCGGCTGAACTGTCGCTACAGGACAGTTCCTATTCAGTTGGTCACTTTATCACGAATCATCCCTTTTGTCACGAGGACTTTTTCGTCATGGGGCCATAATTTTTTAATAAAAGTTTTCCAGTGCCCTGGCCAGAACGGCCCAATTTGCCTAAAAAGTTTTTCCGAAGCTGGCCAATCCGACAGGGTCTGTCTTTTTTCACATCTGTCAGTATAATACACTATAAATATACTCATTTGGGCACTGGGACGGGATTTCCCCTCCGAGCCCCAAAAGGAGGCAACAGACTATGGCCATTGCTTTAATTGTGGTAGACCTTCAGAAGGACTTCTGTCCCGGCGGCGCTCTGGCCGTCGCCCAGGGCGACCAGACGGTCCCGCCCTGCAACGCCTTGGCGGCTTTTTGCGCGTCTCAAGGGGCCTTAACGGTTTTCAGCCGTGACTGGCACCCCCAGGACCATTGCAGCTTTGCGGCCCAAGGGGGCCCCTGGCCGCCCCACTGCGTGGCCGGCAGCGAAGGAGCCCAATTCCATCGGGACCTAGCGCTCCCTCCCGGCGCCTTGGTGATCGGCAAAGCCGCCAGCTCTGGCGCCGACGCCTATTCGGCCTTTGAGGGCACCGGCCTGGCCGAAAAGCTTCGCTCCCAAGGTGTCACAGAACTTTGGGTCTGCGGCCTGGCCACGGACTACTGCGTCAAGGCCACGGTCCTGGACGGCCTAAAAGAGGGCTTCGCCGTCACGGTGGCGGCCGACGCCTGCCGGGCCGTGAACGTGAACCCAGGCGACGGCGAAAGGGCCCTGGAGGAAATGGCCGCTGCCGGAGCAAAGATCAGCAGCTCCCAGGAGCTCCTATCGTGAAAACCCTATTCACCGGCCCCTAGGGGCCCGACAGATCTAGGCCCTTGGGGCCTCAGGAGGAATCGATGAACTCTTACTACATAGCCTTTGACTGCGGCACCATGGGCACCAAAACGGCCCTTTACGGCCAGGATTCCAGTCTGATCGCCTCTGCCTACCGGGAAAACCCAATCCAGTTCCCCCGGCCCGGCTGGGCCGAGCTGGACGTGAACGCCTTTTTGAAGGCCGTCCGGGAAGGCATCGCCCAGTGCCTGGCCGAGAGCAAGGTGACCCCCTCGGAGATCCGAGGCATCACCGGCAGCGGCATCATCTGCGGCATCGTGGGCATCGACAAGGATTGGAACGCCGTGACGCCCTTTATCCCCTATCTGGATAACCGGGCCGCCGCCGAGGCCGCCCAGGTGCGGGCCAAGGGCCAAAATCCCTGGCTGAAGGAGAGCGGCAATTCCACCGTCGACGAGTTCCAGCCCCCGCTGATACTGCGCTGGCTTTTGGCCCAGCCCCAGTACGCCGGAAAGTTCGTCAAGGTGGTCAACAACTGCCCCTACGTGCTGGGCAAGCTGGCAGGCCTCAAGGCGGACCAGGCCTTTTTGGACTGGGGCACCCTGTCGGGGTGGCTCATCGGCTACGACACAAAGAAAAAGGATTGGTCGCCCCGTCAGCTGGAGGTGCTGGAGCTGGACCGGGACCTTTTGCCAGAGATCTGCGCCCCCTGGAAGGTGGTGGGCTATCTGTGCCCTCAGGAGGCCGAACTGCTGGGCTTGCCGGCGGGGATCCCCATCGCCGCCGGAAGCGGCGACGTGATGCAGTCCATGCTGGGCGCCGGCGTCACCGATCCCGGGAGCTGCGTGGACATTGCCGGCACGGCAGCCATATTCGCCGTGTCCCTGAAGGACCCCATTGAGGCCGTGAGCCAGGTACCGGGCTACTACTACGCTCTGGGGACCCTGGAGGACACGGCCTTCTATTGGACCATGATCCGGGCCGGCGGGCTGTCGCTTCGCTGGTTCCGCGATTCCGTGGCCCTGCGGCCCGGCGACGGAGCCTTTTACGGCCAGATCGATCAAGAGGCCCAGTCGGTCCCGGCGGGCTGCGGCGGCACCCTGTTCTATCCCTATCTCCAGGGAGCCGGGCCGGACCTTCCCGGCGCTTCGGGCGCCTTTTTGGGCCTCCGTGGCGGCGCCGACCGAAAAACCCTCTGGCGGGCCATACTGGAATCCATCGCCTTCGAATACGACCGGGTCATCAGGTTCTACCGCTCCAAGGGCATGGCCGTGACCTCCATGGTGGGCACCGAAGGGGGCAGCCGCAGCGACCTGTGGTGCAAGATAAAATGCGATCTCACCGGCGTGCCCTACCGGGTGTTGCAGCGCACCGAAGGGGGCCTAATGGCCAGCGCTGCCCTGGCGGCTCACGCCGTGGGCAATCTGCCGGACCTGAAGGGCAGCCTGGACCAGTGGATTCAGGTCCGCCGCAGCTGGTCTCCCGACGGGCCGGCCCACCAGCTCTACCAGAGCCTGGAGGACCTGCGGGAACAGCTCCTGGGCTCGTCGATGGCCCAGATCTTCCGGGACCTCAGCGCCTGGGGAGAAGGGCGCTAGGAGCAGCCGGGGCGAAATCCCCCCGCAGGGGTGCCACAATGGGGCGGCGCAAAATTGCCATGACCCATATTTTTTAAAGCTGCCCAAAATATTGATTATCGTCCTTTCCTGGTATATAATGAAGTTGTCGTGAAATGACAGATATTTGTAGCCTAGCGAGGGCGCCCTATAGTGTAGTAGAATATTTCAATTCTTCACACTGAGCCCTCGCCGAAGAGGCTCCGGTGGAGGGTGGCCGTTACGGAATCTGGCCATTTCTGAACTCTACACTTGTATGATGGAGGCGATTCGCAATGAGCAAAGCTTGGACCGACAACTTCAGCCAGTGCGCCATCAACTGCCGGCCTTCTCCGGTCAGGGAGATCCTGAAGGTCATCAAGGAGCCCGGCATGATATCCTTCGCCGGAGGGATGCCGGCGCCTGACGTGTTCCCCATCGACGAATTCTACGAGGGAGCCCACCTGCTGAAAGACGACGGAGCCAACCTCCTGCAGTACGGCACCACCGAAGGGGATCCCAAGCTGCGGGAAGAGCTGAGCAAGTTCATGGCTCCCCGGCTGGGCCGCAAGGTGACCCTCGACGAGATGCTGATCACCTCGGGATCCCAGCAGGGACTGGACCTGTTCTGCTGGAGCCTCATCGATCCCGGCGACGTGATCATCACCGAAGAGCCCTCCTACATGGCGGCCTTTAACGTGTTCCTGAACCACGGCGCCGAGCTCCAAGGGGTGCCCTGCGACGCCGACGGCATGCTGGTGGACCAGCTGCCGGCGCTGATCGAAAAGCTCAAAGGGGAAGGCAAAAAGGTCAAGGCCATCTACAGCATCGTCAACTTCCAGAACCCCGGCGGCATGACCATGTCGGTGGAGCGCCGGAAGGCCCTGGTGGAAGTGTCCCATAAGTACAGCGTGCCCATCTTCGAGGACGACCCCTACGGCTACGTGCGCTACGAAGGGGATCACCTGCCCTCTATCTTCTCCTTCGACGGCGGCGAGAACGTGCTCTACGCCGGGTCCTTCTCCAAGATCCTGGCCCCCGGCACCCGTCTGGGCTGGCTCATCGGCCACAAGGACATGATCCGCAAGATGTGCGTTTTCAAGCAGGCCCTGGACCTGTGCTCCTGCTCCATCAGCCAGGCCCTGGTGGCGGAGTACTGCAGCAAGGGCTACCTGGAAAAACACCTTCCGGTGATCGCTGAGAAGTACCGGGTCCGCCGCGACGCCATGGAAGAGAGCTTCAACCGCCATCTGGCGCCGCTGGGCGTCACCTGGGTCAAGCCCCAGGGCGGTTTCTTCTTCTGGATCGACGTGCCGGGCATCGACTGCGCCGACCTGCTCCAGGTCTGCATGAAGAAAAAGGTGGTCTTCGTCACCGGCGCCGCCTTCTGCATCAACCCCGAGAACGGCAAGCACAACGCCAGAATGAACTTCACCTTCTGCAGCCCCGAGGTGATCGAAGAGGGCGTGCGCCGCGTCGCCGAGGCCATCAAGGAGATCCAGGCCCAGCCCCTGGCCGCCCAGTAACGCTCTGACAGCACCCTCTGAGTTACCAACGTCACACAAAAGAGGCCCCAAATCCTTCGCGGCTTGGGGCCTCTTTTCGTGGGGCGCCCAGCAGGGCGCCGCCTAGGGGGAAGTCAGCTGGATTCTTTGATGTTTGATGTCTCGCCGTCTATCAGATCACGCCTGAGGCCTTGAGCTGGGCGATTTTATCGCTGTCCAGGCCCAGGAACTGGCCGAAAACCTGGTCGTTGTGCTGCCCCAGCGTGGGGGCGGGGTTCCGGGGGTCGGTGCTCTGGCCGTAGAACTTCAGGGCGTTGTTGGTCACCT
>CAZNRB010000064.1:0-9231 GCA_964575405.1 uncultured Synergistaceae bacterium | reverse complement strand
TGGGAGCGCCGCCGCCCCCACGTTTCCCCTGAGTTCCAGTGAACCAGACCTTTACGAAGTCCGTATAACCCTTGGGCCCCTTGACCCTCTTGACGGTGATCTGTTCCGGAGAAAGGCCCTGCTGTATCAAAGCTTCCTTGACGGTCTCTCCGGAGACCCTAGGATCGTCCAGCAGCTCCTGAGCACTGATTGAATGAAAAAGGGACATCGATAGACTCCTCCTTGCAAACCCCATAGAGAGCGTAAATTTACCTAAACGCCTATAGAACAACGTTCTTTCCCGAACGTCTCTGCGCACAGAAAGAGAAGCTGACTAAACTGCGTCATTCTAAATTCGCTTGGCCTGCTCGTCCTTGCTGAGGCCCATTAGATGGGTCATAAAGGATTCCAGGCTGGCGCCGTAGTCGGGATTTTTGATGTAGCTCCGGGTCTTTCCCAGCACCACCTGTTCCCTACCGCCCTGGAAGATGGGCATTTGCTGCTGTTTTTTGAATTCGGCTACCTGGCAGACCACGTCCATGCGCGGCTCGAACAGCGCCGCCAGGATCGATAAAGCCCGTTTCACACAAAAAAACTCCCAATCAATAAATTCTATAAATAATTTTACAGGGCGAAATTTTAGCGCCGCCCTTACAGCCAGGCTCCCTGGCGGAGCAGTTCCCTTTGGACCTCCGAGGCCTTCCGCTCCCCTCTCAGAGCGGCCAAAGCGGCGGCCACGCCGGGCCCTGGCCCGTTGCGAACCCTATGCCCATGACCCGCACTGAGGCGAAGGCCACCAGACCGGCGCTGACCAGCTTTCCCGCTGCCCATAGGTTCCCGATGTTCTTGGACTTGAGGCACCGAAGGGGGACATGGTAATAGTCGCTGTCTTTCTCCCATAGGTATTGGGCCATTTTGTTCACATGGCTGTGCATCTCGCAGGGCCAGGCACCGCAGGCCACGGCGTCTAGCTGTTTGACCGCCTCCAGCACTTCTTGGCCGGTGAGAATGTGCTCTCCCACCAGGTGCCTGGTGTCCCCGAGCCCCAGCTTGTAGCCCGTAGAGACCAGCCGGCAGTTCTCCATGCTGGGCAGGTATTTTCGGAAAGCAGCGATATATGCCAGGGCCTGGGCTCGGGCGTTCATCTCGCAGGCCGTGAGGGTCTCGGCGTCCAGAGAGGGCACCGCCACGCTGGGCAAAATGGCGTAGACCATGTCAGGAGCCGTCCGGAAGACTATACCCGGCTCCTTGGTCAGCAGGGAGAAGTCCTCGGCCTTGGCCTTCTGAAGGGCCGATTCCAGCAGCGCAGGGGCGAACCGGACCTCTGGGGACACATGGTCGATCCGGAGCGTCTTAGTGGACATATAGCAGTGGACATATAGCCGCCGCCGTTGCCGTCGCCGTAGCGGGTCAAAGCCCCCGACAGGTGGGCCAGGTTCCCGTCGCCGCTGGCGTCTACAAAAGCTTTGGCCCCGAAGACATAGCTTCTTTCATCGCCGGCGCAGCCGGTGGACTCGATCATCCCCTGGCCGTTGACCTGGGCGTAGATCATCCGGCAATGAAGCATCGCCTTCAGAGAGCCGCAGCGCTGGACCAGCCGGTCCAGAGCGTATTGAGTGTCTCCTCGTCCAGGGTCACAATGGCGTTCTTCACCGACGATAGCCGATAGCCATCGTAGGCTCCCAGACTGCGGAGCTCTTCCAGCACCATCTGGCCCACGCCCTTCACTATCTGCCGGGGGGCAGCGCCTCGAGTGAAAAACCCGCAATAGGACGCCACATTGGCGTTAGTAGCCTGGCCGCCGAAACTGCCGTTTCGCTCGATTAAAAGGCACCGGGCTCCGGCCTGGGCGGCCCCAGGGCGGCGGCGATTCCGGCAGCTCCGCCGCCCACCACGATCACGTCGTAAAACGACGAAATCACTGATCGATCCCCCCTGACATTTATAGAATTCGAAAAACTTTTCCCTATTATGGCGCCTCAAAAATATTTTGTAAACAAAGACATCACGCCTTGCCCTAGTTTAAACGTCCATTTCTTAGGATAGATCAAAATAGATCAGAAAGGTTCAGCACCGGCGCCACCAGGAGACTTAGAAAGGAGAGCCAGAGCCCACCGAGGCAGTGACTTTTTCTGAAAAGGCCTGGGAATAAACCTAAGGGCCCAGATCCTGAAATTTCGGGATCTGGGCCCTGGGCTCGTTCTTCGGCGTTAATCAGCCGATGAAGCGAACGTTTTCCTCCAGGGGAACCCTGGGAGAGGTGAAGCTGTTCATGGGCGAGGCCTCGTCGGGGTAGCCCATGGAAAGGGCCAGGACGAACTCCTGGTCCTGGGGCAGTTCCAGAGCACGCCGCAGAGCCTTTTCCACCAGCCGGGCGTAGCCGATGACGCAGGTCCCCAGGCCGAAGGCCTCTGCGCTGAGACACAGTGTCTGAACGTAGATTCCCAGGTCCAGCAGCCGTCGTGGTCCGGCGTCCTTCGCGATGCACAGGAAGATCCCTGCCGGGGCGTCGAAAAGGGCGATACTGTGCTCCACGATGGCGTTGCTCTTCCAGCCTGAGGCCTCCATGGCTGGGCCCATAAGCTCGAAGAGGTCCCTGCGCCGGGCGGAATAGCTCTTGGGCTCGGTCTGGGAGGCCATGGCGCTGAGATGGCCTTCTTTAAGAGCCTCCAGGAGCTCCCCTCGGAGCTTCGTCATGGCGTTGCCGAAGACCACGTAGGCCTCCCAGGGCTGGGAGTTCTTGCCCGAGGGGGCCCGGCGGGCCGCTTCCATCACCGACCGGAGCACTTCCTCGGCCACGGCCTCGGGTCTGTAGGCCCTGGTGGAGCGTCGGGCCCCTATGGCCTCCAAAATTCCAAGGTTCTTCTGTTCCATCGTCTCCATCGTCAAATCTCCTTTCCTGTTGGCCCCTCTGGGGCCAGAATCAGGGCTCCCGGCGGCCGACCATCCCTTCGGGCCTGACGGCGGCGTCGAAGTCCTTTTCGCTCAAATAGCCCAGGGCCATGGCGGCCACTTTCAGAGTGGTGCCTTCGCGATGGGCCTTTTTGGCGATCTCGGCGGCCCTGTCGTAGCCGATCTTGGGCGTCAGGGCCGTCACCAGCATCAGCGATTTGTCGAGGTTCTCCTTGATCCGGGCCTCATCGGCTTCCAGCCCCGCCAGGCACCGGGCCGTGAAGGAGGCCATGGCGTCGCCCAGGAGGCGGCAGCTCTGGAGGAAGTTGTAGGCCATCACCGGCAGGAACACGTTGAGCTCAAAATTCCCCTGGCTGGCCGCCAGGCCGATGGCGCAGTCGTTGCCCATCACCTGGACGGCTACCATGGTCAGGGCCTCGCACTGGGTGGGGTTCACCTTGCCGGGCATGATGGAGCTGCCGGGCTCGTTTTCGGGTATTTTCAGCTCTCCAAGGCCGCAGCGGGGGCCCGAGGCCAGGAACCGCACGTCGTTGGCGATCTTCATCAGGTCCGCCGCCAGAGCCTTCAGGGCCCCGTGGACGTGGACCAGCTCGTCGCGGCTCGTCAGGGAGTGGAACTTGTTGGGCGCCGAGCGGAAGTCCACTCCCGTCAAGCCGCCGATCTCCGTGGCCGCCAGCTCGGCGAAGCCTTGGGGGCAGTTGAGCCCCGTGCCCACGGCGGTGCCGCCCAGGGCCAGGTCCTTTAGGAATTCCAAGCTGGTGAGGATCATGGTCTCGCAGCGCTCCAGCATGCGCACCCAGCCGCTGATCTCCTGGCCCAGGGTCAGGGGCGTGGCGTCCTGGAGGTGGGTCCGGCCGATCTTCACCAGGCCGTCGTAGCGGGCAGCCTTCTCGGAGAGGACCCGGTGCATCTCCTCCAGGGCCGGTATGACCTGCCGTTCCACCGCCAGCACGGCGGCCACGTGGAGCGCCGTGGGGAAGGTATCGTTGCTGCTCTGGCTGCGGTTCACGTCGTCGTTGGGGTGCACCTTCTGCCCCAGGAGCTCCGAGGCCCTATGGGCCAGTACTTCGTTGACGTTCATGTTGCTCTGGGTGCCGCTGCCGGTCTGCCACACCACCAGGGGGAACTCGTCCCAGTTCTGGCCCTGGAGCATCTGGCCGGCGGCGTCCATGATGGCCTGGGCCCGCTTTGGCTCCAGGACGCCCAGCCGTCCGTTGGCGGCGGCCGCCGCCTTCTTGAGGATCAAAAAGGCCTCCACGATCTCCCGGGGCATTTTCTCCTCGCCTATGGGGAAATTCTCCAGGCTCCGCTGGGTCTGGGCGCCCCACATCCGCTCGGCAGGGACCTGGATTTCGCCCATGCTGTCCCGCTCTATCCGGTACTCCATAGATCGCTGCTAAATTCAAAATTGAGGACCTCCAGAGGAGAAGCCCTTTTATTCTAGTTTTTTTAACCCAGCGAAAAGGATCTTTCAAGGGCCAAAAGAATCATAGGACAGAGGGCCTGCCGGATCGCTGGCCCTTTTTAACCTTTTCCCAGGATGTGCCCCAGGGACTGCAATAGCGCCTCGTTGTCCTCCCGGCTTCGGATGGCCAGGCGAAAATAGCTCCCGTCCAGGCCGTGGAAGTTCTCGCAGCTCCGGATCAGGATCGAATCCTGGGCCAGGTCCCGTTGAAGATCCTCCATTTTCGGCGCGCCCCCTAGGAGCTGGCAGAGTACGAAATTCGTCTCAGGGGGCCAGAACCGCAGGTTTTTCAGCTGCCACAGGCCCCGGCAGAGAAAATCCCTCTCCATGGCCAGCCAATGGGCCGTGGCCTTCCGGTAGGGCCCTAGCTGGTCCAGGGCGGGGCCGATGGCCTGGGCCATGGCGTTGACCGACCAATCGGCCTGGCGAGAGGCCATCCGGTGGATCCATCCCGGCTCTCCCAGGGCGTAGCCCAACCGCAGCCCCGGCAGGGCCAGGGACTTAGTGAAGGCCCGCAGGACCAGCACGTTCGAGGCGTTGCGCACGAAGGGCCAGATGGAATTTGCCACGCTGCCCAGGGTCAATTCCACAAAGGCCTCGTCTATGACCAACCGTCCCCCGGAGTCCAGCCAGGGCCCTATCTGGGCCAGCAGATCCTGGGGGTTTACGAGCACCGACGTGGGGTTGTTGGGGTTGCCCAGGAACAGGGCCCGGCAGCTCGCCAGGCGGGAGCGAAGCTCACCGGGATCCGGTTTAAAGTCCCTCTCGGGATCGAGCAGGAGCTCCCGGACCTCCAGCCCCGCCAATTTCAGGGCCCTTTGATACCCCGAATAGCAGGGGGCCAGCAGCAGCACGGGCCCTCCGAAAAGGGTGTCCGCCGCCAACATCAGCAGCTCCGAAACGCCGTTGCCCACCAGGACCCGTTCCGGAATGGTGCCGTGCCTTTGAGCCAAAATTGCCCTCAGCCGCCGGCACAGTGGATCGGGATAGCGGTCCAGTTCTCCGTCGATAGCCCGGTAGAGCAGGCCCTTCACTGGCTCGGGCACGCCCAAAGGGTTTATATTAGAGCTGAAATCGATCCAACGGCGCTGACCGTAGAGGCTGTCAGCGGCCAACAGATCACCGCCGTGGGGATTTGCCACAGAGTGCAAGGGCCTAGGCCCTCCTTTCCTTCCATTGCTGCCCGGTCCGAAGCTTCGGCTAAGGCAGCAGCCACAGGACCGTAAGAGGCGCCAGGGCGATCAGCACCGCTGGCCAGAGGAGCCAGCAGATCTGGCCGATATGGGCCGGCACGGGAGGCCGCAGATCGTCGCCCATGATGGGTTTTTCCACCCACTGGCCGCCGTAGAAACTGCCTCCGCCCAGCTGGATACCCAAGATCCCCGCCGCTGCGGCCTCGGTCCAGCCGCCGTTGGGGCTCCGGTGCCGCCGGTGGTCCCGCAAGAGGGCCCTCCAGCCCTGGGTTCCCCGCTTCCAGAGCAGCTGGGCCGCCAGCACCAGCGCGATGCCCGACAGCCTGGCGGGGATAAAATTCATCCCGTCGTCGAGCCGCGCTGAGGCCCATCCCAGCCACCGGTAGCGCTCGTTCCGGTAGCCTACCATAGAATCCAGGGTGTTGCAGGCCTTATAGGCCCAGCAGAGCGGCGCCGACAGACCGAAGGGCGAGCCCAGGGCCGCCCAGAAGAGGGGCGACACCACGCCGTCGGTGAGGTTTTCCGACACAGTCTCCACGGTGGCACGGATCACGGCGGAGCCGCTCAGCTCCCTGGTGTCCCGCCCCACCAGGCCACCGAGGCGCCGCCGTGCCTCCGGCAGGTCACCAGCCGCCAGGGCCCGCTCCACCCTTCGAGCCTCATTGGCCAAGCACCGGGCCGCCAGGGCGGCGTAGAGAAAATAGAGCTCCCCCAACCATTTGAGGCCCGGCCAGATCAGCCCCAGCGCCTCCAGGACCGCCCAGACGCAGAAAAAAGCGCCGGCCACCGTGACGGCGCAGCCCGCCGCGCCGAGAAGGGCCTCCGTGATAGGCCGGCGGCCCCTTTTTTGCATCCTCAGGGCCATGCCGTCCCAGAGGGCTATGAACTTTCCAATATATCGGACCGGATGGGGCCAATTGTAGGGATCGCCGAACCTCCAGTCCAAAAGCAGCGCTGCCAGTACCTGGATCAGCGCCATTGGGAACCTAGCCCTTTTCGATAGAGCTCCTCCAGAGCTTTCACTTCGCTGTTCCTCCCCGATAATATTTTTACGGAGCTGCTCCAGAGACATCTAGAGGCAATCTCCCGGACCAGTGTAACAGTTTTTTCCCGTTTCGGATCCACTTTTCGGCTTAAAAAGCGATAATTTCAGGTTCCCGAGGAGCGAAAATCTCCGGCCTTTCGCCGGCAGCAACCTTCCTCTGGAGGACAAAAAGCGTATAATATACTAGGTTCATCCTAGATAGTCTCGGATGGAAAGGAGGCCCCCGTGAAAAGGATCTATTCCGCCGCTCTGTTGCTAGCAGCTTTGCTCTTGGCCATCCCTGTACGCGGGGAGGTCCAGGAAGGCGAAAGCCCCCATCCAAAGGCCCAGAAGCAAAAAGGCCGATCCTCCGCAAGGCTCCGCCAGGAGTCCCAGGCCAAGGGTGAAGAGCCCTTCTCGCCGGAAAAACGGAACCTGCCGGGCTATTTGGCAGCGCTGCCCGCCCCGGCCAGGCCCTTTGCCCTGGCTCTGGCAAGCCCCTTTGCCCGACGGGCTCCCGAGCGCCTGGATCTCCAGGAGCTGGAACTGCAGAACGCCCCCGGCTGGGACATACCCCAAGGCCTGAAGCCCGGCCCATCGGTGACGGTCACCGTCGACGGCATGGCCTACGGCAGCCCCCAGGAAAGCGGCCAGGACCTGGTTCAGTACCTTGATTCGATCCCCCTGGCCCAGATGAAGACCCGAGAGGCTTCGGTCCCCTCAGGGGGCGGCACCATGAAATCCACCTACGATGCCAAGTCACAGCAGGAGTCCCTGGACTGGACTTCGGACTACAGCCACGGCGAGGAGGGCTTTCGGGGCTCTATGAGGGCCTCCAGCGACGGCCTTTACAACCTGGGATTGGAGGCCGGCGCTAAGGAACTCCTGGGCGGATCGGCCAAGATAAAATACCAGCGCAACGACTACGGACTCTGGGGCGAGAGTTCCTTCAGCGGCTACTCGGGGACCGTCAAGGACAGCTATAACTTCAGTTACAGCCGGGGCCCCTGGGGCCTGTCGTCGGAATTCACCTCCGGCGAAAGCACCAGCAAGAGCACCCAGAGCTACAAAACAGCGCTGAGCTTCGACGACGGCGTCTGGGTCGGCAGCGCCTACCGCAAAGGCAACAGCTGGGACTACTACAGCGGCAGCGGCGACGGTGCTGACCAGTACTGGGGCCTCAGCTGGGCCCGCCGTTTCCAGTACCGGCAAGTTTCGGCCCAGTGGGGACTGGAGCTGGAGGAGATGGAGCTCCAAAGCGACCTGGACAATTCTCTGGGCGACCGGCGGCGCCTGAGCCCCTTCGTGAACTTTCAGGCGCCCCTGGGCGATTTCAGCCTGGCCTGGAAGCTGAAATACAATCAATGGAATTGGGAGGACAGCAGTTACAGCGATGGCCTGGAGCAGACCATCACTTTGACGCTGAAAAAGACCCTGTGACTCCGGAAAATTTCGCTGCACTCCAGACAAGCGCCGGAGGCTGGTCCGCCTGGGAGGCCTTAAGTCGGCGGTTGCGGAGCTGTCATCGCTGCCCCCTGCGGTCGGGCGCAGCCGGGCCCGTCTTCGGCTCAGGTCCGTCCTGCGGGGCGGTGATGCTCGTCGGCGAGGCTCCAGGCGCCGGCGAGGACCGGCTGGGGATGCCCTTCGTGGGGCGGTCGGGACGCCACATGACCCAGCTCATGGCCGAGGCCGGCCTGGACCGGGAGGAGATCTTCATCACCAACGCCGTAAAATGCCGCCCTCCCGAAAACAGGACGCCCAGACGAAAGGAGACCCAGGCCTGCCTAGATTGGCTGAAGGCCCAGATTTCCCTCTTAAAGCCCCGGTTGATCCTGACGGTGGGCAACGTGCCAACCCGAACCTTGTTGGAGACCAAGGAAGGCATCACGGCCCTGCGGGGCCGCTTCTACCACCGCCAGATCGAGGGCTTGGAAGTGCTCATAAGGCCCCTTTTTCACCCCGCCTATCTGCTCCGAATCCGTTCCAGGGTCCCCGGCAGTCCCACAGCCTTGACCCTGGAGGACTTCGCCGCGGTCCGGCGGTGGATGCAAAATCCCGAGGCCCCGCTGGAAGGTCCCTAGAGTTGCCGGCAAAAGGGAAAAACAGAAAAAACAGAGAGGAGCGATTTTCATGGCTTTGAAAGACAACCCCGTGATCCAATGCATTCTGAGCCGCCGCAGCATCCGGCACTACACCGACGATCCCGTCACCGATGAAGCGGCCGATCTGATGGTCCGCTGCGCCATGGCGGCGCCCAGCGCCTGCAACTGCCGCCCCGTCCACATCATCCAGGTTACCGACCGGGAGAAGCTGGACAAGCTGGCCCAGGTCCACCCCTTCGAGAAGATGGCCGGCCGGTCGCCGCTGACCTTTGTGATCTGCGCCGAGACGGACCGCAGCCCCATTTCGTCGCTCTACTGGGGCGACGACGCCGCTGCTGCCATCGAAAACCTCCTGCTGGCGGCCCACGCCTTGGGGTACGGCGCCGTGTGGTGCGGAGCACGGCTCTGCTGCGAAGGAGCCCAGGAGAAAATGGCCGAGCTGCGGGAGCTTTTCGGAGTGCCGGAGCACATCGAGATGGTGGCCTACGTCACCGTGGGCAAGCCCAAGGACGTCAAAGAGGGCTATTGGGACTACGACGCCGCCGCCTTCCACAA
>CAZNRB010000063.1:0-9252 GCA_964575405.1 uncultured Synergistaceae bacterium | reverse complement strand
GCTTGCGCTCGATCTCAAAGCACCGGGGGGCGGCGATGTCCTCCAGGTTGATGCCGCCGAAGGAGCCCGAGATCTGGTAGACCGTCTCGACGAACTGGTCTACGTCCTGGGTCTTGATGCAGAGAGGGAAGGCGTCGACGCCGGCAAAGGCCTTGAAGAGCACGCATTTTCCCTCCATGACGGGCATACCCGCTTCGGGACCGATGTTTCCCAGGCCCAGCACGGCGCTGCCGTCGGTGATGACGGCGCAGAGATTGTGACGGCGGGTCAGCTCGTAGCTCTTGCTGGGGTCCTTCTGGATCTCCAGGCAGGGCTGGGCCACACCGGGAGTGTAGGCCAGCGAGAGGTCATCCTTACTCTCCACCGGAGCCCTTGAGATGACTTCGATCTTTCCCTTCCACTGGGCGTGACACTTCAGCGATTCCTTGGCGTAATCCATGGCAATTGCCTCCTTAATTAGGGGTCTTTCGTAGCTAACTGCCTTGAATTTTAGCGCAAAAAAGAGCTATTTCAAGGCCAGGAAAAGGAGGCCCTTATGAAAGGAGGGCCCTCCAGACCTTAGACAAAGTGGTTTTAGGAAGGGCCTCCCAACCCCGCTTGTTTTTATGTTCAATTATAATGTGACGAAAAATCGTAAAAGACCTCCTCCATGGGACCCCAGAAGGCCTTTCTTTTTCTTCATCTTTGCCAGCTTCTTGAGATTCACGCACAGGCAAGCTAGCCCGACCTTCATCTTCATCCTGGCTTTCCCTGCCATGGCGGTGTATCTGGGACCGTGCTTCTCCTTGGCTGTTCCAAAAATCCTTTCTATTGTCTCCTTTCGGCTTTGACGTATTCATTGTTATCAGTGCTATGGCGGCGGGGCTTTGTCTTCAGCCTGAGCGAGGTTCCCAGGAAGGGAGCTCGCGTTTTTGTATAACGAAATAAGCGGGTTCAGGAGACCTCTCCTGAACCCGCTTATTTGTTTATAAGGCGTTGTACTAGACCAGCCTAGGGCAGCACCAGCATGGAGGCGAAGATTCCGGCCATGATCACCGAGCCGATGGTGACGGTCATAAAGCCGCCTACCAGCATCTTGGGAAGCATCCGGTCCATAAGGAAGTTCCGCTCTTCGTCGGTCTCGGCAAGGCCCTTGGCGGCCTCTTCGGTGAGGATGTAGTTAGGCGGGAAGCCGTAGAGGGCCGTCAGGGAGAGAGCCACCGAGATGGGGACCGAGTAGCCAGGTATCTTGCCCACTACGGCCGAGACGATGAGGAGGCCCGCCACGCC
The DNA here is from genome assembly GCA_964575405.1 of uncultured Synergistaceae bacterium. Lineage (GTDB taxonomy): Bacteria > Synergistota > Synergistia > Synergistales > Dethiosulfovibrionaceae > CAZCKP01. The sequence goes on along the minus strand of CAZNRB010000063.1, from coordinate 7,983 downwards.
GACGGCCACTATGATGAACAGGGGGTAGAGCAGCAGGATGATATCCTGAGGCGTGGACTGGTTGAGCATGCACATGACCAGCATCATGATCACCGCCAAGCCGAAGCCCAGCGACTCGGCCTTGGCCATGGCGCGGCGCTCCACAAGGCCGATCTCGGCGGCAATGGCGCCGTAGATAAGGCAGATCACCAGGGGATGGAGGGCGAACTTGCTCCACTCGGGGTTGATGGAGTTCAGCCCGGCCACCATGGCCAGGTTGGTCAGATAGGCCAGCCATCCCACCAAGCCGATTCCGGCCAGGTGGTAGAAGGTGGTCTGGTACTTGGCCGGCAACGGGGGGATCTTGCGCTTCGACTCGCCCACAGCTTCGGCGTCCTTGCCGGCGATCTCGCCGGCCCGGAACTTCTTCAGTAGCTCCGTGCCCTCGATGCGCAGGCAGATAGCCGTCAGAGGGTAGCCCACGAAGCCCTGGACCACGAAGACCGCCGGGGCCAGCAGGGCCAGATAGCCCAGTTCCTTGGAGGCCTCGCCCATGATGATAGTGGCCACCAGACCGCCGGCCAGGGGAGGAATTCCTATGACGATGGCGTTCCACTCGATGAACTTGACGCCCACGTAAAGCAGAGCAGCCGACATGCCCACCAGGGCGCAGACGGCCACCACCACGGTTTTCCACTCAGAGCAGAGCTCCTTGACGCTCAGCTGGGTGCCCATGTGGGCGATCACCAGGTACATGAACAGCGTGGGCGTAATGCCGCCCAGGCCAGCGATGTCCATGACGTCCCGGGGCAGCAGGCCGGTCCAGAACCCGATCAGGAACAGAGAAGCCGAGACGAACACCGACGGGATCATGGCCTTGGTCTTGGCGGAGACCATGTCTCCTATGGATAGGAAGACCATCATGACGAAGAACGCTAGGATAAAGCTCATAACACTACCTCCCTTTACATGGGGCGATTTCGCAGCCCTGCCGGACCTTCAGGGAATGGCCAGCGGCGTAAAAAGGCCTATGCTAGTATAGTAGCATACAAAAAACTATTGTCAATAAAATATCTACACGTACACGCTAATTAAGTATATAATGTTTTTTTTGCTTGTTTGTGAACAGTCATAAAATGGCCAAAAGTCTTTAATAAGTGCGCTGCCGTGGCTATCCAAGGATCTTCATTGTAGAATGGAGCCGGAGCCTTGGCGGCACCCCAGAAGGAGGCAAAAGACCATGGACCGTACGGACCGAGCCATTTTGGACTATCTGATCGCCGGCAGCCGGATCTCCTACGCCGAGATCGGCCGTCTGCTGGGCCTTTCCAGGGTATCGGTCCGGGAGCGGGTCCAGGCGCTGATGGAAAAGGGAGTCATCGAGCGGTTCACGGTGATCCTCAACCCCGAGCCCCTGGGCTTGAACCTATCGGCCTTTTTCGACGTGGCAGTGGAGCCCCACCACCTTATAGAGGTGGGACAGCGGCTCAGCGGCCTCCAGGAGGTGGAAAGCGTCTACCTCATGACCGGCGCCAGCGCCCTCCACGTCCACGCCCTCCTGAGGGATCAGGACCATCTGACGGCCTTTCTGCGGGATCAAGTCTATCCCACTGAGGGGATCCTCAGCGTGAAGACCCATATAATACTGAAGCGCTTCAAAGAGCGCCGCGGCGGATGCCGGATCTGACCGGTCCGAGGCGGCCGGAGTTTGTCGAAAGGAGTTTTTGCTCGTGATGGAACGAATTCGCGGTAACATCGATGCCATGAGGGACCAGCTGGTGGACTCCATCCGGGAGCTGGTGGCCGTCGAGAGCGTAGGCGGCGACGCCCAGCCCGGGGCCCCCTTCGGCCCAGGCCCCAAGGCGGCTATGGACAAGTTCGTGGAGATCGCCGGCCGGATGGGCTTTTCCACTGGCACCTTCGAGGATATGGTGGGCTGGGGCGAGTGGGGCGATCCCAGGGCCGAGATGGTGGGGATTCTGGCCCACGTGGACGTGGTGCCTCCCGGCGACGGCTGGAGCTGCGATCCCTGGAAGGGCAAGATCGAGGAGGGCTTCCTCTACGGCCGCGGCGTGGCCGACGACAAGGGCGAAGCCATCTGCGCCCTGATAGCCCTGAAGGCAATTAAGGACGCCGGTATAAAGTTGAAGCGCCGGGTCCGGGTCCTGGTGGGCACTAACGAAGAACAGGGCAGCAAGGCAGTGGCCCGTTACGTGGCCTCGGGGCAAGAACTGCCGGTCTGGGGTTTTACGCCCGACGCCGAGTATCCCCTGATCAACGGCGAAAAGGGCACCTTGACGGCCTCCATGACGGCGCCCTTTGCCCCTTCGGGGGACCTTCAAATCCTGTCCTTTGACGGCGGCGTGGCGGCCAACGCCGTGGCCGACAGAGCCACGGCGGAGCTCAAGGCTTCTCCCGCCTTGGCGCCTCGGGTGCGCCGTGCCGCCGCCGACTGGGTGGCCCCTAGAGGCGCGTCGCTGGAGATGGAAGAGCTTGGCGGCGGCCACTTCAAGCTGACCATGAAGGGCCTTTCCTCCCACGGCTCCAGGCCCCAGCAGGGCAGCAACGCCGTGGCCAACTTGGTCAAGCTATTGCGGCTCTGCGGCGTTGGCGGCCAACAGGGCCTTTTCCTGGAGAAAATGGACCGGCTGGTGGGCGGCCAGTGTTTCGGCGAAAACCTGGGCCTCTGCTGCTACGACGACGTGTCGGGCTTCGCCTCCCTCTGCTGGGGCATCATGCGCAAAGAGGGCGAAAGGGTTTTCTTCACGCTGAACTACCGCTTCCCCGTGACCTTACAATTGGCGCCTCTAAAGGCCCAATTCGAGGAAGCCATGAAATCCGCCGGTTTTGAGATCCAGTCCATCGGCGGCAGCGAGCCCCTCTACGTGCCCGAAGACGCCCCGCTGGTGGTGAAGCTCCTGGAGGCCTACGAGGAAGAGACGGGCCGCAAGGGCGAGCGGCCTCTGGCCATCGGCGGCGTGACCTACGCCAAGGCCATGCCCAACATCGTGGCCTTTGGATCCTGCCTGCCAGGCGAGAACCAGCACATCCACGAAGCCGACGAGCGCTGGGAAATCGACAAGATCGTGCTGACCGCCAAGATCATGGCCTCGGCCATCTTAAAGCTGGCCGAGGTCCAGGAGTAGCCTGATCCTATTAAAGTCCCGCCCAAATTTTGGGGTAGAGGGGCCCGCTGTTGCCGCTCATGGTGATGCCGTAGTCCTCCAGGAACTCGTGGAGCAGGCTGGCTTTCAGGTAGACGTTAGTGTTGGGGTTAATGTCCATTCCCAAGTTCACGCCGGCCCGGCCCGCCAGGCTGTCGATGCCGTCGCTGTGGACGTTCACGCCGTTGCTGGTCCTGTAGCCGTCGCCGGTCAGATGGCCGTAGGTCAGCTGGGCCTGGGGCTCCAGATAAAGGCCTCGGCCGTTCAGGGCGAACTTCTTGCCCACTTCGGCGCTCAGAGAAATTCCCGTGCTTTCCGTCTCTCCGGCGATCCTGTTCCCATAAGTATCGTAGACGGTGAAGTCGTTCTGCTATCGGCCTACTTTAAAGAGCAGGTCAAAGACCAGGCCGAAGTAGCTTCCGCCCCGGTTGATCTGGGTCAGGCAGTAGGAGAAGGCCTTGCTCTTGTTATCGCCGCTTATATTTTGCAAAGACCTTCAAGTTTTTTGGGAGGGGCAAGGAAGAGCGGACCAGGAAGAGCGGAACAGGGGCCTTAAGGACAAGACGAGGCGACGTCCCGGCCGGAACGGCGCCTCGTCTTTTAATGGCCGTAACTGGCGGCCTTGATGGTGGTCCCTTTGCTGGGACGGCCCAGGGATTGGCTCAGCCGGGCCTCCATCCACCGGGCCAGGCGGACGAAGGGCAGCCCCAGCAGCAGGTAGATGATTGCCACGATTGCGCCGGTGCCGAAGTAGTCGTAATTGGCCGTGGCCAACTGGCCGTAGGTCCTGGTCAGATCCACCAGGGTGATGATGGACACCAGCGACGAGTCCTTCAACAGGGCTATAAAGTCGTTGGTCATGGGCAGCAAGGTGACCCTCAGGGCCTGGGGCAGAATGACCCACCGCAGGGCCTGGCCTTTGGTCATGCCCAGGGCCAGGGCTCCTTCCATTTGCTGCCGTGGCACGGCCTCCAAACCGGCGCGGTAGTTCTCAGCCTCGTAGGCCGAGAAGTTGACGCCCAGCGCCAAGGTCCCGGCTACGAAGGGGCTTAGGCGGATTCCCAGGCTGGGCAGGCCGTAAAAGATCAAAAAGAGCTGAATCAGCACCGGCGTGCCTCGGATAAACTCGATCCAGCCCAGGGCCAGCCACCGCAGCGGAGCGGGGCCGAAGAGGCGGCAAAGGGCTACCACCAGTCCTAGGGCCACCGCCAGGGCCATGGAGGCCACCGAGACCTGGAGGGTCACCAGGGCGGCCTGGCCGAAGGCCGGCAGAAAACCGGCGTAGCGCTGGATCCGCTCTTTCCAGTCCCTGGCGCCCCGCTGGAGGTCGGCCCAATAGCGGTACATCACCGGTTCCTCCAGAGCGGGGCCGAAGTCCTGGAACTCCTGGGCGATCAGGGGGTTCCAGAGGTTCCAGCGGTCGTAGATCCGACGCAGGGTCCCCCGGTCCCGCAGGGCCACGATGGCCTGGTTCACCATGACCAGCAGTTCCGTGTCCTCTTTGCGCAGCGCCACGGCGTATTCGATGCGGCCGATGGGCTCGCCCACGAACTCGAAAAGGGGGTTGAACTGGGAATAGTAGATGGACATGGGGGCGTCCATCAGCACTCCGTCGAGGCGGCCGTTTTGCAGGTCCTGGTAGGCCGTGGCCTCGTTCTCGTAGGAGCGGATTTCGGTCACTCCGGCCCTGGCAAGGGTGTCGTAGGCGTAGGATCCCCGGAGGGTGCCGATGACCTTGCCCAGGCAGGACTCCAGGTCCGCCAATCCGGCGGGGTTGCCCTTAGGGGCCACCAGTTGGAGATAGGTCACGTAGTAGGGGATTGAGAAGTTGATCGCCTCGGCCCGCTCTGGCGTCACCTCGATGCCGTTGATCACCACGTCGTAGAGGTCTCGCTCCATGCCGGGGATCAGTATGTCCCATACGTTCTGGACGAACTGGGGCTCCAGGCCCAAATACTGGGCCATGGCCTCGGCTATTTCGGTCTCAAAGCCCAAGAGCTTGGACTGATCGGCGGGGTCGTAAAGGATAAAGGGCACGCCACCTTCGGAGTTGCCGCCCCATCGTAGCACGTCCTGCGGGACGAAGCCCTGGGCGGCGGCGGGGCCTCCGGTCCAAAGAAAGGCCGCTGCGGCGAAAAGAAAGAGGCCCCTGCGGAGCCGCTGGGGCATAGCGAAGCGCCGAGACGCCGGGGCTTCCTGGGAGTTTTTCACTGGATCCCTGTCCTCCTGAAAGGTAAAAGATGCTGGCTCCGAGCAAAGGCGAAGCCAGCTTATAGGGCCGCCGCTGGGGCGGCCCTTCCGCGTTTTAGTTGTGGTAGCTGGCGGGGCGGAGCACCGAGTCACCTTGGGTCCGGCGCAGATTGCCCGTCACGGCCACGGCCAAGCGGCGCTCGGCGACGCGGGCCAAGCGGACGAAGGGCAGCCCCAGGAGGAAGTAGATCAGCGCCACCATGATGCCGGTGCCGAAGTAGTCGTAATAGGTGTTGGCCAACTGGCCGTAGGCCTTGGTCAGATCGATCAGGGTGATCATGGACACCAGCGACGAGTCCTTCAGAAGGGAGATGAAGTCGTTGGTCACCGGCGGCAACGAGACCCTGATGGCCTGGGGCAGTATCACGTGGCGCAGAGCCTGGTTCTTGGTCATGCCCAGGGCCAGGGCCCCCTCCATCTGCTGCCGCGGCACTGCCAGCAGCCCGGCGCGGTAGTTTTCGGCCTCGTAGGCGGCGTAGTTCAACCCCAGCCCCAGAATACCGGCCATAAAGGGCGACAGCTTGATGCCCACGTTGGGCAGGCCGTAGAAGATGAAGAACAGCTGTATCAGCACCGGCGTGCCCCGGATCAGCTCGATATACCAGCTGGCCAGCATCGACAGGGGCTTGGCGCCGAAGAGGCGGACCACTGCCAAAACCAAGCCCAGCACCATAGCCACCACCATGGCCGCTATGGATACCTCCATGGTCACCACCGCCGCTTTGCCGAAGGCGGGCAGGAAGGAGATGTAGCGTTCCAGGCGCTGCTGCACCGTCAAGCCCTGGCGTTGGAAGGAAGCCCAGTGCTCGAACATCTCCGGGCCCGCCGTGGCCGGGGCGTAGTCGTTGAAGAGCTGGGCCATCACTGGAGTCCACATGTTCCAGCGGTCGTAGATGTTCCGCAGTACCCCCTGGTCCCGCAGAGTGATCAGGGCGCTGTTGATCTGACGGAGCAGCTCGGTCTCGCCCTTGCGCACCGGGATGCCGTATTGGATCTCGCCGATGGGCTCGCCCACGAACTCCAGGTTGGAGTTGAAACCGGCGTAGAAAATAGCGATAGGCGAGTCCATCAACACGGCGTCGAGGCGATCGTGAGCCATGTCCTGATAGGCGTTGACCTCGTTCTCGTAGGTGCGGATGTCGTCGACGCCGGCGTCCACCAGGGTGTAGAAGGCGTAGGACTGCTTCAGCGTACCCACCCGCTTGCCCACGCAGTCCTCCAGGCTCTGGATGCCGGTGGGGTTGCCCCGCTGGACTACCAGTTGAAGGAAGGTAGTGTAATAGGGCAGCGAGAAGTCCACCTCTTCCAGGTGCTCCGGCGTGATCTCCAGGCCGCTGAGGGCGATGTCGTAGAGGCCCAGGTTCAACCCTGGGATCAGGTTCTCCCAGCTGTTGTGGACGAACTCCGGCGTCATGCCCATCTGCTCGGCCAGGGCGTTGACCAGCTCGATTTCAAATCCGATGGTCTGTTGGTCGTCGGAGGGGTCCATAAACATGTAGGGCACGTTGCCTTCGGAGTCGCCGCCCCATTTCAGCACGGGCTTGTTTTCCTGGGCAAGGGCACAGCCCAGGCCAAGACAGCACAGCAGAGCCAGGGTCAGGGAGAGCAGCTTTTTCATCAGGCCATCGCTCCCTTCAGGTGCCGCAGAAAGTTCTGGGTGCGGGGGTTCTGGGGGGTGGTGAAAAGGATGTCGCCGTCCTCTTTTTCCACTATTTCGCCGCCGTCCATAAAGACCACGTAGTCCGAGGCCTCCCGGGCGAATTCCATCTGATGGGTCACGATGACCTGGGTCATGCCCTCACGGTCCAGGTCCTTCATGACCTGGAGCACTTCGCCCACCAGCTCGGGATCCAGCGCCGAAGTGGGCTCATCGTAAAGCATCACCTTGGGCGCCATGGCCAAAGCCCTGGCGATGGCGGCCCGCTGGGTCTGGCCGCCCGAGAGAGTAGCGGGGTACTTGGCGGCGTAATCCGAAAGGCCCACCTTTTCCAGCAGTCCCAGGGCGTTCTTTTTCGCGTCCTTTTCGGAAGCGCCCTTGACCACCATGGGGGCCATCATGATGTTTTCCAGTACCGTTTTGTGGGGGAACAGGTTAAAGCTCTGGAACACCATTCCCACTTCCTGGCGCATGTGATAACAGGCGTCGAGGAATTCCTTGTCCATCTTTTGCCCTGGAGCACGGCTGACCGTGACGCCGGCGATGGTGATCGAGCCGGAATCGATGTATTCAAGGCAGTTGAGACACCTCAGAAACGTCGACTTACCGCATCCCGAGGGCCCTATGATGGATATCAGGTCGCCCTCTCTGATGTCGATAGACACGCCTTTGAGGACCGTTCCGTCCTCAAAACCCTTCCGCAGGTCCTTGACCTGGATAAGTGGTGCAGCCGTGTTGGTCAATTAACTCTCATCCTCCATAAGGAACAGGGGTGGCCGGTGGTAGTCCCCAGGGCACCGGCGTGGTTTTTCGTGGCTTTCGCCCCTTTGTTTTCCCGCAGGCCCCTTTGGCGGGCCCTGGGAGATTCTGCCGTGGTGAGTGGCAGTACGGACCAATTATAGGGGACATTTCCCCTTTGGCAAGACCAAATTT
>CAZNRB010000062.1:0-9403 GCA_964575405.1 uncultured Synergistaceae bacterium | reverse complement strand
GGGCCCTGGCTCAACACCCTGAAGTACACCCCCGAGGGCGCCGCCCCCAGGCCCTACGATCCCGACAAGGCCAAGGAACTGCTGGCCCAAGCGGGCTATCCCAAGGGCTTTAAGATGTCCATCTACACCAACGACCGCAAGGAGCGGATCGACATCGCCACCATCATCCAGGCCCAGCTGGCCGAGGTGGGCATCGAAGCCGAGATCCAGACCATGGAGTGGGGCACCTTCACCGACGTGGTCAGCAGCGGCGATTTCCAGACTTTCATCATGGGATGGACCAACAACATAAAGGATCCCTATTTCTTCGTGAACCGCACCCTCCACACCAGCGGCATCGGATCTACCAACAACGCCAGGATGAGCGATCCCGAGATAGACCGGCTGTTGTTAGCCTCGGCCTCGGTGATGGACGGCCCCGAGCGGGCAGCCCTCTATAAGGAGCTCTGGGACAAGGTGGTCTACGAGACTCCCTGGATCTGGCTCACCACCCCCGACTGGATCTACGCCAAGTCGCCCAAACTGAAGGGCACCGAGAACTTCGAGGTGGGGCGCAACTCCCGCTACAGTGGGTTCTACTACGAGGACTAGCGTCGTTAACAAAAAAGCGGGAGACTGAGAAAGCACTTTCCCGTTTCAGACCGTAGACGAAGACGCGGGTTTAGGGAGATCTTCCCTAAACCCGCGTCTTTTCTTAGAAGCCCTGCGCTGCGCGCGCCGGGCTTTTTAAAATATTTACGGGATAACTTTAGCCGCTGACCGGCCTCAGTCACCGGCGTTCCAACGGAAGATATAGCTCATCACATAGGCCACCACGGCCGTGAGGGAGCACATTATACAGACCGGCGTCCCCAGGTTCTTGGAAGCCCAAGCGGCCAAGGTCCCGTTGGCCGTGATCACGGCTATACCTTGGAGCACCACATAGCTCAGGCTCAGAAACAAAGCGGCGCAGAGACAGATCAAAAACAGCGCGTTACAGAGCTTTTTCACGATCCATCACCCCCCAAATACCGGTAGCCATCCCATGGCGACCAACACACCGACAAAGACTACAGGGATGCAGTAGTGTAAGATCAGCGGCTTAAACATGGTGCTCACGTCGTCCACTCCGGCAATACTGCTGGACACGAAGATGGGCGAGGACATGGGAGGCGAAGCGCCCTCGGTGGAAGCGAAAATCAGGTAGGCCGTGATGGCCACAGCAGGCGAGACTCCCACGGCGACCATAGCAGAATAGGCCACAGGGCCGAGGCTCACTGTAGTGGAAGTGGCGTTCATGGGGCCCGCCGCCAAGGCCACCACATAGCCGATGATCAGGATCATGACGAACTTGGGCAGCGACAGCGCAGAGAGAATAGTGGTCATATCCTGGCCGAAGCTGGTAAGGTTTAGGGCATTGCTGCAGGCCATGGCAAAAAGCGACACGGCGCCACAATTGCAGCACTGTTTAGCCGTGGACAGCAGCATTTTTCTCCAACCTTCCGCGGTTTTAGGCAGCATTTTCCGCCCCTCGATCATGCAGATCACCATGATCAACACCGGGACCCAGATGATGATGTTCATGGCCTTCACGCCGTCCCTTCCGAAGGAGGGAAGGTTTTGGAGCCAGGCAGAGACCGGACCGGTGGTAAGGTTCAGAGGGATGATGATGCCCAAGAACATGGTCAGCGAGGTCCCGCCCCTTTTCATCACCGCACCCAACGATTCGATCTGTCCCGTGGCGATGGCGGGGATTCGATAGGCATGGACATAGTAACGCACCAGGAAGAGCCGGTAGACCAGGGTCCACAGACCACCGCAGAGCATGGGGAAATAGAGATCTCCGGTTCCTACCACTCCCGCCACGGCAGGCAGCCCAAGCATCAAGAACATGGAAGACGAAGGAGGGATGCAGATACCCAGTCCAGCGTTGCCGGTATTCATGATGGCAGCCATCTCCTTGGTCCAACCCGATTCCTTCATCCAGGGTATGGTGATGGAGCCCACAGTGGCCGCGTTAGCGCTGCTGGCACCGGAGACCATGCCAAAAAGTGCGCTGGCGCAGGCCGAGACGTAGGCAGGACCGCCGCGTAGCCGGCCCAAAAGGGCGTTCAGGATATGGACCAGCCTGGTGATGATGCCCGTCTGAGTCATAATCGAGGCCATCATGGTGAAAAGCATAATCGCGGCCATAACGTCCTGCTTCATCGCCGATCTCAGGCTGCGGACAAAGGTGACAGGTATCTTGTCGATGCCACAGAAGGCACAGCACACCACCAATCCCAGCAGCATAGCCTCTGCGATGCTACGCTTCAACCCCAGGTACCAGGCGATGACGAAAACAATGTAGGCCACAAAGGCGATGATTCCGATTCCGAGGTCCACTATACTTTCACTCCTTTACAAATTTATTCTCCATCGTGAGGACCGGCGAGAAACTGGCGATTAACCACGTTACCAGTCTCCCGACCCTCCGCCAGGGCCTTGATAGATTCTGCGATAAGGGGAATCATCTCGTCGGCCAGATCGGCGACGGAACCTCCGATATGGGGCGTAATGAGCACATTGGGCGTTCTCATCAGCTCAGCAGTAACTGGCGAGCTCTCGTCTTCCAGGCAGTCCAGGGCGGCACCGGCAAGGCGGCCCTCCTGAAGGGCTCGGAGCAGGGCTCCGTCGTCTACCAACCCTCCGCGGGCGGTATTTATCAGGCAAGCCGTAGGCTTCATTCGAGCCAGCTCTTCGGCACCGATAATGTGACGGGTGCTGTCCAGCAACGGCACGTGGAGGGAGATAAGATCGGACTGTTCCAGCAGAGTATTCATAGGGACCAAGGTCATGGCCAGCTCCTTTTCCTTCTCTGGCGACAACGGAAAAGGATCATAATAGACCGTCCTTGCGCCCAGGGCCTGTGCAAGAGTTGCTGTCCGGCGGCCAATGCTGCCGCCACCTATGATGCCCAGGGTTTTACGGTTCAGGGACAGAGAGGTGAAGGCTCCTCTATCCCAATTGCCCCTCCTAACGTTCTCCCAAAAAACAAGTATCCTGCGGTTTAGGGTAATCATCATGGCCAGGGCCAACTCGGCCACGGCGTAGGCGTTAACGCCGGGGGTGTTGATGACAAGGACTCCTCGGCGGCCGGCGGCCTCGATGTCCACTGAATCGTAACCGACACCCCAACGGATCACCGCCTTCAACTTCGGCTTGTTTTCCAGCACCGATTCCGGGGTCTTCAAGACTCGCACCACCGCGCAGTCCACTTCGGAAAGGTTCTGATAGTCCTCCTGGCTCTGGACGGAAAATATTTCATGGCCCGATAGAAGGCTCTGGAACCGCTCCAGCGTCCCCGACGGATAGGGCCCGGCTAAGGCAATCTTCATAGCTAGGCTCCTTTGATCTTTTCGGCGGTTTGACGCATCAAGGCCTCGGTGGGTGCTTTGCGATCCAACTTGGAGGTCTCAACGATAAGGCGGTACAGGTTCACGCCGCAGTCCTGAGCCACAGAGCGGAAAGTGCCCATGAAAGAAGAATGGGCGCCGCTGTATCCCAGGATCAGGTCCTCTGGCTTCAGGGGGGCATGATAGCCTTCTTTTTCCATGGCTGGGATGAGCTCCTGATCTTCGAAGTGCAGCAATTTGTAAAGGTCCACGTCCAGGGCCTTGCCCTGTTGCTGCATGAGCGCCACAGCTAGCTCTGTAGGCATGTTGCCAGCGCTACGGGCCATGCCCAGCAATCCGCAGTCAAGCACGTCGGCTCCCTGTTCAATTGCAGCCAAAGCGTTAGCAGCGCTCAGACCCAGGTTATTGTGGCCGTGGAAGCCCACTGGAATTTTGACGCGTTTTTTCAGGGCTTTTACGTAGGCACCGGTCTCGGAGGGGACCATAGCCCCGGCGGAGTCCATAATGGTCACCTCGTCCACGCCGTGGTCCTCTAATCCTGCCACCTCGTCGGCTAATTCCTCTGGAGTGAGCAAGTAGGCTTTCATCAAAGCATAGCGCACTTTAATGCCATGTCTTTTGATGACGTCCACCGCGCCATAGGTCATGGCTCCGTCGCCAGCGTCCGATCCCAGCCGTAAAAAAGAAAGGCCCTTGCCGGCGGCCATGGCCACGTTTTCCTCTTCGAAACGCTTAAAATTGAGGAACATGCCGATTTCAGCGCGATCCAGGTAGGGACGGACGAGATCCAAATAGGCTTCGTCGCTGACGGGAGCAGGCGAACCCTTTGCAGAGGCGCCCAATCCCTTGGCGTTGCCCATCTCGATGATTCCGATATGGCTGTTCAAGAGCCCTTCGATCATGAGTTTAGTCAACTCCGCGGAGAAGCCATTGCCAACCACATTGGCTCCGTCTCGCAAGGTACAGTCCATGATCCTCATGGCTTTTACGCTCCCTTTCTGTACAAACTGTAGTCAGATCTGCCTAAACTCAAGATACAAAAAATATGTTACTATGTAAAACATGAATAATTTGGGAAGATCCAAAGATTTATTTGTGATGGAGATTTCAGTCTTGCTTTGTCAAATCTCAATTTTAAAGCCCGATCGGAAAGGATATGGTGACGCTGGACACCGTCAGCCTGTACTACTTCACAGAGGCGGCTAAGGACCTGAATTTCACCCGCACAGCGAACCGGCTGTGTCTTTCGCAGCAGAACCTGAGCAGTCACATCGCGCGATTGGAAAGTCAATGCGGCTGCCGGCTCTTTTATCGCAAACCCAAACTGGTGTTGACCTACGAAGGAGAACTGTTTCTGAACTACGCGCGAGAGGCTGTCCAGTCCGAGGGAAATATCTTGGCTGCCCTCAAAGCGGTGAAAGACGAAGATTCGGGGTGTCTGCGCGTAGGCATCTCCACGCCTCGAGCCAGCATTTTTATCCCCCAAATCCTGCGTGACTTTTCCAAAGTCTATCCCAGAGTCAGGATCCATCTGTCGGACCTTCCTTCCTACCTGCAGGAGCGTCAACTGGCCGGCAATACAATGGATCTCTGCATAGGCGTGTTTCAGTCCCAGCATCCAGAGCTGGCGTGCCGTCATCTATTAACCGACAGGCTCTATCTCTGCCTGTCGGAACAGCTGTTGCAGGAACACTTCCCCAATCACACTGAAGAGCTGCTGCGCCGCGGCCCAAACGGCGTATCTATGGCAGAATTTCCCGATTTACCTGTGGTGCTTCCCTCCGAGGAAATTCCATTGTCCCAGGTTATCCTGGCCTGCTACGAGGAAGCCGGCCTCTCCCCTCGGATACTTCTGACCACCACCTACCCGCAAATGTTCCGAGACCTCTATTTTCGAGGGATCGCCGCCTTTTTCGCTACCGGCATGATCCTTCGGGACCATTTGCGCAACCGCCCAGCCAGCGCAAAGCCACTGCGGTTCTTTCCTTTGGTCTTAAACGGGGGTTTCATCAAGCGTGAAATTTCCCTGCTCACCAATCGCCGTCGCTGGCTCCCCAAAGCGGCCAAGCATTTCATAGCTCTGACTCAACAGTTCTTCGCCACCGCAGAAAGGGAACAAGCTGAATCAATGGAAGACCCTTTCAGGAGATCCTCCTAGGTGGCAAGGTTGGTGAACCATAAACAGCTAAAATACAAAAATATAGGGAACCGCTGATCAATGGACTCCCATGGATCAGCGGTTCCCTATGTACCTTTTTTCGTGACCACGACCAACGCAGTGAAGCAGCGCTGGTGCAAGCGGTCTAAGAGGCCCTTGTGCTGGCCATCGAAAGCCTCTACAGCAGCATGGCCGTCCTGGCGGTACTGGGCGTCAAGGAGGAGGCCAGCGCGAGATCATAGCCATAGAGCCCATGATGGACGAATCGGAGAGCTCCTATATAAACAGTTGCAGCGCCTCAAGGAGTGGGGCCGGGCACGGTGTAAAGTCCATTTCATGGGGACATCCTCGCCCGCGTTCCTCAGCAGGAGAAGCAGGCCTTGAGCAAACATCTGAAATCCATCTTGCAGGCCCCGGTGAAGGAACTGGCTATCAAAGCCGCAGAAGATCTGATATAAGCCTACGGACACCGTTGCCCCAGGACGATCCGCAGCTTGGAGAGGTCTGGAGGACAGATTGACCTTTTACGACTTCCCCCAACTGGATCCGCGGAAGATCCTGTCCATCACATCCTTGGAGCGGTAAACTGGGAGATTGGCCGCCGCACCTCCCAGCTTAGCGAAAAAAATTCACGCTCTTTCTGCCACCCCGTAAAACCGGTTTCAACCGGTGGGAATCAGCTTCGCCAGGTCCTGGAGGATCTTTTTGACCTCCTCCAGCCGCCGGGCCGTGGCGGGCTCCTTCTCCAGTCTTTCCAAGCGCTGGAACAGCGGCAGGGCCCGCTCCATCAGGCCGAGGGGCAGTTTCTTGCTGTCGTACTCCAGAAGGAGGCTTCCCAGGGAGCCGTTGAGGGCTGCTTTGCGGACCCCCGACAGGCCCTCCAGAGCCTGAACGATGGCATCCACCGTGGCGGGGTCCCGCAGCAGCGGCGACCGCAGCCGCACCCGGCCGGGGATAAAGCTCTCGATCATGGTCTTTGGCCTCCTTTGGCGAGGGCTCCTTCTCTGGGCAGTATGGGCCGAAGGCTGTATAGGCTGGAGCCTACGGTCCCCAGGTTGTGTAGCAGCGCCGACAGGCTGGGCGAGATGAGCCCTGTGAGCCCAAGGGCCAACAGCAGCGAATTAAAGCCCACGATAAAACCGTAGTTGCGGTGGATTTTGGCCATCACTCCAATGGCCAGCCGGCGGGCGTCCAGGATGGCCGCAAGGTCGTTCTGGATCAGCACCACGTCGGCCACTTCCTGGGCGATGTCGGCGCCGCTCTTCATGGACACTCCCACATCGGCGGCCGCCAAGGCGGGAGAATCGTTGATCCCATCGCCCACCATGATGACCTTGGCTCCCTTGGCCCGGAGGTCCTTGACGTATTGGGTCTTCTGGGCCGGAAGGAGCTCGGCCTGGACGGCGTCGATCCCCAGCTCTTGGCCCACCCGGGCGGCCACTTTGGCGCTGTCGCCGGTGAGCATAATCACTTGACCGATGCCCGTTCTCTTGAGCTCTGCCACCACCGAGGCGGCGTCGGGCTTTAAGGGGTCTTGGATGCACAAAATTCCCTCCAGCCGCTTTCCGATGGCCAGATAGAGCAGGGAATAGCGCTGCCCCTCCTGGTCGATGATGGCCTGGACCTGGGGAGGGAGCTCCACCGCCTCATCCTCGAAGATGAAATGGCCGCTGCCGACGAGCACCCGCAGGCCGTGGAGCCGCGAGGCTATGCCATGGGCGATGGAGTACTCCACTTCGGAATGTTCCTCCTCGTGGCGCAGCCCCTCCTGCTCGGCCTGACGGACCACCGCTCGGGCGATGGAATGGGGGAAATGCTCTTCCAGACAGGCGGCGGTGCGTAGCACGTTTTCCCGGCTGAGGCCGCCGGTGGGGATCACCTTGGCTACCTGGGGGACCGAGACCGTAAGGGTGCCCGTCTTGTCGAAGACCACCGTGTCGGCGCTCTGGAGGGCCTCCAGGAACTTGCCGCCCTTGATCAGCACGCCCCGCTTGACGCCCTCCCTCATGGCCGACAGGATGGCCAGCGGCGTGGCCAGCTTGATGGCACAGGAATAGTCCACCATCAGCGCCGACGAGGCCCGCAGCAGGTTGCCGGTGCAGCAGTAGACCAGGCCAAAGAGCATAAAGCTGTAGGGCACGATGGCGTCGGCCATTTTCTCGGCCCGATTCTGGATCTGGGCCTTCAGGCTCTCGGACTCGTCGATGAGCTGGACGATGCGGCTGATGCGGGTGTCGCCGGCCAGGGCCGTCACTTCGATCTCCAGCTCTCCCTCCTCCACTGCCGTGCCGGCGTAGACGCTGTGGCCCCGTTGGCGGTGGACCGCCAGGGATTCGCCGGTCATGGAGGCCTGGTTCACCATGGCGTCGCCGGCCGCCACGGTGCCGTCCACGGGGATCACCGTTCCCGAGCGGACCAGCACGTGATCGCCTATGACCAGATCGCCTATGGGCACCTCCAGGTCGGCGCCGTCCCGCCGCACCCAGACCTTGTCCACGTCCAGAATCAGGCTGGAGGCCAAGCTCTCCCGGGATTTTCTGTGGGTCCACTGCTCCAGCAGGTCTCCCAGGCCCAGCAGTGTGGCGATCACCGCAGCGGTGCTGAAGTCCCGCCGCAGCATGGAAACGCCCACCGCCGAAGCGTCCAGCACCGCCACGTTGAGCCGCCGCTGGCCCAGCAGGGCCCACAGGCCCCGGAAGAGCAGCGGCATGGAGCGGATCAAGGTTAGGCCCTGGCGGATGGCCAGGGGCAAGGAGGCCCGGAAGAGAACTCCGGCGGCCATGGAGAACAGCGACTGGCCGAGAGAGGGGGCGCTGCCGGGCCGGCTAGAGGCCAGGGCCTCGCCGTCGATGTCGCCGTAGAGGTCCCGATCCAGCATGGACAGGGCTGCGAGGACCAGCTTGCGGCTGTCCCGGTCGTGGAAGATCAGGATAGAGCCGGTGCGGAATGAAGCCGACGCCTTTATAATGCCCTGCTGGGTCTCCAGAAGGGCGCCGATGGCCGCCCCTTCGGAGCGGCTGAAGGGCTCCAGGGAGCGGACCCGAAGGCGGCCGGGAAGGTCGTGCAGGATCTGGTATTTCATAGGTCATGATCTCCTATAGAATCATCCCCCTTTCGCGGGAAAGGGGGATGACCGGTAATGCTGAACTTTAAGCCTCAGCGGCGGGCTCGCACGCCTTAGCCTGCTCGTTCACGTAGGAAGCCTCGGCCACGATGTCCTCTGCCGACTCCTTCATGCGCTCGGCGGCGGCGGCCACTTTGTCGCGAAGGCACATTCCCTTGCTCACCACCGCCACGGCGGCCTTTTTGGCGGCGCCGCTCTGGACAAGGGCATAGGCCCCGACGCCGGCGGCCACACCGGCGGCAAAAATCAAAGCTCTTTCGTATTTCATGAAAAGGACCTCCCTATGCAGCAGGACAGATCGGAGCCGTTCCGCAAAATAAACCCCTCAGGTCCGGCCCCTTTAGCCCCGTCTCGAGAATGGTTGTCAGATCCATCCTTTGGCAGTATTCTACATCGAAAAATACTTTTTGGGCAGGCCAAAGCCGATATGTGAAAAAAACTCCACAAAATGGACCTTCCATAGTCTTTTAAAGACTGAAACATTAGTTAGGTCCCTCTTATCCTATACTTATCCCTCAAAGTTATTGCAGATATTTTATTTATTTTTCAATCCATCGGCCGCAAGGGGCCCGCAAAAAGGGCGGCCTGCCGC
Organism: uncultured Synergistaceae bacterium; assembly: GCA_964575405.1. Taxonomy (GTDB): domain Bacteria; phylum Synergistota; class Synergistia; order Synergistales; family Dethiosulfovibrionaceae; genus CAZCKP01. Next base: position 155 of record CAZNRB010000062.1, on the reverse strand, counting down.
CGTTCTCATCCTTATCAAGGAATCATCAAGGGATCATAAGGCCGCAATAGGCCCGGCAGGCCGGTTAATTGGAAAGAAAAAACGCCAGAGGGCCTAGCGGGCTCCCCTGGCATTTTTGTGTTTTGCTGGGATTATCGCTTCTGCTGGGGCTCCCC
>CAZNRB010000061.1:0-9590 GCA_964575405.1 uncultured Synergistaceae bacterium | reverse complement strand
TCGCTGCTTTCTCGCTGGCTTTTCGCCGCGTCGTGGCCTTGTGGAGATCTCTATGGCGGACTGCTCCGGCCCAGAGGGATCGGAATTTTTTGCCGTCGCTGGACCGGGACCGCGGAGGGAACTTCATTATATGGCATAGGACCGCAGAATAGCCACGATTGGAAGGCTCACGGAATCGGCGGTCTTGCGCGATCGGCCATTGTGGCCTATAATGTATCAAGTGCGAGCGGACGTAGCTCAGTTGGTAGAGCATCAGCTTCCCAAGCTGAGGGTCGCGGGTTCGAATCCCGTCATCCGCTCCAGATTTTGAAGGGTAGGCTAGGGGCCTACCCTTTTTTGTTAAAACAGTATTTAGAACAGGCAATTTTCTGTATTTTGACGTTTTAAGAACGATTCCCCGATTGACACTCGATAGCTGGAAAACTAAAATGAAAGAGTTCACGAGATGTCCATCACTTTAAAGAGCTTGTGAGCGAAAGGGGAATTCGTGATCGAAGGGAGGTGAGCGCATGTCGAGCAATTTGACCGATGAAATCAGGAGTGTCGAGGCCGAAGCCAGTCAAAAGGTGGCCGACGCCAAGGCAGAAGCGGCAGCTCTTGTCTCCAAAGCCCGCAACGATGCGACTCAGCAGGTGAAAGAAGCTAAACAGTCTCAGTTCCGCCTTTACAACGACCGTTTGGCCCAAGTCGAAGCTGAAGCTAACGAGAAGGCATCCAGCGTGGTCGATCAGGGGAAAGAGGAAGTTCAGAAATTCGTGGAGGCTCACAAAAACGCCGTAAAGAAGGCGGCTAAGTGGGTGGCAGAAGAGGTGGTGTCCCGTTATGTCCATATGTAGCGTCAAAAAGGTGGAGCTCCTCGTGCACCGGGACGCTGTGGAGGATGTCCTGGCGACGCTCCAGCGGGAAGGGTGCTGTGAGATCTCTGCGCCCCAGCAGGACAGCGCGGCAGAGGATGGGACAGCAGCGGAAGATCTGGGACTGACGGCCAATCTTACAGAAGCCCGTTATTTGATGCGGAGCCTTGCGCCCTATTACACCGATCCGGTGGGTGGAGTCGCCCGCGCGCTGGGTGAGCGGGACGAAGCTTCTATGGAAGAGCTGGCCGGGCTGAGCCAAGGGACCGACATCAAGGCGCTGGCCGATGAGGTCCGAGGCAAGGAACGCCGTTTTACGGAACTGCGTACCGAAGTTTCTCAGATCAAATCCCTAAAGGCTACACTGGAGGGGCTGGAGAATTTCCGGTACCCTCTGTCCATCGTCACCGAGGGAAGCAACCTTGTGGCCGCCGCTATCGTCACAGGCCTGCCCGATCAACTAGCCCAGTGGCAAAAGGCTCTGGAAGAGGCCTTTGGAGCCGACATCCAATGCGAGCTTTCAATTCCCGGCAAGAAGGAATCTGGCACGCCCTGGGGATGGGCTCTTTACCTTCGCGCCAAGGAGAAGGAATTTCAGGAGCTTACTGCTGGTTTTGCTGTGACCAAGATCGAAATTCCGAAGGTTTTGACCCTCACCGTAGCAGAAGAAGAGAAGGCCCTGAAGAAGCGTCTTTCAGCTGCTACAGCCGAGGAGAAATCACTAAAGGAATGGATGGCCGGTTTTGCCAGCGAGCATATGGACGCCATACGTAAGCTCGAGGATTATTGGTCCATCTTAAAGGAACAGCGCGAAGCCCTGGCCAAGGGCGAGCATACCGGCCAGGTGGTGCTCCTTCACGGCTGGGTCGCTGAATCCAAGGTCAAGCAGCTCGAGATCGCTCTGGCTCCCTATGAGGGGCTGACGCAGCTCACCCTGAGAGATCCAGCTGAGGGCGAGGAACCGCCGATCATCCTCCAGAACGTCAAATTCGCTCAGCCCTTTGAGACCTTAACGGTCCTTTACGGGGCGCCCCAATACGGTTCTGTAGATCCGTCGTTGCACATGGTGCCCTTCTTCCTGCTGTTCTTCGGGATGTGCTACGGCGATGCCGGGTACGGCCTGATCGTGGTGGCTCTGATCCACTGGGTCATGAAAAAGTTCAAGAGAATGCCCGAGCAGCCCCGCCGTTTCCTGGTGCTGCTGAAATACTGCGGTTGGGCTACGGTGCTCTACGGCGCCCTTACCGGTGGATGGATGGGCAACATGGTCGACGCTTTTCCGTTCCTGAACTTCCTAGCGTCGCTGAAGAACCTTCCCATGGTGATCGATCCCATGGAGAGCCCCATGTTGATACTGGGCTTCTCGCTGGTTCTGGGCATAGTCCATCTTTTCTACGGTATTTTCCTGGCTCTCTTTGACAATGTGAGCAAGAAGAACTATTTTGCCGCCTTCAGCGATCAAGGGGGATGGCTCATTCTTCTTACAGGGCTTTTGCTCTTTGCCGCTGGCTCGGTCTTTCCCGCTGTGGCTACAATCGGCAAGGTCCTGTCCATCGGCGGTGCTCTGTTGCTTATCGCCACCCAGGGACGGGAAAAGCCGACGATCTTCGGAAAGATTTCTTCGGGCGTGCTGAGCCTTTACAATGTGACGTCCTATTTGGGCGATATGCTCAGCTACAGCCGGCTGCTCGCTTTGGGGTTGGTAGGCGGCGCCATGGCGATGATCATCAACCTGATGGCTGCCATGTGCGGCAGCATGCCCTATGTGGGCTGGCTGGTCGGTCTGGCGATCTTCGTAGGCGGCCACGTGTTCAGCATGGTCATCAACGTCCTGGGCGCTTTTGTCCATCCCCTGCGGCTTCAGTATGTGGAGTTCTTCGGCAAGTTCTACAGCAGCGGCGGGACGATGTTCAATCCTTTCTGCTATCGAACTCGGTACGTCAATATTGCCGGCGGAAGAGATCAGTAGTTTTTTATTGTAAACTCGATAATTTGAGGGGAGTGTACTTTTTATGGAATATTTGGGTGTTATCCTCGTGATCGTTGGCGCTGTTTTTGCTGCTACTTTGGCCGGTATCGGTTCGGCCTGCGGCGTTGGTATTGCCGGTGAAGTCGGCGCTGGCGTCATGACTGAAGATCCTGACAGGTTCGGTCTCGTGCTGATGCTTCAGGCTCTGCCTGGCACTCAGGGCATTTACGGCCTGCTGATCGCCTTCATGGCCATGCTCAAGGTGGGCCTGGTCGGCGGAACGGTAACCATGGTGGGTTGGTCCACTGGTCTGGCTATTATGTTCGCCTGCATGCCCATCGCCTTCGGCGGCTACCTCTCGGCTATTTATCAGGGCAAGACTTCTGCCGCCTGTATCCGCATGATCGCCAAACAGCCCGGCGAAGCTGGTAAGGCCGTTATCCTTCCCGCCATGGTCGAGACCTACGCCGTTCTTTCCCTGCTTACCAGCATCCTCCTTCTGAACGGCATCACCGTGTAAAACGAAAGCGAGCGATCGTCATGTCTCTCGCTGATATCAGAAAAAAAATCGAGTTGGACGCCGCCGCTGAGGCCAAGTCCATCCTCGACGAAGCCAACAGACAGGTTGCTTCTATCCGTTCAACGGCGGAGGCCGAAATAGCCCAAAGCGCGGCAGGCTACGATAAACAGTACGAGGCGGAAGTCCCGGAAATTCGCCGCCGCGCTGAGATCGTGGCCGAGTTGGATGTGAAAAAGCTGCGCCTTGGAGCTAAGCAGGAGCTGCTGTCCCAGACTTTAGCCGCGGCTTTGGACGAAATGGTCAAGCTCTCTTCCGAGAAGTACCTTTCCTTCGTCGGAAAATTGCTGGATCAGACCGTAGTCACCGGCGACGAGGAAGTGCAGGTCGGTCCTTCGGAAAAACACATCACCTCCAGTTGGCTGGCCAAGTACAACGAGTCCCAAGGCAAAAAGTTGACACTTGCCAAGGAGACCGCGGATATCCGAGGCGGTTTTATCCTTCGCCGGGGCAAGATCAGCGAAAACTGCTCCTTTGAGATGCTGATCCGCTGGCTTAAGGACGACCTGGAGTCGGAGCTTGTCAAACGGCTGTTTGACACAGAGTAGGTCGGTGTAATCATGCCCCAGAAAGAGCGATATGGTTACACTGTAGCGCGTCTGAGGGCGCTTGAAAACCGTCTGCTTGACGAGGCCTTTCTGTCGAGATTGATCGAAAGCGATAGCTTGGAGGCGGCTGTCAAGGCTTTGGGGGAGACTTCCTATTCTCCTTGGCTTCTGGACATGAAAACGCCCTTGGAGTTTGATAAGGCAATAGAATCGGAGATGATTCATTGCTACAGCGAGGTCGGCAGCTTTACGCCCGATCCTCTTCTGGTTGCTCTGTGCCGCCTGCTCTACGACGTCCACAACGTAAAGGTCCTGATCAAGAGCGTGATCCTGCGCTCCCAGGGCGGGAAAAGCCGTTTTGAGCTCTTGAGCCATCTGGGAAATATCGACACGGATCGTCTGGTCCTGGCTATCGAAGGCGAGGAATATTGGGAATTGCCCTTCGGTTTTGCCGAAGCTATCCCCCAAGCCTTGGAGGCCTGGAACCAGAACCATAACATCCTGGAAGTGGAAAAAATCCTGGACGGTGCCTACCTTAAGAACCTCCTGAAGATCGCCGAAGATCTGGAGATGGAGCAGGTTCTGAAGTGGGTTCGTATCCGTATCGACGGCGAAAACCTCAAGACGTTGCTGCGCCTGAGCCGTCTCGACGTGGACCGTCGTACCGTTGCCTCGTTCCTTCACGAAGGCGGAACGGTGTCCGTCAGTTCTTTGATTTCCATGTTCAGCGAGCCGGTGGAGAACTGGGCTAGGGCTATCGGTTATGCCGATATCAGCGCCCTGCTGGTTCCCTTCCAGGCCGAAGGGGATTTCAACGGCCAGCTGATCCAGTTCGAAAAGGATCTGGACAACTTCGTTTCCGACGGGATCGCGGAAAGCCGCTACGGCACCTTCGAGCCCGCCAACGTGGCCCGCTATCTATGGGCCAAGGAGATGGAAGCGAAAAACCTGCGGGTCGTGCTGGTCTCGGTCTCCAACGGGGTTGAGAAGGACGCTATAAGGGGGTTGCTGCGCCATGTCGGTTAAAAAGAATATGGCAGCTGTAGGTTCCTACGATACGGTGCTGCCCTTTCAGGCCGTAGGCGTCCGCCCTTTCCCCGTATCGGCAGCTAAGGAAGCTGCGGTGCTGCTGGGCCGTCTCGCCAACGAAGGCTACGGCGTGGTCTTCGTGGAAGAGCAGTTTTATATCGCTCAGGCATCGGCCATCGACGGGCTGAATCAAGAGTACGAGACCAGCATTATCCCTATCCCTGGAATCCGGGGCTCCATCGGCGTGGGCCTTAACGCAGTTCGGGCCAGCGTCGAGCGGGCAGTGGGCATGGACATCTTTGCAGAGAAATAGTTGATCACCTGGAGGCGATTGGTTTGGCCACGGATAAAATTGTAAAAGGCAGTATTGAACGCATATCCGGACCGCTTGTCGTCGCTAAGGGTATGACCGGTGCCAGCATGCACGACGTGGTTCGTATCGGTAATATGGGGTTGGTAGGTGAAATCATCGAACTTAACGGTGATCTCGCCTCAATCCAAGCCTATGAGGAGACTTCCGGCCTCCGCCCCGGCGAACCTGTAGTCAGCACCGGAGAGCCCTTGAGCGTCGAGCTCGGCCCTGGTTTGATTGAGCAGTTCTACGACGGTATACAGCGCCCCCTGAAGGCCATCGAAGAGGCCTCTAAGAGCGCTTTTATTGCCAAAGGGATTTCGGTTTCCGCGCTGGATCATGAGAAGAAATGGACCTTCGTGCCTAAAGTAGCGGTGGGCGGCCGAGTGGGCCCCGGCGATGTGTTGGGCACTGTCCAGGAGACCGTCCTGGTGGAGCACAGGATCATGGTCCCCCATGGAATCCAAGGGACTGTGGCCTCCATCGAAAGCGGAGATTTCACCATCGACGAGACCATTGCCGTTATAGACGACGGCAAGGAAAAACATCCCGTCACCATGTTGCGCCGCTGGCCGGTGCGTACTGCCAGGCCTGTGGCGCGGCGTCTGGCTCCTGAGACTCCTCTGACCACGGGGCAGCGGGTAGTGGACACCTTCTTCCCCATCGCCATGGGCGGAACGGCCTGCGTGCCGGGCCCCTTCGGCTCCGGCAAGACGGTGATCCAGCACCAGCTGGCCAAGTGGGCCGAGGCGCAGATCGTGGTCTACATCGGCTGCGGCGAGCGGGGCAACGAGATGACCGACGTGCTTTTGGAGTTCCCCGAACTGGAAGACCCCCGTTCCGGTCATCCCCTGATGAAGCGCACGGTGCTGATCGCCAACACCTCCAATATGCCAGTGGCAGCCCGAGAAGCCAGTGTTTACACCGGTCTGACCATTGCCGAGTATTACCGGGATATGGGCTACTCCGTCGCCCTGATGGCCGACTCCACAAGCCGCTGGGCTGAGGCCCTCCGGGAGATGTCGGGCCGTCTGGAAGAGATGCCCGGCGACGAAGGCTATCCTGCCTATCTGGGCACCCGTCTGGCTTCCTTCTACGAGCGGGCCGGACGTGTGGTCTGCCTCGGCAAGGGAGAGGCAGAGGGGTCCGTGTCGGTTATCGGCGCTGTGTCGCCTCCCGGCGGCGACCTGTCGGAGCCAGTCACCCAGAACACCCTTCGGGTCACCAAGGTCTTCTGGGGGCTGGATGCCAACCTGGCCTATCAGCGCCACTTCCCAGCCATCAACTGGCTCACCAGCTATTCTCTGTACACCAATAAGCTGGACCAGTACTGGGATTCCAAGTTCGATGCCGAATGGACGCCGACTCGAGTGGAGGCTATGACCCTTCTGGAAGAGGAGGACTCGCTGAAGGAAATCGTCCGCCTTGTGGGCATCGACGCCCTGTCCAAGCCTGAGCGCATGGTCATGGAAACGGCCAAGTCCCTACGAGAGGACTTCCTTCACCAGAACGCTTTCAGCGATGTGGATACCTACACGTCCATGGAGAAGCAGTTCAAGATGCTTTCCACCATCATTCGCTTCCACCATTTGGGCCTGGAGGCTCTGAAGGCCGGCGTAGCCATGAACGCGCTGTTCAATCTGCCCGTTCGGGAGAAGGTAGCCCGCATGGGACTGGTGAGCGAGCAGGAGCTCGAGAAAATCGATGCCCTTGAGGACGAGATGAAGGAGCAGATCGCTTCGCTCCTTTCGACGGGAGGCGCTGCAAATGATGTTGCCTAGAGAGTATAAAACCGTCGCGAGCCTCCAGGGGCCCCTTCTGGTGGTCGAAAAGGTCGCCGACGTTGGTTACGACGAACTGGTAGAAATCGAGCTGACCGACGGATCCCGCCGTCGCGGCAAGGTACTGGAGATCGACAGCAACCGCGCGTTGGTGCAGGTTTTCGAAGGCACCGACGGTCTGGACACGGCCGACACCACCGTGCGGTTCCTGGGCAAGGTCCAGATGCTGCCGGTGAGCCGGGACATGCTCGGCCGGGTCTTCAACGGCCGTGGAGATCCTATCGATGGCGGAGCTCCCATTCTTCCTGAAAAGCAGCTGGACGTAAACGGCTTGGCCATGAACCCCTTTTCTCGGGACTATCCCGACGAGTTCATCCAGACCGGTATTTCCACCATCGACGGCATGAACCCCATGGTTCGAGGTCAGAAGCTTCCTATCTTCTCGGCCTCGGGCCTTCCTCACAACCGGATTGCCGCCCAGCTGGCCCGTCAGGCCAACGTGATCGGCGGCGCCAGCACCCAGTTCGCCGTGGTCTTCGCCGCCATGGGCATTACCTTTGAAGAAGCTTCCTTCTTCATGGAGGACTTCCGCAAGACCGGCGCCCTTGAACGGACCGTCATGTTCGTCAACCTGGCCGATGACCCCGCTATCGAGCGTATTTCCACGCCACGTCTGGCCCTGACCGCTGCGGAATATCTGGCCTTTGAGCAGAACATGCACGTGCTGGTCATCCTTACGGACCTCACGAACTACTGTGAGGCTCTGCGCGAAATTTCGGCGGCCCGCAAGGAAGTGCCCGGCCGCCGCGGCTATCCCGGCTATCTTTACACTGACTTGGCCACGCTGTACGAGCGCGCGGGCAGAGTCAAGGGCAGCTCCGGCTCCATAACTCAGGTGCCCATCTTGACCATGCCTGAAGACGACAAGACCCATCCCATCCCCGACTTGACGGGCTACATCACCGAGGGGCAGATCATCTTGAGCCGCAACCTACACCGCCGCGGTATCTATCCGCCCGTAGACGTGCTGCCCTCGCTGTCTCGTCTGAAGGATAAGGGCATCGGCAAGGGCAAAACTCGGGAGGATCACGCCGACCTGATGAACCAGCTCTTCGCCGCCTACGCCCGAGGCAAGGAGGCGAAGGAACTGGCCGTCATCCTTGGCGACAGCGCTTTGAGCGAAGAGGACAAGGCTTTCGCCGCCTTCTCGGACCGCTTTGAGAACGAGTACGTCCGTCAGGGCGAATACGAGAACCGCACTGTCGAGGAGACGCTTCAGCTTGGGTGGCAGCTGCTGACCATTATCCCCGAAAAGGAACTGAAGCGTGTCAAGGATGTCTACATTGAGAAATACCTGACGCCGCTGAAGGAGAAGCAGGATAAAACAGAGGCAAAGGTATAGTCAGGAGGGATTCTCATGGCACGGATGAACGTGAATCCCAACCGAATGGAGCTCTCAAGGCTTAAAAGGCGTTTGGTCGTGGCCAAGCGCGGCCATAAACTGCTGAAGGACAAGCAGGACGCGTTGATCAAGGCATTCCTGGAAAAAGCTCGGGCTGTTAAAGCGACTCGGGAAAAGGTGGAGGCCGATCTTGCCGAATGCTATCGCAGTTTTCTCATGGCACGGGCTCAGACCCTTCCTGCCATGCTTGAGCAGGCTCTGATGATTTCAGGCATTTCCTGTTCCCTCTCGGTGACGGAGCGAAATGTGATGAGCGTTGTGGTCCCCGAGTACGAAGTGCAGCAGGAAGGCAACTCCTTCAATTACGGCATGGCGACCACTCCGGCAAGTTTGGACGTCGCTCTGGAGGATTTCTCCAAGGTCATCCCCAAACTGCTCCAGCTGGCCGCCGATGAAAAGGCCGTGGCGCTGATGTCCTCTGAGATAGAGAGGACCCGGCGTCGAGTCAATGCCCTGGAGCACGTCCTGATCCCCTCCTATGGAGAGACCATCAAGGAAATTTCCATGAAACTGGAGGAGCAGGAACGTTCTACCCAGAGCAGGCTGATGAAAATCAAGGAGATCGTCAGATCTCATTGAGCTTCCTGCCACAATTCAAAAGTACCAGTCAGAGGTGCACCTACCAAATGGGTGCGCCTCTTTCTGTTTCTATATAGTGTTTCTATATTAGAGAGAGAACCGCAAATGTCCTATAATGTTTTTATTGGGATTATGGATGACGGGGGAAGGAAAAGATGTTATACTGCCAAGCTGGAGTGGCTCAGGCAGTCGCTGCCGCCCTATAGGCGGGAGAGGAAAGTCCGGGCTCCGCAGGGCAAGACGCTGGATAACGTCCAGTTGGTGCGAACCATAGGAAAGTGCCACAGAAATCAAACCGCTCGTTTCGGCGAGTAAGGGTGAAAAGGTGGGGTAAGAGCCCACCGGACGGCAGGTGACTGTCGTGCCAGGTAAACCCCGTCTGGAGCAAGATTGAATAGGGAGGGATGAGGCGGCCCGCTGACCTCCGGGTATAATCGCT
>CAZNRB010000060.1:2885-9681 GCA_964575405.1 uncultured Synergistaceae bacterium | reverse complement strand
GCTTCAAGCCCGGCCACGGTTACGGTCCCACGGGCCATGCCGTGCGGCCCCAGTGGATCGAGCCCTATTGATGGTCTCCCTCCAGGACCTTCAGGCCTGTTGGCGAGCCGTAGCTGAAAAGGGTCCCCTGGTCTACCATCTGACCAACGCCGTGGCCTCGCCTCTTCAGGCCGCCGGGGCCGTAGCCATCGGCGCCTCTCCGGTGATGAGCCTCTGCCCCCAGGAGGCCGGCGAATTGGCCCGATGCGCCGACGGCCTGTTGATCAACTGTGGAACTCCCACGGCCCAGGGCATGGAGGCCATCGAGGCAGCCCTGGAGGTCCGGCCCCGGACGCCGGCGCTGCTGGACCCGGTAGGCTACGGCGCCACGGCCCACCGGAGGCAGTGGATAGACGGCCTGACGGACCGTTTCTCCTTTGCCGTCGTCAAGGGCAACGCCGGCGAGATCTGTGCCATGGCCGGCATGGCCGCGTCGGTGCGGGGCATCGATGGCCGGGCCCTGAGCTCGCCCCAGGAGGCCGTTCTTGTCCTGTCCCGTAGGCTCAAGACTGTAGCGGTGGCCACGGGGCAGGAGGACTGGTTCAGCGACGGAACCCGCTGCTGGCGTCTCCAGGGTGGCAGCGAGAAAATCCGCTCCATCATTGCCGGGGGCTGCCTGTTGGGTACTGTCATGGCCTCCTGCCTGGCTGCTGGCGGGGGAGCTCTGGAATCGGCACTGGCGGCGGCTTTGGCCCTGGACTTGGCCGCCGAAGAAGCGGCCCGCTGTAGCGTTGGCCCTGGCACCTTTCAGGCCGCCCTGGTGGACCAACTGGCCAGATTGTCCAGTCAGGGCCTGGCCTGCCCTGACTTTGACAGGAGAGTGAAAGAGCTGTGATCCCTCGAGAGGAACTGCGCCGCCGGTTGGCCCTCTACGTGATTCCCGACAGGTCCGTAGGCGCCCCTCGTAGCCTGATGGACCAGGCCCAGGCTGCCCTGGCCGGAGGGGCCACGGCGATCCAGCTGCGAGACAAAGAGGCCACCAGCCTGGAGCTCTACGAGACCGCCAGGGCCATGGTCGAGCTCTGTCGCCGCTGGGACGCCCTGCTGATCGTCAACGATCGGTTGGACGTCGCCCTGGCTTCCGGCGCCGACGGCGTCCACCTGGGCCAGGAAGATCTGCCCCTGGCCGAAGCTCGGCGGATCGCTCCCGATCTGATCCTGGGAGCCTCGGCTCATGACCCGACAGAAGCCCGACAAGCCGAGGCTGCCGGAGCCGACTACTTGGGCGTGGGAGCCCTTTTCCCCACCGGCAGTAAAGCTGGCGTTCGAGCCACGGGTCTCCCGGGGTTAAAGTCTGTCAAAGAAGTCGTGACGCTCCCCCTGGTGGGCATCGGCGGCATCACGGCGGAGCGGATTCCCGAGGTACTGCGCCAGGGTGCCGACGGAGTGGCCCTCATCGCCGCCGCCGTGGCCGCCCAAGACCCTCAGGCTGCGGTGAAAGAGCTGTGCCGCACGCTGGGTCTCTGAGCATCGCTAGATTTCACTGAGCTTCGCAAAAAGCAGGTTCCCTGGAAGGGGCCTGCTTTTTGCGTGGCCTGAATTCAAGGGCCGTTATCTGTATACTGTATATTAATAAAATTGTACTCTTCCAGGACATTGACAAGCCGGCGGAGCGAGGTAGAATAATTTCACAAAATGAAACTATGCTTTTTAAATATAGGAAATTAGTTCGCGACGGAAACCACCCGTCGCCTAGAACGAGAAGGAGGTCATCGCTGTGGCAATCCGGGTTTTGCTGCCTCAGCCTATCCAGCCCGAGGGATACGCCTATCTGAGGGAACGGGGCTATGAAGTCGTCGACGGTCGAGGCTTTGCCGAGGAGGACATCGTCACCGACATCGGCGACTGCGAGGCCATCATAGTCCGCACCGCCAAGATCACCGCCAAGATCCTAGACGCCGCTCCGAAACTGAAGATCCTGGCCCGCCACGGCGCGGGTTATGACGGTGTGGACCTGGAAGCCGCCCGGCGCCATGGTGTGCTGGTCTGTACCGCCGGTGGGGCCAACGCCATCTCCGTGGCGGAGCTGGCCATCTTTTACATGCTCTACTGCTCCAGGAATTTCAAAAAGGTCGAGAAGTACTATCGTCAAGATTATCGCTTTGCCAAAATGGGCATACCCAAAACGGAACTGGAAGGCAAGACCCTGGGCCTCATCGGCGTGGGCAACGTCGGCCGCTTGGTGGCACAAAAGGCCGCCTGGGGATTCAACATGACGGTGCTGGCCTACGATCCCTTTGCTCCCGCGGAGTTGCCGGAGTACATCCAACTGACCCAGGATCGCGATGAGGTCTTCCGCCGAAGCGATTACCTTTCGCTGCACATCCCAGCCACCGAGGAGACCATCGGCAGCGTGGGAGAACGGGAGTTCAGCCTCATGAAACCAACGGCCTATTTGATTAACACTTCCCGAGGATCGGTGGTGAACGAGGCGGCGCTGATCCAGGCTCTGAGGGACGGAAAAATCGCCGGCGCTGGGCTGGACGTCTTGGAAAAGGAGCCTATGGATCCTCAAAACCCGCTGTTGGAGATGGAAAACGTCCTTACGGCGCCCCACATCGGAGGAGCTACCCAGGAAGCAGCCACTCGCTCGTCGCTGGCCTGCGCCGAAGCCATCGACGACTTTTTCTCGGGTCGTGTGCCGAAGTTCGTAGTCCCGGAGCTGAGGGATCTTCTGAATCGGTAATAGCCGTAGCTATGGGAGCAATGGAAGGGCATTTTCGACGAAAAAGCCCCTCCAGAAGAATCGCCATATCGTGGTTTGGCCCCGCCAGGGGCCTTATAAAGCGAGGAGGATAGGACGATGAGCGTAGGGAAGAGAATTTACCTGAAACGGGAAATGCCCGATCCCGAGGTGGTGGAACAGTTCAAGGCCATTCCGGCCTCCAACACCGCCGACGTGATGGGCCGTAGCTGCGCCATGAATCCCCGGATCCGTCTGGTGAGCCAGCCGAAGCAGCAGATGATGGCTGGCCCTGCCTATACGGTGAAGTGCCGGGCCGGCGACAACTTGACGCTACACGCCGCTTTGAACTATTGCCAAGAAGGCGACGTTCTGGTGGTGTCCAACGAAGAGGACGATACCCGGTCCCTCATTGGCGAGATCATGATGGCCTATCTGTACTACACCAAAAAAGTGGCCGGCATCGTGCTGGACGGCCCTATTCGGGATATCGACGAGATCGGCCATTGGGATTTTCCTGTGTATTGCACCGGCACCACTCCCGGGGGCCCCTACAAGGAAGGGCCCGGCGAGATCAACGTACCCATAGCCTGCGGCGGTATCAGCGTCAACCCCGGGGACATTGTTCTGGGCGATCCCGATGGAGTCATCGTCATTCCTCGAAAGGATGCCCCCCAGATCCTGGAGGAGGCCAAAAAGTTCCAGGCTGCCGACGAGAGCAAGCTGGTCGCCGCCAAGAATGGCACTGCCAAGCGGGGCTGGGTCGAAAAATCCCTGGAGGAAAAGGGCTACGAGATCATCGATGACGTATATAGGCCGTAGCTCGGAGAGTTTTTGTCGTAGGCGTAGCATATTCGATATTGGAAGGAGAGTATCTGCATGTCAATAGGAATTGGAATTACTTCTCTGATAGCCTATATCATAGCTATTATAGTGCTCAATATCGGCCTAAAACGAAAGATGGGCGAAGCTATGATGTGGTCGGTGTTGATGTTGATCCTTATCAGCATCACCTTTGGGGGGAAGCCTCTTGTGGCTACCGTCGCGGACAGTTTTGCCTATTCGGCTCGGCAGGAAGTGGTCTACGCCGGCCTTGCCTTTGTGGTTATGGCCTTTGTAATGGAAAATACGGGCATTATAACGCGGTTGGTTAGCATCTTAAACTCCCTGTTAGGCCGTCTCCCCGGCGGAGCAGGATACGTGGCCACCATCGGTTGTGCCCTCTTCGGCATGGTTTCCGGTGTGGCTTCGGCCAGCACAGCAGCTATCGGATCGGTCACCATCCCCTGGATGAGAGAGACTGGGTGGTCCAACGAGCGGGCGGCTTCCATTGTGGCCGGTAATGGCGGTTTGGGAAACGTGTTCCCCCCTTCGTCGGTGATGATGCTGTTTTTGGGAATCGAGGCAGTTTCGCTGGAATTGACCAGCGGTCAGCTCTACGTAGGACTGATGACCTCGGGCATGATCGTGTTGGCCATCCGCCTGTTTTTGGTATATATCTTTGCCAAACAGGACGGCATCAAAGCCGTGGACTCCAGCAAAATTCAGACCGTTAAAGCCTCTCTTGAGGAAAACGGTTCGGCCCTTTTTATCCTTCTCGGCGTGGTGGTTCCTCTGTTAATCACCATGGGCCCTACCGGTCGAATGGTGGCGGCGCGGGTGAGCGCTGTGAAGGGGGCCTTTGGATCCATTTCGTTGATCCTCTACATCCCCATATTGATCACCTTGATCACCATCATTGAGGGATGGAAATATCTTCCCCACACCTTTCGGGGCTGGTATGAGCTACTGGGCAGTTCCATCGGCAAGTTCTCGGAGTTGGGGGCGTTGCTGTTCTTCGCCTTTACAGCTTCGCGGTTGTTGACGGGGCTCAACTTGAGCGCTGAGTTTAACAGCGTTTTCAGCGTGATGTCTCAGTACTCGCCGATGATCATTATCCTTTCCATCGCTGTGATCATTACCATGATGGTGGGCCCCTTCAACGCCACAGCCACAACCTCCGCTATGGGCGCTGTTTGTTACGCCGCTTTGCGTTCGATCGGGTTGGCTCCGGTCACTGCTGCCGTGGCTTTTATCAATTTGGTCTCAAACCAGAGTTGCGTTCCTCCCAATTCTGCCCCAATCTATATCGCTTCAGGCATCGCAGAAGTGGAAGAACCCTTCAGAATCTTCAAGACGTTGTTCTTCTATTACGCTTTGCCGGAAGTCCTCTTTGCGATTTTGGTCATGATGAAGATTATCCCTATCGTGGGAGCCTAAGATAAGGAGATCCGGCTATGAGAGATACGTTATATCGCTGCTGCTATAAAGTGTTTGTGCTAACTTTAATAGCGTTCATGCTGATGGGCATGGCCATAGTATTCGTCCAGATCCTCGGGGTACTATTGGGCCACGGGAATATGGTCTACGGTATCAATGCGGCCCTGAAGACCTATGCTATCTGGGTAGCATCAGTCTGCGGTTTTGCCGGGTTCTTTGCCGGGTACTTAAAGCCCAAGAAGAAATAGATAGCTCCTTGGATGGACTCAGCTCCTTTCTTTCCTCATAGGGTTCCATCCCAACTTCTGCGATATTTCGGCGGCGGCCTGGCAGATGGCTTCCAGGCCCCGCTGCACCACGTCGTCGGTCATCCTGGGGACGGGGCCTGACATGTTAAGGGCCGCCGTTATTTTGCCGTCGGGGCCGAAAATCGGGGCGCCGATGCCGATGTTGCCGTGGCCTATTTCGTCGTAGGTCACCGAGTAGCCGTCGGAGCGGATCTTGGCCAGGTCGTCCTCGGTACAACCGCCCTCGGAGAGCAACACCGAGGTCCTCACCTTGGGATCCATCCAGGCCAGCAGGGCCTTGCCGCCGGCTCCTCGGGTCAGCGACAGGTCTTGTCCGATCTCCACGGATTGGCGCAGAGGGTGGGAGCTCTCGATGCGGTCCAGGCAGAGGCGGCGGTAGTTCTCGTAGACGTAGACCGTGACGTTCTCGTTGAATTCCCGGTTGATCCTCACCAGATAGGGGTGGGCTGCGGCGATGAGGTCCTGCCGTCCGTCGGCGGCCTGGCCGAGGCGCAGGATCATGGATCCCAGGGAGTAGCGTTTGTTCAAGGGATTGCGGCGGAGGAAGTCGTTTTTCTCCAAAGTGACGATGAGCCGGTAGGTGCTGCTGGTATTGCGCCCCAGCAGCCGGGCGATTTCGGTCAGCGACAGCTCGCCGGGCTGCTGGAGAAAGCAGGTCAGCACCTTCAGTCCCTGTTCCAGGGTCTTGGAGGCGGCTTCCGATGGGGCGGCTTTTATGGGCATAGACAAATCCTCGGTGCGAAAAATGGGCGGCTCAAGGCCGCCCATTTATTATACACCCTCCAGCATTGCGCGTCGGCCCTGAGGCCTACACCCGATAATTCACCGTCTCGGGCCAGAGGTCGTGAAAATGGAGCCTCCGCCGGGCCGTGGCGGCCCAGGGTGTGCCGGGTTTGCCCCAGTTGGCGTAGGGGTCGATGCTCAGGCCGCCTCGGGGAGTGAACTTGCCCCAGACTTCGATGTACTTGGGCTCTAGCAGCGACACCAGGTCCTGTAGGATCACGTTCACGCAGTCCTCGTGAAAGTCCCCGTGGTTGCGGAAGCTGAAGAGGTAGAGCTTTAGGGACTTGCTCTCCACCAGCCTTTGATCAGGCACGTAGGCGATGTAGATCGAGGCGAAGTCGGGTTGCCCCGTCATGGGGCACAGGCTGGTGAACTCGGGGCAGTTGAATTTGACGAAGTAATCCCTTTCGGGGTGCTTGTTGGCAAAGGCTTCAAGCACCTCGGGAGCGTAATCTCGGGGGTAAGGGCTCTTGCGGCCCAGCAGGCTCAGGTTTTCCATCTCGTCGGCGGTTCTTCCAGTCATGGCGGTCCCTCCTTGGGTGATCTGGCGGTGATTTGATATGGTCTAGCGCCGGAGCTGCTGGCCCTTTCCCAGGCGGCGTTCCAGGGCCTCGGCCAAGATCGCTCCAGCCAGCCCCGGCAGGATCTGTCCAGCCACCAAGCTGGGAGCCAGAACGGCGTAGGGGATCTGGAGCAGATAGGACAGCCACAGAGCCACGCCCAG
>CAZNRB010000060.1:0-2785 GCA_964575405.1 uncultured Synergistaceae bacterium | reverse complement strand
CCGTAGTTTTGTTTAGAGACAGGATGGTCGCGAACTGTCTTATAGAGTTGTAGACCCCAGTATACCACACCCGGCGGTCTAGGGATCCCGGTACCCTAGGATTTTCTTTGACGCTCCCAGTGGCGGCACTGGTCCAGGAAGCGCTGGGCCAGCTGGGGATTACCGGCAAAGTGAAGGTGCAGATAGGAAGCCGTCACATTGCTGGAGCGAAAGCCGCCGTCGTAGCTCTGGCCGGTGCGGACCTTGGTGAACCGGAAGGCCCAGGGGAAGGCGTCGTTGTCGGGCTCCATGGTGGAAAAGTGAAACTCGTGTCCCCGGATCAGAGCGCCCTTGGGGGCCAACGATAGGTCCTCCAGGGCCAGGGCCTCTACGTAGCCCACCCTCTGGAGGCGGTCCTTCATGGAGCACCGGGCTGGCACCAGGCCGGCCATGGGGAAGCTATGACCCTGGAAGTTCCGTAGTTCCCGGCAGAGATACATCAGGCCACCGCACTCGGCCAGGATGGGCATCCCCGATTGGCCTGCCTGAAAGACGGCTTCTCTCATGGCGCCGTTGACGCTCAGGTCCTGGGCGAAGAGCTCCGGAAAGCCGCCGCCGAAGATCAGTCCCGATACCGCCGGAAGTTCCCGGTCCTCCAGGGGACTGAAAAAGACCAGCTCAGCGCCTCGCCGCTCCAGCTCCTCCAGGCTTTCGGGATAGTAGAAGGAAAAGGCTTTGTCCCGTGCTACGCCGATTTTGACGGGGGGGCCCTGGGAAGTCGGCAGAGGATCGGGGATCTCCAACGGCGGCGCCCCATGGGCCAGCGAGATCAGCGCCTCCAGGTCCAGGCCCTTTTCTACAGCTTGGGCCATGGCCTCGAGGGGGCCTCGATCGGGATTCTCCTGGGCCGGCGTCAGCCCCAGGTGGCGCTCCGAGATCTTGAGGCCCTCGTCCCGGAACAGCGCTCCAAAAAGGGGCATGGCGATCCCTTCCAGGGCCTCCTTGATTGTCCGGTAGTGGCTGGGCGAGCCCAGGCGGTTCAAGATGACCCCCGCCAGGTTCACCTCCCGGTCGTATTCTCGAAAGCCCAAGGCCAAGGCGGCGGCGCTGTCGCCCATGGACCGGCCGTCGATGACCAGCACCACCGGAATTTTGAGGATCTTGGCGATCTCGGCGGTGCTGCTCACCCCACCGCGGCCGCCGTCGTAGAGGCCCATGACCCCCTCCACCACGGCGAAACCTCCCTGGGCGCTGCGTCCGAAGATTCGGACCATGGTGGAACGATCCATCAGCCAGGAGTCCAGGTTCTGTCCCGGCGCTCCGCTGGCCAGGCCGTGGTAGCCGGGGTCTATGTAGTCGGGTCCTACCTTGAAGGGGCGCACCGCCAGGCCTCGGCGACGTAGCGCCGCCATGAGGCCCAATGCCACGGTGGTCTTGCCGGAGCCGCTGTGGGGAGCTGCGATGAGCAGCCGAGGCAGGTAACGAAGGGCCATAGAGGCCTCCTTTCTGGTTCTATCGTCTCTGACTCTGTCGTCTCTGGTTCTCTAGCTCCTGGTCCTATCACTGCCTATAGTCGCGGTAGGAGCCGACGAAAAGGCCCCAGCAAGAGAGCCTGGGCTTTCTCGCTGGAGCCTTTGGGGACCGGATCGGTCTGGGTCTTAGGCGTTCTTGTCGAACCAGGCCTTGACCAGCACGGCCATAGCGGCGGAACCCATCTCCAGGGTGTCCTCGTCGACGGTGAACTTGGGATGGTGGTGGGGCATGTCGGAGCCCTTCTCGGGGTTGTTGGTGCCCAGGAACATGAAGGCTCCGGGGACCTTCAGGGTGTACTCGCCGAAGTCCTCGGCGCCCATGGTGGGCGGGCACTCGTAGACGGCATCGTCGCCGAAGCAGGACTTGAGGACCTCGGCGGCGAAGACGGCGCTCTCGGGGGTGTTCAGCGTGGGGCTGATCATGCGGGTGTAGGTGAATTTGGCCTCGCAGCGCAGAGCCTTGCAGACGTGCTCGGCGATCTCGCCCATGCGCTTCTCCACCAGGTCCCGGATCTCGGGGCGGAAGGTGCGGGTGGTGCCCAGGAGGTAGCAGGTGTCGGGAATGATGTTGAACAGGGTTCCCGTGTCGATCTTGCCGACGGAGATCACCGCGGCCTCCAGGGGATCGGCCTCGCGGCTCACGATGGTCTGCCAAGCGTTGACGACCTGGCAGGCAGCGACGACGGGGTCCACCGACAGGTGGGGCATCGAGCCGTGACCGCCCATGCCCTGGATGGTGAGCTCGAACTTGTCGCAGGAGGCCATCAAGGGGCCAGGCCGCAGGGCGATCTTTCCGGCCATCACCGGCGACCAGATGTGCTGGCCAAAGATAGCGTCGACGCCGTCCAGGGAGCCGTCCTCGATTTTTTCCTTGGCGCCCACGGCCACTTCCTCGGCGTGCTGGAAGATCAGCCGGACCTTGCCGGGCAGCTGGTCCTTCATCTCCATCAGGATCTTGGCGGCGCCCAGGAGCATGGAGATATGGGCGTCGTGGCCGCAGGCGTGCATGAACCCTTCGTTGACGGACTTGTAGGGCACGTCGAGCTGCTCGGTGATCTTCAAGGCGTCGATGTCGGCCCGCAGAGCCACGCAGGGGCCGGGCTTGTCGGCGTTCAGCGTGGCGGTAGCGGAGATGTCGGGCCGCCCCACGGTGCCCACCACGATGTCGCTGTAGCCCATTTCCTTGAGGATCTCCACGATCTTCGCCGTGGTCTCCTTCTCGGTCAGGGACCATTCGGGGTGCTGGTGGAAATAGCGCCGCCACTGGATGATCT
>CAZNRB010000059.1:0-9837 GCA_964575405.1 uncultured Synergistaceae bacterium | reverse complement strand
CAGGGCCATCATGGCCGACTCCTTGGCCAGGGCCTGGAGGTCGGCGCCCACAAAGCCGTGGGTTATGTCGGCCAGGCGCTCCATGTCCACGTCCTCGGCCAGAGGCATGCCTCTGGTGTGGATCTTCAGGATCTCCAACCGTCCGTTGCGGTCCGGGATGGGGATGGCGATCTCCCGGTCAAAGCGGCCGGGACGGCGCAGCGCCGGGTCCAGGCTGTTGGGGATGTTGGTGGCGGCGATGACCACCACCTGGCCCCGGGAGCTCAGGCCGTCCATCAACGTCAGCAGCTGGGACACCACCCGGCGCTCTACCTGCTTCTCGCCGCCCATTTCCTCCCGCTTGGGAGCGATGGCGTCCACCTCGTCGATGAAAATGATCGACGGAGCGTTAGCCTGGGCCTCCTCGAAGACGGTCCGCAGCCGTTCCTCGCTCTCGCCGTAGTATTTGCCGATGATCTCGGGGCCCGAAATGCTGGTGAACCAGGCCTCGGTCTCGCTGGCCACGGCCCGGGCGATGACGGTCTTGCCCGTGCCGGGAGGGCCGTAGAGCAGCACCCCTTTGGGTGGCTCCACGCCGAAGCGCAGAAAGACCTCGGGGATCTTCAGGGGAAGCTCGATCATCTCCCTGATCCGGCGAAGCTGGGCCTCCAGGCCGCCGATGTCCTTGTAGGTCACCTTGCCCCGGGCCATGTCCCGGAGCTTGGGCTTGTCGATGGTCAGCACCGTAGAGGGGCTGACCAGCACGGCTCCTGCCGGCAGAGTGGCCGCCACTTTCATGGGGCAGAGCTTGCCGTTGGGCGTGACGGTGCGGACCACGTCGTCGGTGGTGATGGGGATCCTCTTGAGCCTGGCACGGACGTACTCCCGGTCTATCTCCGATTCCGGCATAGGAATCAGGGGGATCAGGGTGATCGTCTGGGCGTAGTCGTGGACGGTCCTGTACATCCGAACGGTCTGGCCCGGCGACCGGCCCAGATTTTCCAACGCCACGGGATCGAGCTGCATGGTCCCCTCGGCGATTGCGCCTCCGGTCTCTATCCTCAGAGCGCTGCGGCGGTCCCCCTCCAGCTCCACGATGTCGCCCTTTTTCAGGCCGTAGCGGTCCAGATCGGCTGGGCAGACCCTGGCGATGCCGCGGCCAGCGTCTTCGGCCGGAGATTCTGCGATTCTGAACATCCTTGAAAGTCACTTCTTCCTTATATTGAACTTGTAAAAATTTTGAGACCCCTGGGTCTCCATTGGACAATCAACGGGCCAATTGTAACATGACCAAAGGCCCTTGACTTTGCCCTTGACTTTTCTTCGGCCTTCGATATTGTAATTTTGTCATCGAGGAACCGGTAAAGGAGTTTTGAGACTATGGCAGAGACTAGAAAGACCCTATCGGAAGTCCGCGCCCTGGCGCCGGAGAGCAAATTCTCTTCGGTGGGCCTGGTGGCGGACCTGAAGGGAAAACGGGACAAAAACGACAAGCCCTATTGGATCATGTCGGTGATGGATAAAAGCGGCACCCTGGAGGCCAAGATCTGGAACAACAGCCAGTGGTGGGACCTCCGGGAGGGCCTCCGCAAGGAGATCAAAGATCCCGCCGATTCCCCGCTGGTGGCCTCCCTGAAGGGCCAGACCGTGGGCGTCATGGGCCAGGTGACGGAGTTCAAGGGCAAGCCCCAGTACCATTTCAGCCAGATCTTCGTGGTGGACCAGAACAAAGAGGAGTACCGTCCCGGCGCCTTCATCCGCTCTTCGGCCATGGCGCTGGACCAGATGGAAGCCCAATTTGCCGAGCTGCTGCAGCACTGCGGCGGCGAGGCGGGGGAGTTCTTGCGCTTCGTCTTCGACTTCGACGGCGAATTTTGGCAGGGCTTCAAACACTACCCGGCGGCTGTGAGCCACCATCACGCCTACGTCCACGGCCTGCTGGAGCACACCCTGGGCGTGGTCCGGAGCGCCAAGGCCATGGCGGAGACTTACCAAGGTTCCGGGGCCAGCCCCGACGTGAACGTGGTGATCGCCGGAGCCTGCCTCCATGACCTGGGAAAGCTGGACACCTACCTGCTCGACCCCGGCCCGGCCATGACCCTGGACGGCACTGTGACGGACCATATAGCCACGGGCTACGCCCGGTTTTGCAAGCTGGCCGACCAGTTCGGCCTGTCGCCGCTGATGCGGACCCTGCTGGGCCACATCGTCCTGAGCCACCACGGCCACAAGGAGTTCGGCTCGCCGGTGCTGCCGGCCACTCCCGAGGCCCTCATCGTGGCAGCCGCCGACAACCTGGATTTTATGCTCAACTGCTGGCAGTCCTCGGTGGAGCTCTTGGACGGCGGCGAGGACCCCGACCGGTCCATTTCGGACTACGACTATTCGACGCAGCGGCGCTTCTGGAAATGGCGTCCTGCCCAGCCCCGGTAGGCCGCCATGGCATGGCAGTTTGAGGTGTCCCGCCACGACAGCGGACGGCGGGTCGACTCGGTGCTCCGGACCCTGTGGCCCGGCCTGCCCCTGGGGGCCATGATGAAGTACTTCCGCAAGGGCCAGGTGCGCCTCGACGGGAAGCGCTGCGACTACAACGATAGAGTAACGGAGGGGCAATGGCTCTACGTCCCATGGGAGGCCCCCGGCACCGTGGGACGGGCCCAGCGGCCCGAAGGGGGCCTGCGAAAGCTGCCCCTTTCCATACTCTACCAGGACGATCACGTGATGGTGGTGGACAAGCCGGCCGGCCTTCTGAGCCAGCCCGACCTTAAGGGCCAAGACAGCGTGGTGACCCGCGCCCTGGGGTACGGCGCCGACCCTGACTTCGTGCCCCAGCTGGTCCACCGGCTGGACCGGAACACCAGCGGCGTCATGGTCCTGGCTCTGGACGGGCCAACCCTACGGGCCCTTATGGAGTGTTTCAAGCGGCGCAGCCTGGACAAGCGCTATTGGGCCCTGGTCAAGGGCGACTTGCCCGAAGAGGGCCGCATCGACGTGCCGCTGCTGAAGGACGCCGGCAAAAAACTGGTCCGGGTAGACCCCCAGGGCGAAAGGGCCGAGACGGTCTATTTCCGACTCACCGGCGACGGCCAGTTCAGCCTGGCCGAGGTGGCGCTGCTGACCGGCAAGACCCACCAGATCAGAGTCCACATGAACCACATCGGCCATCCCCTGCTGGGCGACAGCAAGTACGGCGATTTCAGCGTCAACGGCCGGCTCAAATACCTGGGCCTTCGCCGCCCCATGCTCCACGCCCGCAGCCTGACCATGAGGGAACTGCCGCCCTTTTTGTCGGCACTGGAGGGCCGCACCTTCAGGGCTCCCTGCCCCGACGACATGACCAAGGTGCTGGAACGGCTGGGCTTTCTCGACCCCGGCCAGAGGCCCTAGGGCAAGACAAGGCGAATTTTCCGTCCCCGAGAGAAACGGGGATAGGCTCGAAAGGATTAAAATAATACAAAGCACAGAAAAGGCACAAGAAAGTCACAGAAAGAGGAGCTTAGCCTTTCATGAGAGACGATCTGACATTGACGCTCACTTCCCGAGCGGTGGAGCGGATGAAGTCCATAGGCGGAGAATTCCAGGTCTACATCGGCGAGGTGGGCGGCGGATGCCGCGGCGTGCAGGCCGCACTGGTCAAAAGCGGCACGCCTCCCCTGGAGTTCCA
The DNA here is from genome assembly GCA_964575405.1 of uncultured Synergistaceae bacterium. Taxonomy (GTDB): domain Bacteria; phylum Synergistota; class Synergistia; order Synergistales; family Dethiosulfovibrionaceae; genus CAZCKP01. Next base: position 6,194 of record CAZNRB010000059.1, on the reverse strand, counting down.
GGAGGACTGCACCTGTCTGGAGCAGGACGGCATATCGGTCTGGGTCCCGGACCGGATCGAGTTCGAGGACAACGAGGTCTACATCGACCTTCAGGGAATCTTTTTCATGGTCATACTGGTGGCCCTGTCGGCCATCGTGGCACAGCCCCAGATAGATTGCGGCTCCTGCGGCGGCTGCGGCGGATTGGTCAACTATTGAGCTGTTCTCGAGAAAAAGCCAGGGCCTTGGAGGACTGCCTCCAAGGCCCTGGCTTTAGGTTTAATGCGAAGCGGACGGAGCAGCCTAGATGAGACCTCGATGAGACCTCTATAGAGGCTGCCTAGTCGCCGCTTTTCGCCGCCGGAAGCTCTATTTCAAATCCGCCGCTGGTGATAAATTTCCTCAGCAGTCCGTCAATCCGAGCGTTGACCCTGCGCTCGGCCAGGGGTGCGCCGTCTAGGGCTTCAAAATACCTTTTCGCCCTTTCCCTGTCCACGGTGGCTTTTAGGTTGTCCAGCCGCCCGTAGGCGTTTATGTCCGATTCCGTCAGCCCCAGTTCCACCATCTCGCGAAGCAGCTCTTCCGACGCACCGAGGGCCGTGGCTAGGCTGCGGATCTGGCCGTCGTGGGCTTTTACGGCGTACTCCGTGATGTAGTCGCGGAAGCTTTTACCCTCCACAGGTATCACGTCGCCCCGCTGAATGTCGTTTAAAAACAGTATGGCGAATTGTTGCTCTTCCTGGGGCAGCGTCGCAAAGGTCCTGTGCAGTTCCTCTTCGGCCTTGCGGATCGCCTCGCCGTCTTTCCCTTCCCCTTGCAGCGTCTTCAGGTATTTCTCAAAACGAGAGTTCATGTAGTCCGCGTCGATGTCCGCCGTGTCTATCGTGATGAGATAGCCCTCTATTTCGTAGGGAAGGTCCTCGCCGCCTCCGTTGTCCTCCTTGGGGGAGAAGAGCTCTTTATAGCGCAGTGCCAGGATTTTGTAGGTCCTTTCGTCAAACAGCGGCGAAAGGCAGTACTGTTCCTCTTTGCCGTCTGTTGTCTGAAAGTAGTATTTCTCTTTGTCCCACCGAAAGCCCTGGACCTGGGCCGCTTCAAGGTAAGCGTTAAAGCCCTTAAATAGGGAGGCGAACTTTTTGCGCGAGGCCTCGTCGGGCGGCAGCGCGGCGAAGTCCTTTACTCCCCCGTCTTCAAAGAGCTGGGCAATCTCCGAATACAGAGCGTTGAGCTTCTCTATGTTCTTGTCGAGCTTTTCGGCGAACATGCCAAGGGGCCTGTCGCCAGAGTAGAGCTTTACGGCGGCTTCTATGTTCTTTTCCATGGTGTGGGGCCGCCGGTAGTATTTTATCGTCCCAAAGGGCTTGTCGGGGCCGAAAAGCCGGTTGGTGCGGGAGAAGGCCTGGATTATGTCCTGATACTCCATGACCTTGTCCAGATAGAGGGTGTTCACCCATTTAGAGTCAAAGCCCGTCAGCATCTGGTTGACCACTATTACCAGGTCTATCTGTTTGGCAGGCTCTTTTTCTATGGCTTTGTAGCTGCCCTTGTGAGCCAGCCGGAGGGACAGGTCCTTTTTCATTTTCCCAAAGGTAGGGATAGTATAGTTCTGGCCGTAGAGCCCGTTGTAATCCTCTATTATTTCGGCAAGGCCGTCCTCTTTGTATTTCGCCCCACCGGTGTTATCGATGGACGGGTCAAAGAGGGCCGATACTTTAAGGCCTGAGCCTTCGGCCTTGATCAGCCGGTAGTACTCTATGGCCTCGGCTATGCTGCTCGTCGCGAATATGCCATGGAATTTGCCGCCTCGGCTGAGCTTTGTCCAGTTGTCGATGATGTCCTTGACGGCCATCTTTCGATGCTCTTCCCGCTCGTATTGACTGTTGGGGATATAGTCCTCGATGCCTTTGACATATTCGCCGTTTTCGTCTTTGTATCCAGCCATCGGCAGGTCCTGGATTTTGTAATAGACCTCTTTTTTCTTGGGGGCCGCCAGGACTTCGTCCAAATCCTTGGCCTTTGCCTTGTCCAGCGCCACGGCGTGGCGCAGTTCTTCGTCTTTGTAGGTGAGCACCTTATAGGGGTCAAAGCCCAGGACGTTTCCGTCCCTTATGCCGTCGGCGATGCTGTAGCGGTGGAGCTCATCGCCGAAGACGGTCGCCGTGGTGCTCATCTTTATCTGATGCTCGTCCTGTATGGGCGTGCCGGTGAAGCCGAAAAACATGGCCCGCGGGAAGGTGGTCTTGATCGTCATGAGCATCTCGCCGAAGGTCGAGCGGTGGCACTCGTCTATGATAAAGACAATTCTCTTTGACTGCATCAGCTCTATATCGGCGCTGTTAAGGCCGCCATCGGCCTCGTCTTTTATGTTGCTCATCTTCTGTATAGAAGTCACGATGAGAGTGTCGTCGTCTTTGCTGCTCTTAAGGCGAGCCACCAGGGCCCCCGTGTTTTCGGTTCCCTGCACTTCCACCGCCTTGCCTGCGAAATTTCTGTATTCGCCGAGGCTCTGGGTGCCAAGCTCTATGCGGTCTACCAGGAACACCACTTTATCGGCCGTTTTTGAGCCGGCTATCAGCTGGGCCGCTTTAAAGGATGTCATGGTCTTTCCCGAGCCGGTGGTGTGCCAGACGTAGCCGCCCCGTTGGTTCTCTTTGGTCCAGTTGTTTTTGTTCTTGACTACTCTGTCGGAGATGGCGTTGGCCGCGTAGTACTGGTAGCTGCGCATTACCTTCAAGACGCCGTCGCCGCCGTCGGCCACGGTGTAAAATCCTATGAGCTGATGGGCCATCGGGATAGAGAGCAGGGCCTTGACGACCCTCTGCCATTCGTTTATGGGCTCGTTGTTGAAATCCGCCCAGTGGAAATAAAACCGCGAGTCAAAGGCGCCTCCCGGCCCTGGGTTTGCGAAGTAAAGGGTCTCTTCGGGGGTCATGGCCACAAAGACCTGCACCAGCGAGAAAATCCCCTCGTAAACTCCATCGTCCCGGTACCGTTTTATCTGCTCGCAGGCCTGGCTTACCGGTACGCCGCTTTTCTTGAGCTCTATGTGTATAAGAGGCATGCCGTTGATGAGAAGCATCAGATCGCCGCGCCTTGTGCCCAGCATATTTGACTTGGTGGCAAATCGGGGTTGGCGCGCTATCTGGTATCTGCTCTGGCCCGCGGCGATCTCTTTGCTGTCGAAGATTTTGAGGGCCACTGCTTTGCCAAAATGGTCTTTGTCCTCCTCGTTGTCGCGGGTTATGGTGACCTCCGGGCCGTTGATGAAGCCGTTGAGCTTCTCCGGCGTCTTGAGCTTCCTTATCTGCTCCATTATCTGGCCCATTTCGCCGCCGGTGAGAGGGTAGTCGTTGAGCTTGTCTCTGTCCCTGTTGTTCTCAAAGATAATCCGTGCCCAGTTGCGAAGAAGATCTTCTTCGGAACAATAGTCAAGGGTGGGGCCCTTCCATCCGCAATTGGTAAGGGCGCTCACAACGGCGTCTTCAAATTTTGATTCGTCGCAGAAAGCCATATAGTTCCCCCTCCCCGATTCTACACAAACATCTTTTCAAGGCAGGCCTTTTTCATCTTTTTGAGCTTTTCGGCCTTACGCTGATGAAGGGCCATAAGGGCGTCGAGACGCGAAAAGAACTCACCGATTTTTCTCTGCTCGTCTTTTAGTGGCACACTTACGGTTGTGTTACCTACAAGCTCTTTATTTAGATTATTGACGGTGCTTCCAGCCGCTAAAGATTTGTATTGCCCTAACATCTGAGGCGTAGCTAGTAAATAGCACAAAAACACTAAATCAAATATGTGTTGTTGGTTTTTTATGAGTAACCAGCCATCATGAATACATCCTGTAATTGCCATAATGTATGGACGTCCAAAACTCATAGAATTGGATAGAATCAAATCACCTGGCGATACCTGTCGAGTCTTTGACAAACCGGAGGGCTTAATTTTCTCCGCTGTTTTAGTAATGTAATTTCCCAGTGCAGGAGCATCTCCAATTTTTATCCAGTTCAGGCCTAATGGATCATCTGTAATGTAACTATCTATTGGACGTGGTGATCCTCCTCGCTCAATCTCCACTAACTCCCCCAACTTACGCTGTTCCCAAGGATCAGTGAATCCGGCAAAGCGAATCTCTGGGACATTCGCGCCATCTTTCGGGAACATTTTTTCAAGCATCGATTTTTTGACGCTTAGCATCCTGTCATGCTCACGCTGATGAAGGGTGATAAGGGCGTCGAGACGGCGGAAAAAACAAGAAATCTGCTCTTGTTCTCTCCTTGATGGATACAAGAAACTCATCATCAGAAATTCATCATAGCTTATACTTCTACCATCACGAATACCATAAGTAACTTTTTCTAGGTTTTTGACAAATTTTTCTGAACTAAAAATATACTTCCAAAAGTAGTCATCATGGCATTCTTTGCTTTGAAAATCTAAAACAGTGTATGCTGGTGAAGTTATTCCCTCTATTGAAGAATGAGCAAAACCACCTTGAAACGAGCGCAGGTGAATAACAAATTGTCCTGGCAGTACTCTTTTATAGCCGATTTCATTTTTTGCGTCGTGAAAAATGCTAATTCCGGTCTCTTCACGCTTGATCATTCCTCTATCTTGCGTTGCGGACAAGACTGGCAACTCGCTATGTCCTTTATCAACGACAGAATCAAAAATTTCACCGGCCTTACGCTGTTCCCAAGGATCGTCAAATCCGGCGAAGCGCAGGGCCGGTTTTTTCGCTTTTTCGGCCATGTCACTCGCCTCCAAGAAGGGACTTCAGTTGCGCGATGCCGCGCATGTCAAACTGGTTTCCCCGAAGTTCGCCCATCATCTCGCAGAGGGCCTGTTCTTCTTCCGCTATGCCGCGCTCTACCTCTTCAAAGGTCTCCTCGTATTTTTTAGAAAGGGCCTCCAGGGCCGCCGCAAAGTCTTCAAGCATGGCGGCCGGCAGGCGTCCAAGGGCGCGCGACAGCGGCGCTATCCACTTGAGCCTAAGAAGGTCCAGGGCTTCGCCGTCGGTCAGGTTTTCTATGGTCTCTTTGGTCTTCATGTGGAGCCGCTGTTCTGCCGCTTTTATCTCCTTTTTGAGGTCCTTTTCTTCTTTGATGAGCTTCGCGGCTTTGCGCAGGATTTCAAGGGTGTCCTCGCCGCAGAGCTTTTCTTTGAGGGCCCGCTTTATTTCCGCTTCGACAAAGGCCGTCTTATCGTCGTTGGTGTACTCTTCTTTTTCCTCTTCGCCCAGGCTCTCTATAAGCTCTTCCCGCTCCGACTCTATTTCGCTTGTGCGGCGCTCTTTATCGCGCAGCGCGGCAAGATCGCTTGACAGCATTTCGTTCTGCACAAGCTCAAAGGGCAGTATGCGCCCCATCCAGCCCGATTGGACTTCCTGCTCTTTGCCATCTTTCTTTTTGGTCACCATGTTGGGGTCCACCAGCTTCACCGCGCCAAATCCCTCGGTCTGGATTATTTCAAGGTCCCCAGAAATTTTCCTCCATTCTTCGTCAAGTCTCTGGTAGGCGTCGTATTTGTCGATGAGCGGAATTGCGGCAAGGCGGCTGAAGATATGGCCGCTTATCGCGTTTTCTTCCTGGGCGGGGTTTACTTCCGCCATCTGGCCTATCAGCCTGTCGTAAAGATATTCGTCAAATCCGGCGAAGGCGTTGTTGTAGCGCTCTTTGAAGGCGGCCACGCCGGGATGGGACAAAAGGGCTTCCTTCAGGTTTCCCACCTTGAGGCTCAGCCGGGAGCCGTCGTTTTCAAATAAAGACTCTTTCAAGTTCGGGAAGGCCCGCCAGTATTCGCCAAGGGCCTCAAGTTCGTCCTCAGGCACGCCGCCGAACATCAAGGAATAGATGTCCCAGCTTTCGCCCTTTTCGGAGGAGTCCACATAGCGGGGGATGTTTAAGTTGTATTCGTTGGCGCGGATTTCGTCGCGGGTTACAAGGCGGGAGTACTTGGGCACGCTTTGGCGGGCTGCCACGGTGTCGGCAATGCGCTTTATGTCGCAGGCCCGCAGGGCGTTGTTTTTGCCGGTTTTCTCAAAGCCTTTGGAGGCGTCGATTATCAGCACGCCGGTGTCCTGCCGGGCTTGCTTCAGCACCATGATGATCGTGGGGATGCCGGTGCCGAAAAAGATATTGGCGGGAAGGCCGATTATGGCGTCTATGTGGTTCTGCTCGATGAGGTTTTTGCGGATAGTGCCCTCTTCGCCGCCGCG
>CAZNRB010000058.1:0-9875 GCA_964575405.1 uncultured Synergistaceae bacterium | reverse complement strand
GAGATATTCGTCTTTCCACGTGCTTTTCCATTCCGTGTTCTGGCTCTCAGCCATTTTCGTCACCATACTGTATCTTTGTGTTTCTTCTAGTTTGTATTTATAATTCCCAATTTCTCCAATTTTTCTTTAATGCCCTTTTCATCTCCATCGCAAAACTTAAAGCCTGGAAACAGCTCATTAATAATATCGCTCGTATTTTTTGGCACTTTAATAATATCGCTCGTATTTTTTTGCACTTTGATGCCATATTCCTCTAATTTACCCTTGCTCCATTCATGCTCGTACACGTCTTTTGAGTAAAATCCATCAGACGTTTCTTCTTTTGATTCTAAAACGTCTTTTACGCGCTCCCATTCTACTTTCAACAAAACTTGAACCCATGGCATTAACGATTTGTGCAAGTTGATTTGATGTATTGACTGGATTATGCTGATTTTACTGGTATCTTGCCAGTTAAGCAAAATATTGCAATAATTTACAATAGCGTCTAACTGAGCGATAATTATAGGGGCAATCGTGTCGGATGGGTTCATGAACATACGCACTTTGTTGCAGCTTTCAAGCAATGATTTGCTTTTTGATATAATTTCATCTCGTTTTGCGCCATTTAGCAGAGCATATTTTAAAAGGTCAAATGTTGAAATTATTTTCGCCGTTTCAAGACGCACAGTTGTAATCCAATCTTGGCGGTTCTTGGTCAATTCCTGTTTTGACGTGCGCTGAACATTGTATATCGTTGCAAATGCAGCGATTATTGCGGCACATATCGCCAAATCGGAACCAGAGGATCCATAGCTGTCAACACCAAAATTTTTAGATAATTGTGTATATATCAGCAAAAGAAAACTGCTAGAAGTAACAAAAAAGGGATCCTTTATTATCTGAGGCCATTCCTTCTTAACAACTACTATTATCTGAGGCCATCCCTTCTTAACAACTACAACTATAATTATAATTACAGCAAAGGCAATTAAATATTGAATTAAATTTTGATATTCGCCATTAATGGCTGCTATTAACGCAGGCAAGAATATGCCAAGTAAAATTGTCCAAGCAATCATTAACAGATAATAGTTGAAGAGGTCTCTGGGGCTACGAGGAGAAGAAGGAGTATTGTTCATTACACCTCACCACCTTGGCTTATTATTATTACCGTGACTCTCTTCTACCATGTCAAACGAAAAAAGTAAATGCTGTAGCCCTGCTAGACCGCCAAGCCCCTGTTGACTCCCGGAGCACCAGCTTTTACAATGCCCCCAGGATCCCGTTGGTGATCACGCCCAGGCAGACATAGCCTGGATTCGTCAAGCCAGCGGGATCCTTTGTCTTTGTTTAGAGGGCTTTGGAAATCGCCGCCTCGTCCCAAGCCGGGAGAATGCCCGCCGAGGCTCCTGTGGGGCAGTTTTTGTGCCCTCCGGCATTGCGGCCCTAGTTCCCCTGGATTACAATACGAGTCAGCTCCCCCGATGGAAGCAACGCCCAGATTCACATAGCCTGGCATCGTCAGTCCATCGGGGGAGCTTTTGTTTTGCCGCGATCGGGTCCTTTAGGGTGCTTTAGGGCCTTAAGACCACTGGCCTTTGCGGCCGTAGAGCCGCTTCCAGGTCTGGTCGTAGACCTGCCGGGGCGGAAGCTCCAGCTTGGCCAAGCCCTGGGCGATGCAGCTTTGGGCCACCACTTCGGCGATGCGAGGCGTGGTCTCGTCGGAGAAAATATAGGGCACGAAGTTGTCCCGCCGCAGCCGCCGGTGGTCCACTAGCGAGGCCAACTCCTGGGCCGCCGCTATGAGCACCTGGTGGTTGATGCCCTTGGCCCGGACGTCCAGCAGCCCCCTGGTGATGCCTGGGAACACCAGCAAGTTGGGCAGGCAATTGGGGTGCATGATGTAGCTGGTGGCCGCCACGGCGGCGCCAGCAGCCAGGGCTTCCTCCAGAGCGATCTCCGGCACCGGACGGCCCAGGGCGAAGACGATGGGCCGGGGGGCCATGGAGAGCACGTGATCCCTTGTCAATATATCGGGCGCGCCGGTGAGGCCCACCACGGCGTCGGCGCCCGCTATGGCCTCGGCTATAGATCCCTGGATCCCACGGGGGTTCAGCCACTGCAATTGCCGCCTTTCGGGCTCTTTCAGGTTCGGCTCTTGGCTGTTCAATATCCCTGTGGAATGGGCCATCACGATGTCCCTTACCCCGTAGTGGTGGAGCAATTCCGCCGCGCCAAGGCCAGCGGTGCCGCTTCCCAGGATCAGCACCTTCATTGCCCGGAGGTCCTTTTCCACCATTTTGGAGGCGTTCAGCAATCCACCCAGCACTACCACGGAGGTGCTCTCCATGTCGTCGGAGAGCAGCGGCACGGCCATGGAGTCCTTCAGGCTGCTTACCAGCTCGAAGTCCATGGGGCTTTTTATGTCCTCGATCACCACGGCGCCAAAGGTAGGCGCCAGGGACCGGCATAGGGTGCTGAGGCTATCGAAATCGTGGCAGTCCACGCAGAGCGGAATGGCGTCGATGTCGCCCAGTTTCTTGTAGAGCAGGCACTTTCCCTCGATCATGGGCAGCGCCGCTTCGGGGCCCCGATTGCCCAGGCCCAGCACGGCCGTGCCGTCGCTGACCACGGCGATGCGATTGGCCTTGCCCGTCAGGTCGTAAAGGAGTTCCCTGTGACGGTAGACCTCCTCGACGGCGAAGGCTCCGCCTTCTATATAAGCCATGGCGATATCCTCCCGGCGCTGGACGTTGATCGTGGGCGACAGCTTGATCTTTCCCTTGGCCCGGCGGTGAAGGGCCAAGGCCTTTTCCCTGTCAATCAGCGACATCTTTGGTCTCCCCTTCCTGGCGCCCCTGGAGGGGCAGCCTCATTCCGTCTCTAGCGGCCAGGACCTGGCACCGGCCGGTGCTCAGCTCCCGGGCCAGCTTCTCGGGACCGTAGTCCAGGATTTTCATTCCTAGGTGGGTCATCACCAGCCGCTTTAAGCCCGCCCTCTGGGCCAGGATAGGCACGTCGCCGGCGCAGAGATGGGGGATCCACTGGACCCTATCCAGCAGGGTCACGTCGGCTATCACCGTGTGACAGCCCTCGAAGAACTCCCCTATGGCCGGAAAGTACCGTCCGTCGCTCAAGAATCCCCAATCCTCCAGGCCGCCGCCGGAAAAGCGCAGGGCCCAGCACTCGATCCCGTGATCCAACGCCAGGGCATTGATTTTGAGGGGGCCCAGCTGTTGGGGGCCCTGGGACCAGCGATGGACCTGGTCGAAGCGAGCTCTCAAATAGCCGTAAAGCACCGGCTCGCCGCCGTCTAAGGCGTCGTCGGGCATGTATACGGCGCCCCGGGGAGTGCGGCCTCCACCTGTCATGGCCTCTACCATCACGTTCACGTCGGAGCTGTGGTCGATGTGGCGGTGGGTCAGCAACACGGCGTCGAGCTTTTCAGGATCTGTCAATGCCAGGTGCTCGCAGGCGTGGGCCAGAGCCCCCGGGCCTGGGTCTATGGCGAAGTTCAGTTCAGGGCTTCGAAACCACAGGCCGCCGCTGGCCCGGATCTGGCGGATCATGACGAAGCGGGTCCCAGCGGTGCCGAGAAAGAGGATCTCCGAAGGCACAGCTACTTGAACAGCGGCAACAGGGCCTTGAACTCCGGGGTGCCGGCCCTGCCCATGACCTGATAGGCCGCCGTTTCCAAGGGCACCACGGCGGCTCCGGCATGGCGCAGCGTCTCCATGGCCATCCGCTGGTGATCGGGGTTGCGGCTGCTGCAGGCCTCGGTTACCACCACGGTGTCGTAGCCCTTGCTGAGGAAGGCCATGGCGGTGTTGAAAATGCAGATGTGGCTTTCCACGCCGAAGAGCACCACCTGGCGGCGCCCGGTGGCCTCCACCGCGGCCTCGAAGCCCTCGGCGTTGAAGCAGCAGAAGTCGGTTTTGGCGATAAAAGGGGTCTCCGGCGGCAAAATCTCCAACAAAGGCTCTACTGTCCTTCCCAGTCCCTTGGGGTACTGCTCCGTGACGACCACCGGGATGGCCAGGGCTTTGGCCACCTCCACCAGCCGCCGGGCTTCCTGGACCACCTGGCCGCCCTGGTACATGGCGGGCATAAGCCGTTCCTGTATATCCACTAGCGCAAAAAAGGTCTGTTCCCGTTGAAGGATCAGGGGATTCATGGTCGACTACCTCCGTTCGTTGGGCTGGACAAAAGTTCTGCTGATCTATTATGCCATAAAACTTTAACGAAATAGGAGCGCCCATTCTGTTCCTTAGAGAATTTATTAGCGCTCCTGGGCTTTGGTAAAATTGTGAAATTCCCTGCCCGGTCAGATCAAAAGACTTCTTTCGCTACCAGGCTGGTGTAGTGGGGAAAAACTTCTCCGTCGGGGTTGCAAAAGCGATTTCTATGGGATATAATGCTTTTCGATGTCCAGCGAAATGCCCGGGTGGCGGAATTGGTAGACGCGCTAGATTCAGGTTCTAGTGGGCGCGAGCCTGTGGGAGTTCGAGTCTCCCCTCGGGCACCATCGAGAATAAGGCCTGCTCTATCGAGAGCGGGCTTTTTTCGTTTTCGCTTTACTGGATTGGGCGGCGGCAGGCCTCCCCTTGGGCCAAAAGAGAAATAGAGATTCGGGCTTGCATGGCTCCCTGTGCTGGAGTATAATAACCTCCATGATTGAGAAATGCCCGGGTGGCGGAATTGGTAGACGCGCTAGATTCAGGTTCTAGTGGGCGCGAGCCTGTGGGAGTTCGAGTCTCCCCTCGGGCACCATCTTTTTAAGATGGTCTTCTACGCAATGCGCGAGGGCTGCATTATGTCTGTGACATAGTGCAGCCCTCTTTTGTCTTTTCAGTCGATTCACGGCCCCTCCTCAGGCGGAGCAGGGCCTTTGGCGGTTTGCCGATGCTTTAAAGTCCTAGAGCACCTTTGTAGACTAACAGGGAGGTCGTCAGCCCAATGGCTCAATTCGTACCGGTGAGCAAAGACAGGAAACGCCTGACCTTCGGCCAGGCCAGGGATCTGGTGGATATCCCCGACATGGTGGAGGTCCAGCGAAGTTCCTACAGGAGCTTCTTCCAGGAAGGCCTGGACCCTGCCAAGCGGGATTCCATAGGGCTCCAGGAGCTTCTGGAGGAGATTTTCCCCATCGAGAGCTACGACGGCTCCTTCGCTCTGGAGTTCGTGAGCTACAGCATCGACGAGCCCTCGATGGCCCAGAGCGAGGCCAAGCAGCGGGACTGCACCTGGCACCGTCCCATCCGGGCCACCATCCGGCTGGTGAACCGCAAGACCAGGGAAATAAAGGAAGAGGAGATCTACCTGGGCGACTTCCCGGTGATGACCGAGCGGGGCACCTTTATCATCAACGGCACTGAGCGGGTGGTGGTGAACCAGCTGGCCCGGTCCGCTGGCGTGTACTTCAAGTCCGAGTCCGGCACGTCGGGCGTGGAGAACTACTCGGCCAAGATCATCCCCGAGCGGGGGGCCTGGTTGGAGTTCGTCATGGCCAACGATCAGCTGTCGGTGAACATCGACAACCGCAAAAAGCTCCCCGGCACGCTGTTGCTGAAGGCCTTCGGCCTCAGCGAGAACGAAGAGCTGCTGAAGGCCTTTGGAGCCGTTGAGGAAGAGCTCGACATAGTAGAGGAAGAGGCCGCAGGCCGGCTGCTGGCCGAGGACATCCTGGACCGAAACGGCGTCGCCCTGATCCGCCGCGGTGAACGGCTCGACAAGGACCGGCTGGAGATCCTCTGGGACCTGGGCAGGACCAAGGTCCGGACCTGGAACGGCTGTGCCATGATAGCCGCTTCCCTGGAAAGGGATAGCACCAACAGCGCCGACGAGGCCCTGATCGAGATCTTCCGCCGCATGAGGCCCAACGAGCCGGCGCGGATCGAAAACGCCAGGGAGTACTTCGACAGCCTGTTCTTCGATCCCCGCCGGTACACTCTGGGCCGGGTGGGGCGCTACAAGATGAACCGCCGTCTGGGCCTTAAGATCCCTCAGTCCGAGAGCCTGCTGACCCTGGAGGACCTGATCCGCATCGTCAAGGGCCTGGTGGCCCTCAGGGACACGGTGGAGCAGCGGGAGGACGTGGAGTTCCCCGAGGTGGGGGAGGAGCACACCGACGACATCGACCACCTGGGCAACCGCCGGGTCAGGTCCGTAGGGGAGCTGCTTCAGTCTCAGATCCGCATCGGCATGCTCCGGATGGAGCGCATCGCCCGGGAGCGTATGACTACCGTGGCGGACCTGAGCAAGGCCATGGCCCGGGACCTGATCAACGTGCGGCCCATCGCCGCGGCGCTGCGGGAGTTCTTCGGCTCTGGGCAGCTTTCCCAGTTCATGGACCAGAACAACCCCCTCTCGGAATTGACCCACCGCCGCCGCTTGTCGGCCCTGGGCCCAGGGGGGCTGAGCCGCGAGCGGGCCGGTTTCGAGGCCCGGGACGTGCACTACACCCACTACGGCCGTATCTGCCCCATCGAGACGCCCGAAGGCCCCAACATCGGCCTGGTCACGTCGCTGGCCACCTACGCCACGGTGAACGAGTACGGATTTTTGATCACGCCCCGGCGTCCCGTCAAAAACGGCGTGGTCTCCATGGATCCCCAGGACGTGGTGCTTTTGGCCGCCGACGAGGAGGACTCCTACTACGTGGGCCGGGCCAACACGCCCTTTGACCCCGAGACGGGCAAGTTGACGGAGCCCCAGGTCTACGCCCGCTACAAGGGCATCATAGTAGAGGTTCCGCCGGAGCGGATCGACTTTTTGGACGTGTCGTCCCGGCAGGTCGTGTCGGCCTCGGCGGCTCTGATCCCCTTCCTGGAGCATGACGACGCCAACCGGGCCCTGATGGGCTCTAACATGCAGCGCCAGGCCGTGCCGCTGCTGATCCCCGAAGCCCCCTGGGTGGGCACCGGCATCGAGGCTCGAGTGGCCCTGGACTCGGGATGCTGCATCGTCAGCGGGGTAAAGGGCACGGTGTCCTACGTGGACTCGGACCGCATCGAGATCAGGACCGACCAGGGAACTATAGGGACCTATGCCATGGAGAAGTTCCTGCGGTCCAACCAGGGCACCATAATCCATCAGCGCCCCAAGGTGGAACTGGGCCAGCGGGTGGAAGTCGGCGAAGTGCTGGCCGACGGCCAGTCAGTGGATAACGGCGAATTGGCCCTGGGCCGCAACGTCTTGGTTGCCTTCGTGCCCTGGGAGGGCTACAACTACGAGGACGCCATCCTGCTGAGCGAGAGACTGGTCAAGGAGGACTACTATTCCTCGATCCACATCGAGGAGTACGAGATCGACTCCCGGGACACCAAGCTGGGCCCCGAGGAGATCACCCGGGACATCCCCAACGTGGGCGAGGACGCCCTGAAGGACCTGGACGAGCGGGGCATCATCCGGGTGGGCGCCGAGGTCACCGCCGGGGACATCCTGGTGGGCAAGGTCACCCCCAAGGGGGAGACCGACCTGACCGCAGAGGAGCGGCTGCTCCGGGCCATCTTCGGCGAGAAGGCCCGGGAGGTCCGGGACACCTCCCTGAAGGTGCCCCACGGCATGTCCGGCATCATCCAGGACGTCAAGGTGTTCACCCGGGAGAACGGCGACGAGCTCAACCCCGGCGTCAGCATGTGCGTGCGGGTGTATATCGTCCAGAAGCGCAAGATCGGCGTGGGCGACAAGATGGCCGGCCGCCACGGCAACAAGGGCGTGGTGTCCCGCATCCTGCCCCAGGAGGATATGCCCTTCCTGCCCGACGGCACCCCGCTGGACATCGTGCTGAACCCCCTGGGCGTGCCCTCTCGTATGAACATCGGCCAGGTGCTGGAGGTCCATCTGGGCTACGCAGCCAAGACGTTGGGCTGGAAGGTGGCCACCCCCATCTTCAACGGCGCCAACGAAAAGGACATTCAGGACCTGCTGCGCCAGGCCGGTCTGAACGAGACCGGCAAGAGCTGGCTCTACGACGGCCGCACCGGCCAGCGGTTTGACAACCCCGTTACCGTCGGCTACGTTTACTTCCTCAAGCTGCACCATCTGGTGGACGACAAGATCCACGCCCGTTCCACCGGCCCCTACTCCCTGGTCACCCAGCAGCCGCTGGGCGGCAAGGCCCAGTTCGGCGGCCAGCGCTTCGGCGAGATGGAAGTCTGGGCCCTCCAGGGCTACGGAGCCGCCCACGTGCTCCAGGAGATGCTGACGGTCAAGTCCGACGACATCCGGGGGCGCCTGAAGACCTACGAGCGGATCATCAAGGGCCAGAACTTGACCAAGCCCGGCGTGCCCGAGAGCTTCAAGGTGCTGGTCAAGGAGCTTGAGGGGCTGGGCCTGACGGTTGAGATAGCCTACAGCGATGGCACCTCGGGCCCTCTGGTGATCGACGACGATGATGACGAAGGCCCCAGAAGGCCCTCGGACATCGATTCCATCTCCGCCAGGGATCTGTCGGGCGCCGCAGGGTTCGAGGAGGAGGGCGCCCAAGACTCCGGCGACGGCTTCCAGGACAGCGCCGATTTCCAGGACTCCGACAAAGGCGTGGACTCCCAGGGGCCTGAAGGCGCCGAAGAGGAGATAATGCCGGAGGATCTAGCTTTCGACGGCGAAGAGGAGTCCCTGGACGAGGACTTTCTTCCGAAGTTAGGCGACGATTTTGACGATACGAAGGGAGTTGAATAGTAGATGGCCAGCCGAGAGATCGCAGGGGTCCGAGTTCGCCTTGCCAATCCCGACCAGATTCGCGCACTCTCCCACGGAGAGGTGAAAAAGCCTGAGACCATCAACTATCGAACGCTCCGCCCCGAGAGGGACGGTCTCTTTTGCGAGCGCATTTTCGGCCCAACTAAAAGCTACGAATGCGCCTGCGGCAAGTACAAAAAAAGCGGCCCCAAGTTTAAGGGCGTGGTCTGCGATCGCTGCGGCGTGGAGGTCACTGACAACCGGGTCCGCCGGGAGCGCATGGGCCACATAGAGCTGGCCGCACCGGTGGTCCACATCTGGTACCTCCGGGGCATCCCCAGCCGGCTGAGTCTGCTGCTGGGCACGCCCACCAAGATGCTGGAAAAGGTGATCTACTTCGCCCCGGTGCGCAAGCGCGAGGCGGCTTATAAAGTG
Source organism: uncultured Synergistaceae bacterium (assembly GCA_964575405.1). Classification (GTDB taxonomy): domain Bacteria; phylum Synergistota; class Synergistia; order Synergistales; family Dethiosulfovibrionaceae; genus CAZCKP01. The sequence goes on along the minus strand of CAZNRB010000058.1, from coordinate 776 downwards.
GTCATCGAGGGCCGCCGTCCCGACCTGGCCCAAAAGGACGACATCATATCGGAGACTGAAGTGCGGGTCCACAGCCACTACGACCCGAAATTCCGCGCCGAAGAGGCCTTCCGCATCCTGACCATCGAGGACATCCCCCTTGCCGAAGGGGACGTGATCGCCGAAAGCCAGGTGCTCAGATACAGAGCTGGCTACGGCGAAGAGCTCTTCGCCGTCGAAGAGGCCTGGATGGTCATGAACTCCTCCGACAGGGAAATGGCCGCTCCGGGGTCCATCGTCACCCTGGAGCAGGCCGAAAAGCTGCGGGCTCAGGGAGTGGCCTTGGAGCTCGATAGAGCGAAATCGGGCAGCCAGGACGGATTTGTGGTGACTTCGGTTACCCGTCTCCCCTTTTCCAAGGGGAGCGTCCTCTCCGCCAGCGAATACGCCCTGTTCAGCAAAAAATATCCCGACCGGTTCACGGCTCAGCCCGAAGTGGTGGTCGTAGAGGACCCCTGCTATCTGGTCATTGAAGGTGGAGACTCTCCCTTCACGGAGGCCGACATCGTCCTGGATAGGGAGCAGAGGCTCTGCCGGGGCTACGACAAGAAGTTCAAGGCCGGCATCGGTGCCGAAGGCGTCAAGGAGATCCTGCGGGCCCTGGACATTCCCCACCTAGAGCAGGAGCTTCGGGAGGAGCTCTCCGAGACCACGGGCCAGAAGCGCCGCAAGATTGTCAAGAGGCTCCAGGTGGTGGAGGACTTCCGCAAGGGCGACTGCTCTCCCGAGTCGATGGT
>CAZNRB010000057.1:1460-10014 GCA_964575405.1 uncultured Synergistaceae bacterium | reverse complement strand
CTTGACCAAGTCGGAGGCCTTAAAGCCCGTGTGCTCGTAGTCCAGCGAGGCGTATCCGCGGGTGCTGGATTGCAGCCGGTCGTAGAACTCCACTATGAACTCCGCCAGCGGCAGATCGTAAGTCAGCCTGGTCCGCTCGGGAGTAATGTAGTCCATGGCCACGAAGGTGCCCCGTTTGTCCTGGCAGAGCTGCATGACCTTGCCGACGAATTCAGTAGGCACGTAGACCGTCAGCCGGATCATAGGCTCCTGGACCTCGGCAATCTCTCCTTCCGTCGGAAAATCCACAGGCCTGTGGGCCTCCAGGACTTCGCCGTTTTTTTTCACTATTCGATAGACCACGTTGGGCGCCGTGGCCACTAACTGGACGCCGAACTCCCGTTCCAGCCGTTCGTGGGATATGTCCATGTGCAGGAGCCCCAAAAAACCGCAACGAAAGCCGAACCCCAGAGCCGTGGAGGTCTCGGGCTCGAAATTGATGGAGCTGTCGTTGAGCTTAAGCTTCTCCAGGGCTTCCCGCAATTCCGGGAAGTCGTCGCGGTCCTCGGGATAGAAACCGCAGTAGACCACAGGCTTTACAGCCTGGTAGCCCGGCAGAGGCTCCGAAGCCGGGTTATCGGCCGAGGTCACCGTGTCGCCCACCTGGGCCTCGTCGAGACTCTTGATGCTGGCCGTAAAATAGCCCACTTCGCCGGCTCCCAGGTCCTCCACCGGCGTCCAGCCGGGTGTAAAGACTCCCACTTCTTCGACCTGGTACTTTACTCCAGTGGCCATGAAACGCACCGAATCGCCGCTTCGAATCCGGCCGTTTACCATTCTGATATAGCAGACGATGCCTCGGTAGTTGTCGTAAACGGCGTCGAAGATAAGGGCCTGAAGGGGCTTCTGGACGTCGCCCCGAGGCGGCGGCACTTGGGCCACGATCTGTTCCAGAATCTCGGCGATTCCAAGGCCCTCCTTGGCACTGCAGGCCACGGCATTGGAAGCGTCGATGCCCACCACGTCTTCTATTTCGCGCCGGATTTCCTCGGGCCTGGCCGACGGCAGGTCTATCTTGTTGAGCACCGGCAGTATCGCCAGGTCCAGATCAAAGGCCTTGTAGGCGTTGGCCAGCGTCTGGGCCTGGACGCCTTGGCTGGCGTCTACCACCAGCAAAGCGCCTTCACAGGCCGCCAGTGAACGGGATACTTCGTAGCCAAAATCCACGTGGCCAGGAGTATCGATCAGGTTCAGCACGTAGTCTTGGCCGTCCTGACCTCGGTAGGCCATCCGTACAGGCACCGACTTGATGGTAATGCCCCGTTCCCGTTCGAGCTCTAGGTTGTCCAACACCTGGGCCTTCATGTTTCGCTTCTCGATGGTTTTAGTGGCCTCCAGCAGCCGATCGGCGATGGTAGACTTGCCGTGGTCGATATGGGCGATAATGGAAAAATTCCGGATTCTATGGAGTTCTGTGGTCACAGACCGCACCGTTCCTTTCCGAGTTTACTATCGGCAGAAAAATTCCCCAGGACAGGCCATCCCAGTTTCAAGATAAATTCAGCGGTATAGTATATCTGATTTGGCCTCTCGGTTCAAAGCCCCAAACCACCAGTCTAATTTTACTGACATTCCAAGAAAAAAGGAAGGATGATCAGCTCCTCTTCTACGCCTATTTTCAAAGAACTTCCTCAGGCCTCATTTTCTCGGCTTTTTCCCCTTTTAGCTTTTTCCCTGCGCCTTTAAGCAAAAAAATCTTCGCCGCCTATGGTGGGGTTTCACGAAAAGGGAATGGGCCGCGAGAAATTTAAGTACTTGACTTTTATTCCAGCAAATAGAATAATGTCAGCGTAGATATCTTTCATACCACCTGGAGGTGCGCTGTTTCATGGAATCGTCGAAACTGCTCTACGAAGGAAAAGCCAAGAAGATCTTCGCCACCGAGGACCCACAGGTCTTGCTGGTGGAGTACAAGAACTCCCTCACGGCCCTGAACGGCAAGAAAAAGGACGAGCAGGAGGGAAAGGGCCGCCTGAACAACTGCATCACCTCGTGGCTTTTCACCTACCTGGCCAAAAGGGGCCTGTCCAGCCACTTTATCCGTCAGATCGACGACACCCACCAGCTGGTCAAGCGGGTCCAGATCATCCCTCTAGAGACCATCACCCGCAACATCTCCACGGGGTCGCTGTGCCGCCGTTACGGCATCGACGAGGGAATTCGCTTCGAAAAACCCCTTCACGAGTTCAGCTACAAAAGCGACGCCCTGGACGATCCCCTGGTCTATCCCGACCACGCTGTGGCCTTCGGCTGGGCTACCCAGGCCGAAGTGGACCGCATCCTCCAGCTCACAGGAGAAGTGAACCGGGAATTGACAGCGCTGTTCGACTCCGTGGGAGTCCAACTGGTGGACTTCAAGCTGGAGTTCGGCCGCGACGACCAGGGCCAGGTCCTGTTGGCCGACGAGATCACCCCCGACACCTGCCGGCTCTGGGACAAGTCCACCGGCGATCATCTGGACAAGGACCGGTTCCGCAAGGACCTGGGGGACGTGCTGGGGGCCTACCAGGAGATCTGGCGTCGCCTCAACGAAAGGGGTATGGACTGATGCGCTACGGACTGCGTTTGCTGATCTTCCTCAAAGAGGGCATTTTGGACACCCAGGGCAAGGCCGTGGCCGCCTCGTTGAAGACTCTGGGCCATCAACTGGAGGACCTGCGGGTGGGCAAGTACATCCACATCGAAGTGGAAGCCACCTCGGAAGAAGAAGCCCGCGCCAAGGCCCGGTCCATGTGCGAGGACCTGCTGGTGAACCCCATCATCGAGGAGTACACCCTGGAGCTGGAGGCCCCTAGGTCATGAAGACCGCCGTCGTCGTCTTCCCGGGCAGCAACTGCGACCAAGACGTGATCAGCGCCATCGAGGCCGTCACCGGCACCGAGGTGGTCCGGGCTTGGCACAAGGCCCCCCAGCTCCCGGCCGGCACCGATCTGGTGGTGCTCCCCGGCGGCTTTTCCTACGGCGATTATCTGCGCTGCGGGGCCATGGCCGCCACCTCGGCGGCCATGAAGGCCGTCCGGGCCCACGCCGACCGGGGCGGCTTAGTGCTGGGGATCTGCAACGGCTTTCAGGTGCTGACGGAGACCCACATGCTTCCCGGTGCCCTGCTCCAGAACGACTGCCTTCACTTCGTATGCAAAGCCGTGACCATCCGGGCCGAGCGGGATGACCTGGCCTTTACACTGAACTATCGGGCCGGTCAGGTGCTGACCATTCCCATCGCCCACAACGAGGGCCGCTTCGTCTGCGATGCCGAGACATTGGCCCGCATCGAGGACCGGGGACAGGTGGTCTTTCGCTACTGCGACGACCAGGGCAACGCGACGCCGGAGTCCAACCCCAACGGAGCCCTTCACAACATCGCGGGAATCGTCAACGAGAGGGGCAACGTGCTGGGCATGATGCCCCACCCCGAACGCTACAGCGACGCCCTGCTGGGCGGCACCGACGGATGCGCCATGTGGACCTCCATAGGAAGATGGCTTGAAAAGGGAGGCAATCGATGAACTACCGGGAAGCGGGCCTTCGGGAGTCCGAATACCTTTCGCTGAAGGAGACCCTGGGAAGGGAGCCCAACGACCTGGAACTGCGGATCATGGGCGTCATGTGGTCGGAGCACTGCAGCTACAAGTCCACCCGCAGGCTGTTGAAGCTGCTACCCACCCGGGGGGATCGCGTCCTGATGGGGCCCGGCGAGAACGCCGGCATCGTCGACGGAGGCCAGGGCCTGGGCGTAGCCTTCAAAGTCGAAAGCCACAACCACCCCTCGGCGGTGGCGCCCTACCAGGGAGCGGCCACCGGTGTGGGCGGGATCATCCGGGACATTTTGGCCCTGGGGGCCCGCCCTGTGGCATCGCTGGACGGGCTTTTCTTCGGCTCTCCCCAGAGCCCGGTTCACGACGGCATCGTCAAGGGCGTCGGCGACTACGGAAACTGCATCGGAGTGCCCACCATCGGCGGAAAGACCTATTACGACCCTTCCTATGAGGGCAATCCCCTGGTGAACGCCATGACCCTGGGCGTCGTCAAAGCCGACAGGATCGTCAGCTCCCAGACGGCTAAGCCCGGCCAGGCCGTGATCCTGCTGGGTTCCAAGACGGGGCGCGACGGCATCGCCGGTGCGGCCTTCGCCTCAGTGGAGCTCGACGACGACTCCAAAAAGAGCCTGCCCTCGATTCAGATCGGCGACCCCTTCGTAGAAAAGCTGCTCACCGAGGCCTGCCTGGAAATGAGCGAGGCGGGGCTTTTCGTGTCTATGCAGGACATGGGCGCCGCCGGGATCCTGTCCTCGTCCTCGGAGGTGGCCGCCAAAAGCGGCGTGGCCATGAGCCTGGACTTCGATAAGGTCCCCCTTCGGGCTGCCGACATGGAGCCCTGGGAGATCGCCCTGTCGGAGTCCCAGGAACGGATGCTGCTGGTGGTGGAACCCCACAAGATCGCCGAGGTTATGGCCATTGCCGAGAAATGGGACCTCGACGCCACCGTCATCGGCCAGACCGAAGAGGGAGATCACTATAGGATCTACTGGAAGGGCCAATGTGTCGCCGACATCCCCGCCAGCACCATCGGCAGCGACTGCCCGGCCATCGACTGGCCCGAGCGGCGCCCCGACCTGGAAAGCCTCTGGGAAAGGCCCCTGGAGATCTCGGCTCCCCAGTGCCCCGGCGAGGCTTTGCTGGAGCTCTTGTTGGACCCCAACCTCCACGATAAGTCGTCGATTTACGTCAAATACGACTCCATGGTCCAGCACAACACCGTGGTCGGTCCCGGCTCGACCGTCAGCGTATTTCGCATCGCCGAGACCGAGCGGCTTTGCGCCGTCAGCATGGAAGCCGATCCCTGGGGATGCCAACTGGATCCCCAGCGGGCCACGGCCAACCTAGTGGCCCGATCCTGCCGGGCCCTGTCGGTGGCCGGCGCCGAGATCTGCGGCATGACCAACTGCTTGAACTTCCCGTCGCCGGAAGAGCCAGAACACTATTGGACGCTGTCCCGTTGCGTTGAAGGGATGGCCGAGGCCTGCCGGGCTCTGGATTGTCCGGTGGTCTCCGGCAACGTGAGCCTCTACAACGAGACCAGCGCCACGGCGATCCTTCCCACGCCGTTGATCGGCGTGGTGGCCACCGTCGACCAGCCCCGGCACCTGATCTATTCCGGACGTTGGCAGGAGGGCGACAGGATCTTCCTGGTGGGCTGGAACGAGGGAACTCTGGCCGCCAGCGCCTACCAGCGCCGTTTCGGCGGCGGCTTCGCCGGCCGTCCCATGGCCTTCAGGCCCGAGCAGGAACGGGCCTTTAACGACGCCGCGCTTCGGGCTGCCCGGTCGGAACTGGTCCACAGCGCCAGGCCTCTGATGGGCGGCGGCCTCATGACGGCCCTGGCCAAGGAGGCCATCGACAGCGGTTTGGGTGCGACGCTAGAGCTTATCGACGCCGCCGTGGAGAAGCTCTTCGGCGAGGGGGCCATCGCGGCGATCTACGCGGTATCTCCCCAGGATGGCCAGGCCTTCCGGGACCTTTGGAGCTCCGTGCCGGTGCTGGAACTGGGCACCGTCGGCGGGGATTGCCTTGCCGCCGGGGGCCGTCGAGGGCCGTCGGTGGAAGAGCTCCGCGCTGCCTGGAGGCGCTAGATATGTGCGGCATCATCGGAGCCTACTCCTCCAGGAACTCCCGGCTTCTGGAGGAGATCTACCTGGGCCTCTACGCCCTGCAGCACCGCGGCCAAGAGGCCGCTGGCGTGGCCTGGACCGCCGATACCAGTGAGATCCGCAGCATCAAAAACAGCGGCCTGGTCCACGTGGCCCTGGACCAGAACGAGCTCAGCCAGATCTCCTGTCACTCCGCCATCGGACACGTGCGCTACTCCACCGCCGGCGGATCGGGAATCAACAACGCCCAGCCCTTGACGGCCAGCTCCTCCTCCAGGGGGTCCTTCGCCGTGGCCCACAACGGCAACATCACCAACGCCGAAAGCCTGCGAAGCCTGCTGGAAAACCGCGGCGCCATCTTCCATTCCAACTCCGACACCGAGGTGCTGCTTCACCTGATCACCCACCAGGGCCACAAGCCCTTCCTGGACGCTCTGACCGACGCCCTGCGGCGGCTGAAGGGGGCCTATTCCTTCGTGCTGCTCCACCAGGACCGGCTTATCGCCGTCCGGGACCCCTGGGGATTTCGGCCCCTGATCCTGGGGCGCCGCGACGATATCTATTACGTGGTCTCGGAAAGCTGCGCCCTAGACCTGTTGGCTGCCGAGCCCGTCCGGGACATCGAGCCCGGCGAGATCTTGATCATCGACGGCCAGGGCCTTCACAGCCTGCGGATTCCCCACAAGCCTAAGCGCTGCTACCACTGCTCCTTTGAGTACGTCTACTTCGCCAGGCCCGACAGCATCATCGACGGCATCTCGGTCTACGAGACCCGCAAGGCCATGGGCCGAGAGCTGGCCCGATGCTGCGGCGACTGCAACGCCAGTCTGGTGACGGGTATGCCCGACAGCGGCACCATCGCCGCTCTGGGCTTTGCCGAGGAATCGAAGGTCCCCTACCAGTCGGCCATAGTCCGCAACCGCTATTCCGGCCGCACCTTCATCGAGCCCACCCAACGGGTCCGGGAGTTGGGGGTACTGAAAAAGCTGAACCCCATGGGCAGCCTGATCCGAGGCAAGGACCTGGCGGTGGTAGACGATTCCATCGTCAGAGGTACCACCTCCACCAAGGTGGCTCAGCTACTGCGGCATCACTGCGGCGCCAAGTCCGTCCACTTCTGCATCTCCAGCCCCCCGGTGGCCTATCCCTGCTACTACGGCATCGACACCCCCAGCCGGGAGGAGCTGATCGCCGCCCAGCTCTCGGGGGACGACCTGGTCCAGCGGCTCTGCGTCGATTCCCTGACCTACTTGACCAAGGAAGCCCTGGTTCGCTCCATCGGCCTTCCCGCCGACCAGCTCTGCACCGCCTGTTTCGACGGTCACTACATGGAGGAAGAGGAATATGAGCAACTTGACCTATAAGCAGGCCGGCGTAGACATCGCCGGCGGCGATAATTGGGTGGCCACCATCAAGTCTATTCTGGCCCAAAAGCCCGAGGATCCCCGGGTTTTGGGAGGCATCGGCGGCTTCAGTGGCCTCTTCCGGCTGGGCGGCGATCAGCTCATCGCCGGCTGTTGCGACGGCGTGGGGACCAAAGTCGAGTTGGCCCGGGCCACAGGGATCTACGACGGACTGGGCCAGGACCTGGTGGCCATGAACGTCAACGACCTGGTCACCTGCGGGGCCAAGCCCCTGTTCTTCCTGGACTACATCGCCTGCGGAGCCCTGAACGAAGCCGTTATGGCCCCGGTGATCCGTTCGATAGCCCAGGCCTGTTCTTACTGCGGCTGCGCCCTCCTGGGCGGGGAGACCGCCGAGATGCCCGGTGTCTACGGCCCCGAGGCCATGGATCTGGCAGGCTTCGCCGTGGGAGCCCTTAAGGAATCAGAGGTCATCGACGGCTCCAAGGTATCCCAGGGCGATGTCATCATCGGCCTTCCCAGTTCGGGTATCCACAGCAACGGCTACACCCTGGTGCGCACTGCCCTGGCCCAAGAGATCGCCCAGGACCTGGAAAAGCCCGGCCCCTTCGAAGGCGAAACCCTTGGCCAGTCCTTGCTGAAGCCCACCAGGCTCTACGTCCCCCAGGCTCTGGCCGCCGCGGCCACCGGAAAGGTCCGCGCCATGGCCCATATCACCGGCGGCGGCATGGAGGAAAACATCAACCGGGTCATCCCCAAGCCCTGGCGCTGCTCCATCGACTACGGCGCCTGGCAGCGGCCGGCTCTTTTCGATCTCATCGCCTCCAAGGGCGTGGAGGAATCGGAGATGCGCCGGGTCTTCAACCTGGGCATAGGCTTCGCCTTTATCGTGGCACCCCAGGACATCGTCGCTGTCATGGATCTGCTGACCTCCCTGGGCGAGGAGCCCCGGCAGATCGGCCGAGTAATCTGACGCCCCCATGAAGATCGCCATTCTGATCTCCGGCCGGGGCTCCAACATGGCCGCCCTGATCCGGCAAAACGCCGCGGAAGGCCATCCCATGACGGTGGCCTTTGTGGCCTCCGACAGGGCCTCGGCGGCGGGGCTTCAGCTGGCCAGCGAGGCCGGGCTCCCGGTCTTCCTGCTGCCCTATTCCGAAGGACGGGAGGCCGGCGAGGCCCGACTGGAAGAGCTTTGGCAGGTCCACGACCTGGACCTGCTGGTGTTGGCGGGGTTTATGCGGCTTCTATCGCCTAGGTTCGTGAAACACCACAGCGATCGAATCCTCAATATCCACCCCTCGCTGTTGCCCCAGTTCCCCGGTGCCCACGGCATCAGGGACTTCTGGGAAAGCGGCCAACGGGAAAGCGGCGTCACCGTCCACCTGGTGGACCAGGAGATGGACCACGGCCCTATTTTGCTCCAGCAGTCCCTCCGGCGGGAGCCCCAGGACAGCCTGGAAAGCTTCGAGGCCAAAATCCACAGCCTGGAGCATCGCCTCTA
>CAZNRB010000057.1:0-1360 GCA_964575405.1 uncultured Synergistaceae bacterium | reverse complement strand
TCCTGGACCTGGCCCGGCGGCTGACCACCTTGGGCTGGAAGATCGTCTCCAGCTCCGGCACCGCCAAGGCGCTGGGCGAAGCCGGCCTGGAGGTCACCGAGGTGGCCGACGTCACGTCCTTTCCTCCCATTCTGGGCGGCCGGGTCAAGACCCTTCACCCCGCGGTGTTTGGCGGCATCCTGGCCCGGCGGGACCTGGACTCGGACTGGGCCGATCTGGAAAAACACCATATCGATCCCGTGGATATGGTAGTCTGCAACCTCTATCCCTTCGAGAAGACCGCCCGCAGCGGCGCCGGGTTGGACGAGCTGATCGAGAACATCGACATCGGCGGCGTCTCGCTGATCCGAGCAGCAGCCAAGAACTACCGCCACGTCATGGTCATCACCGATCCCGACGACTACGGAGCGGTGATGGATGAGCTGGAAGCCAACGGCGACCTCAGCTCCGAAAGCCGTCAGCGCCTCTGCCTCAAGGCTTTCGCCTCCACGGCTCGCTACGACGCCGTCATCGGCCAGGGACTGAGCCGGGAGATGGGCGCGGACCTTCCCGATCAGGGCATCAATTTAGCCCTGACTCGGGCCCAGAAGCTACGCTACGGCGAAAACCCTCACCAAGAGGCCAGCCTCTACCTGCCGCCCTTATCGGACTCGCCGGTGCGCCAGCTGGCCGGCAAGGAGCTTTCCTACAACAACATTCTGGACCTGGACGCGGCCATGCGTGCCACTGCCTTGCTCCAGAGCGACGTCGGCGCCGTGGTGATCAAGCACACCACGCCCTGCGGCATGGCAGTGGGGGCTTCTGTCGCCGAGGCCTACGACAGAGCCATGGCCTGCGACCCCGTATCGGCCTACGGCGGCATCGTAGGCGTCACTCGCCATATCGACCTGGCCTGTGCCAGCGAGATCAGCAAGCATTTCACCGAAGTGCTGCTGTGCCCTTCCATCGACGACGACGCTCTGGCGTTGCTCCAGGAAAAGCGCAAAGCTCTGCGAGTCATGGCCTGGCAGGGCGGCAGGGTCTTGGATCACCAGATGACCTCCACCTGGTGCGGCATCCTCTCCCAGAGCGACCAGCTGCCCCCTCTGCCGGACCAGGCCAAGGGACAGTGGATCGGCGCCCCCAGGCCCGACCTCTGGGACGATCTGATCCTGGCCTGGAAGACCGCTGCCATCTCCAAGAGCAACGCTGTGGCCATGGTCAAGGACGGCCAGACTGTGGGCATCGGCATGGGCTTCTGCAGCCGCCTTTACGCCGTTGACTTCGCCGCCACCCAGGCCGGAGAAAAGGCCAAGGGGGCCGTCATGGCCTCGGATGCCTTTTTCCCCTTCCCCGACGGACTGGAAAGGGCTGCCCAGGC
>CAZNRB010000056.1:3948-10310 GCA_964575405.1 uncultured Synergistaceae bacterium | reverse complement strand
GCTCCCCTGGCATTTTTGTGTTTTGCTGGGATTATCGCTTCTGCTGGGGCTCCCCGGAGAAGAGGGTCCGTTCCATCACCTCGATAAGCCGCCGCGCCGCCAGAGTCGGGGCGATGGCGCCGGCGCTGGCCTGGGCCTCGATCTCCTTTCGTGCGGTCTGGATGGTCTCGTTCTGGGCGATGAGGTTGTGGAGATGCTCGTCGGCCATGTCTCGGATCCACCTCAGCGTCTGTTCCTGCCGCCGCTTTTCGAAGACCCCCGAGGCTTTTACGTTTTTGAAAAAGTCCTCGGCTACGGCCCAGATCTCGGGGATGCCTTGGCCTGTCAGGGCCGAACAGGCGTAGGCCCTGCTGAGCCAGCCTTCGGTGGCGGGGCGCAGGTAGTGGAGCATTTGGTCGAAATCAGCCCGCGCCGCCAGTGCCCTGGTCCGGTTATCGCCATCGGCCTTGTTGACCAGGATGGAGTCGGCCAGTTCCATAATGCCCTTTTTGATGCCCTGGAGCTCGTCGCCGGCGCCGGTCAGGGCTACCAGCAGGAAGTAGTCCACCATGTTGCGCACCGTGGTCTCACTCTGGCCCACGCCTACGGTCTCCACCAGCACCACATCGAAGCCGGCGGCCTCAACCAGCAGCAGGGTCTCCCGGCTCTTGCGGCTCACGCCGCCCAGAGTCCCCCCCGACGGAGACGGGCGTATAAAGGCTTGGGGATGGCGGGACAGCTTCTCCATGCGGGTCTTGTCGCCCAAGATGCTGCCTCGGGTGACAGTGCTGCTGGGATCCACGGCCAACACCGCCACTTTGTGGCCCCCGTCGCAGAGCCAGCATCCCAGGGCTTCGATCAAGGTGCTCTTGCCAGCGCCGGGCACGCCGGTGATGCCGATACGCATGGCCTTGCCGGTGTGGGGCAAAAGTTTTTGGATCAGCTCTTGGCCGGCGTCGAAGTGCTTGGCGGCGTTGCTCTCGATCAGGGTGATGGCCCGGGACAGTATCATCCGATCACCGGCCAGCACCCCTTGGGCGTAGTCGTCGATGGACAATTTAGCCCTCTGGGGCTGCAAGGCCTGGGCCTTGGGGGCACCGCTGGCGGTGGCCTTGGGTGTCACAAAGCCGGCGAAGGCCGCGCCACCGTTGCTGGGCGTCCATTGGGGTTTATAGGTGCCGTTAGAGGAATTCACGATTTTGCTCCTTTCGGGGGCGATTCCTTCTCAGGGTGCGCAGCCCTAGCGGTCCTCTTTGAAAGAGGGCGCACTCCCCCCTTCGGGTAAGTGTACCACGGCGGGCGGCGAAGAAAAGAAGAAAAAAGGGAGCGGCCCCAGCGGGACGCTCCCAAAGGCCTCCGGCGCTCCCCTCTCGGGAAAGAAACCGGCGCCGTTTACTCGGCTTCAGCCAGGCGCTGATTCAGCAGCTTCAGCATCTCCCTGGCGGCCGCGGGGATCACCGTGCCGGGGCCGAAAATGGCCGCCGCGCCGTGATCATAGAGGAACTGATAGTCCTGGGGCGGGATCACTCCGCCCACAACCACCATGATGTCGCCGCGGCCCCGCTTTTCCAGCTCCTCCACCAGCTGGGGCAGCAGAGTCCTATGGCCTGCCGCCAGGGAGCTCATGCCCACGATGTGGACGTCGTTGTCCACGGCGTCCTGGGCCGTCTCGGCAGGAGTTTGGAACAGGGGCCCCACGTCCACGTCAAAGCCCATGTCGGCGTAGGCCGTGGCCACCACCTTGGCGCCTCGGTCGTGGCCGTCCTGACCCATTTTTGCCACCATGATGCGGGGACGGCGGCCTTCGCGCTGCTCGAAGTCGTCGGTCATCCTGCGGACCTCGGCGATCACCTCGTCGTCAGCGAACTCGCTGCTGTAGACGCCGGAGATGGAGCGGATCACGGCCTTGTGGCGGCCGCAGACCTTCTCGACAGCGTAGGAGATCTCACCCAGCGACGCCCGGGCCCGGGCGGCTTCCACCGACAGCTCCAACAGGTTGCCCTCGCCGGTTTCTACGGATTTGGTGATGGCGTCCAACCAGTATTCCACCTTTTCTTGGTCTCGGTTGGCCCGGAGCTTGGCCAGCCGCTCAATCTGGGCCTGGCGCACGGCGGTGTTGTCTACGTCCAGGATGTCCAGGGGATCTTCCTTGTCCAAGGGATAGGCGTTGATGCCCACGATCTTTTCCTTGCCCGAGTCAATCCGGGCCTGACGGCGGGCAGCGGCCTCTTCGATGCGCATCTTAGGCAGCCCAGTGTCGATGGCCTTGGCCATGCCGCCCAGGGACTCCACTTCCTGGATGTGGGCCCAGGCCCGGCGGATCATCTCGTCGGTCAGGGCCTCCACGTAGTAGGAGCCTCCCCAGGGGTCGATGACCTTGCAGACGCTGGTCTCGTCCTGGATGTAGAGCTGGGTGTTCCGGGCGATCCGGGCCGAGAAGTCCGTGGGGAGAGCGATGGCCTCGTCCAGGGCGTTGGTGTGCAGCGACTGGGTGTGTCCCAGTGCGGCGGCCATAGCCTCGATGCAGGTCCGGGAGACGTTGTTGAAAGGATCCTGGGCGGTGAGGCTCCATCCCGAGGTCTGGCAGTGGGTCCGCAGGGCCATGGACTTGGGGTTCTTGGGGTTAAAGCCCTTGACGATCTTGGCCCAGAGCATGCGGGCGGCCCGCATCTTGGCCACTTCCATGAAGTAGCTCTTGCCAATGCCCCAGAAGAAGGACAGCCGGGGAGCGAAATCGTCGATCTGGAGCCCCGCGGCGATGCCGGTGCGGATGTACTCCAGGCCATCGGCCAGGGTATAGCCAAGCTCGATATCAGCGGTGGCGCCAGCTTCCTGGATATGATAGCCCGAGATGCTGATGCAGTTGAACTTGGGCATGTTCCGGGCGGTATAGGCAAAGATGTCGCCAATGATCCGCATCGACGCCGCCGGCGGGTAGATGTAGGTGTTGCGGACCATGAACTCCTTGAGAATGTCGTTCTGGATGGTACCGGTCAGCACCGACTTGTCCACGCCCTGCTCCTGGGCCGCCACGATGTAGAAAGCCATGACGGGCAGCACGGCGCCGTTCATGGTCATGGACACCGACATCTGGTCCAGGGGAATCCCCGAGAAGAGGATCTCCATGTCCAAAATGGAGTCCACTGCCACGCCGGCCTTGCCCACGTCGCCCACTACCCTGGGGTGGTCCGAGTCGTAGCCCCGGTGGGTGGCCAGGTCAAAGGCGATGGAAAGGCCCTTTTGGCCGGCGGCCAGATTGCGGCGATAGAAGGCGTTGCTCTCCTCGGCGGTGGAGAACCCAGCGTACTGCCGCACCGTCCAAGGCCTGGTGACATACATAGTGGGATAGGGCCCCCTAAGGAATGGCGGCAACCCGGCCATGTAGCCCAGATGGTTCATGGAATCGTAGTCCTGGGCAGTGTAGAGCGGCGCCACGTCGACCTGCTCCATGGTGTGGTGGCACAGCTCTTCCAGGGTCTTGCCGGTCTCCTGGCTCAGCCTCTGGGCCCAGGCCTGGCGGTCCTGGGCGGTTTTAGAAAGGCCTTCGGGAAGGGCCATGGTGGTGAAATCGGGATTGGCGGTCATGGTTAAAACATCCCCCTGTTCTTCTGGATTTCCGTCAGGATCGCCAGACAGTCGGCCTTGACGTGGATAAATTCGTCCACGCCCGCTTCCAGATAGCTTTCCTTGTGTTCCGCCGCGGGGGCTCCGGCCAGGAAGACCTTCATGGCTCCGTTGCTGGCCTTGATGGCCTTGGCCAGGGGGGGCACTATCTCGGGATAGGTGGCGTCGGTGGAACAGATCACCGCCACGTCGGCCCCCGAGGCCAGGGCGGCGGAGGCTGCTTCCTCTACCGTGGGGAATCCGTCGTTTTTCAGCACTTCGAAGTTGGCTACTTCCATAAAGCCGGTGCTGAAATCGGCTCTGCCCTTATGCTGGGGGATGGGGCCCATGTTGGCCAGGAAGACCTTGACGTTGCTCCCGGTGCGGGCGCGATAGTCCTCGGTGCGCTTCCGCAAGGCCTCGAACTGTTCGGTCCAGCGATGGGCGGCCATGGGCTCTAGGCTGAACTCCGAGACGCTGTCGCCGTTCAAGACGTTGCGCACCTCCGCCAGAGTGGCCCCGGCTTCAAAGGCCGCCGACAGGGCGCAGAACAGGCAGCCCTGGCCGATCTGGCCCAGCGCCGCCTTCACCGCGTCGTCGTCGGCGCTGCTGCGGCGAGCCTTCAAGGCCTTAGCTCGGGAGGCGGCGAAGGCCTCGAAGTCAAAGGGCTCCTGGTCCAGCGGCGTCTCCAGGGTGTTGGCGTACATGTTGCTTCCCACAGCCCTGTCAGAGCGGTTGGCCAGCTTTTTGAAGCGCTGCTGCAGCACCTTGGCGATCTCCGACTGGACGGTGCCAGCCTCTAGCGCCTTGGCCATGCCTCCGGCCGCCTCGATGGACTGCACCATTTCCCAGGTCTTCGCGGCAGTCTGATGGGTCAGGGCCTCGACATACCAGGACCCGCCGGCAGGATCCACCGGCTGGAGCAGGTCGAACTCGGTCTGCAGCATGATCTGCTGGTTTCTGGCGATGCGCCGGGCCTGTTCCGAAGCGGGCCGGACCGCTTCGTCGAAGCAGCCCACCGACAGGGCTTCCACACCGCCAAGGACGCCCGAAAAGGCCTGGGTGATGGCCCGCAGGACGTTCACATAGGGATCGTAGGCCGTGGTGGTAAAGGAGGAAGTCCTGGCGAAGAGGTGAATTTTCTGATCCTCCTCGTCGCCGCCAAAGGCCTGGACCACGTGGGCCCAGAGGGAACGCAGCGACCGGAGCCGGGCGATCTCCATGAAGAAGTTGGCCCCCAGGGAGACCGAGAAGGCCATATGGGCACAGACTACCTTGAGGCTGATTCCCCGCTCTGCCATGGCCCGGATCACGGCGATAGCCGAAGCCAGGACACAAGCCGACTCCTGGACGGCACTGGCGCCGGCGGCTCCGTAGACGTCGCCGCGGATCAGCACCGTCTTCAGCTCCGGAGCCCAGGCGTCGGCCCAGCGGATCGACGAAGCCATCTCGTCATAGAGCTTGTCAAGCCCGCAGGGCAGCGAGCCATCCTGGGCCAACGCCGCCAGAGGATCGCCGCCAAGAGCGCCCTTTAGGTCCTTGGGATCCACGCCATTCCTCTGGATCCAACCGGCCAAAAGACCCTGCATAGGAGCCACCGAAGCGCCACAGGCACCGTAGATGGGATAGGTCTTGAGGTCTACTCCCCTGAGAAGATCGTCGAAATCGGCCTGATCGGCCAGGCAGATGCCCCGCCCTTCCTGGCAGGGCTCGTCGGAGCCCCATAGGACGCCGTGGTTCAGCTCTAGGTTGACGGCGGTGGCGCCCTTTTTCAGGCCCTGGAGGATTTCAGCGTTGGCCTGGACCGGGTCCATAACCGAGCAGCCCTGGGCGATGTGCCAAACCCGGCTCAGATAGCCGCCGGACCGACTGTCCCGCAGGTAAGGCCCGGAGCCGGGGAAACCCTGGTGTTCCGCCAGGTCCTTGACGCAATCGGCGGTGTAGATCGGCTCCAGCTGGATCCCCTCGTAGGTGGGGGTGAACATCCTCTTGTCGAAGGGAGCACCCTTCAGGGCCGCCTCGGCCTCGGCTTTCCACTGATCGTAGTCGGGCAGGGGAAACTCGTCGAACGCCACCGGGGGGATGGGAACCCCATGTTCCTGATGTTCAGACTTCATGAAAACACCCTTTCTCGGAAGATAACAACTATAGAGGGCAATCGCACCCGACGGGGGCTCTGGCGAGCCGCCGAAATGCCTGGAACCAATGGGAAGGGATTAATTATCCCAATTATATACAAAAACAAAGAAGGACCACCGCTGAAAGGCAGTCCTCCTAAAAGTTCTTACAAAGCCGAGAAGACGTCTCCGGGCCTTTCGAAAAGCCCGTGAGGGTAGCGAAGCCTTTGGTCCACCGAGGGAATCGGCCCGAACTTCACCAAGGGGCTTAGACTACAAGCTTTAGGCCACAAGCAAATGAACCGAAATCTCCCCCGAAAGAGTCGCGAACGACGCCAAAGCAAGCTCGGACGGCCTCATCGGTTTTCCCGAGATCTCGCAGGTTCCCGTGCTCCCGTCCCCAGGCCGGTTCCTGGCTTCCCCTATCGGCGACTTCAAGAAAAAGAGCCGCCTCGACGGGTACACAGTGGCGGATCCGTGCCGGATTCTCACCGGACTTCCCTGCACCCTGGACGTCTAATTGCGTTAACTATACTATTCACAAAAAAAGCTGTCAAGGTGATCCCATTAAAAAGTTTTTGCATTTACCGATAATCAAGCATGACGAAATGCAAAGATATCGCTTCGCTATGGAAGGTGCACCGCTCCATCGGAAACCAAGAG
>CAZNRB010000056.1:0-3848 GCA_964575405.1 uncultured Synergistaceae bacterium | reverse complement strand
CCCACAGGCGCCCTCGGCCCTGACCATAAGGCCCTTTTCGAAGGTCAGCAACAGGGGACTGGCCAGGATTCCAAAGCCCACAAAGGAACCATCGATCCAAACCTGGCCTTCGGCGCTACCTTCCAGCGGAGCGATATAGCCCTCTCCTGAGGGAAGATTCCCCGACTGGCCCGGCTCCTTATAAACGCCGGTGCTGGCCACCCCCTTCCGGCCTTGCAGGGACATGGTAAGGCGGTACTGTCCTTCGGGGCCGGTGATCAGCTCCGCTCTTTCGGCCTGGTCCAGCAGGGATGTGACCTTCAGGGTCAGGCCGGCCACCTGGTCGTAGTCAGCCGTAATAGGACCTTGGAAGAACATGTCTTCGGTGATCCGTGGCATGGTGGCAATTCGAGCACCCGCGGCGGCAGCCCTCTTGCGGGCCTGGGTGTGGGTGATCGACGCGCCCAGTGGAGCCACCACTACGTCGGCGTGTTCCATGGCGAAAGCCACCGCCTCATCGGGCTCCATGCCATTGCGTTCCATCAGGGGCATGAAAATCTTCAGAGCCTTGGCGCCCAGCTCTTCCCCCGCGGCAAAAAGGCTGTTGCCGATCTTCTCGGTGGTGCGGTCACAGAGCACCAACAGCCGTTCCCCGGGCTTAAGGCCCATATTGGTCTCCAAAACTCCCTTAGCTGCTGCGATAAGATCCATAAAAACAGCACTCCTTCATGTCTAGATCAAAAAGGGGAAGGGCCTGGGCTCTTCCCCTTTTCTGAAAAATTCCCTACGGCGGGACCGAACTAAATCAGTTCGGCCAACATCCTCGCTGCCACGCTCCGGCCCAGGATGACCGGCTTGCCGAGGATTGATCGGACCTGGGCCTTCATGGCCAGACTGTACCCCATGCAGTCCATAATGGCAACATCGGCCCCCCACGCCACGAGCTGTTCCGCTGCCTTGGGAATCGACTCTTCCGGGTGGACATAGGGCGATGCCCCGACAGACATCACCTGATCGCTTAGCCTCTTCCAGCGGGATTGGGACTGCTCCAACTGATCGGACGAAGGCATCATAACCCCCAATTTTCGCCCTTCCGCCACGGCTGCGACGGCGTTGAACAGCATCCTCTGAGGCCGCAGCAGCAGGCCTTGGTCGGGGAAATTGGGGAATTCCCCGGTGCACAGCAGCAAGACCGTGGCGATGCCTGCCTCGAAAAGGCCGGTAATTTTCCCTCTCAGCAGCGGCTCCACTGTCCGCTCAGAAATCTGTACCGCCGTCCCGTCGGCAAGCCGTGTGGCCAACACGTAATCCCCGGCTTCGGGAGCCATGGCTGCGATCTGATCCATGGAAAGACCGTCCAGGGCTCCTGCCTCGACCAGCTCAACTTCGGGCCCAAGAAGGGCCTTAAGATCGGGAGTTATATCCACTCTAGGGGCCTGCCCAATAGTGACAGCGCCTATTCTCAGAGCCATAGTTCAAACCTCCCTCAAAGTAGAGTCAATAGTGAAGGTCCTTGAAACGGTAATGGATTAGTTTTTCCAGGTTTTCAGTGCCCTTGAGATTCTTGTTCTTAGCGAAAAGCGTATCAGGCAGGCCAATATAAACCCAGGGGCAGAGCTCGTTGACTCGATTCCAAAGCTCCCCGTAAATAGGCGCCCTCTTTTCCGGATCCATGGTGCTAACCCCGAGATCGAGGAGCCGATCCACCTCAGGATCATTTAGGCCGGAATAGTTGCTGCTACCGATGTAGCGGGAATGAAAGGGGCCATTCATGAAGAAGTGAGGATCCGGCGTGAGTTGCATCCAGCTGCCGATAAATGAGTCGTGATCGTTCCTCTTGTAGGCTTCGTTCAACACCGCCCGATCGAGAATTTGAATTTCCGCATCCACGCCAATCTCCAGTAGCTGGGCCTGGATAATTACAGCGATATCCTGAAAATCCTTGCTGTCGGTGGTATATAGGTTCATCGAAAAACCGTCGGGATAGCCTGCTTCCTTGAGCAACTCCCTGGCTTTTTGGGGATCATAGGGACGAGGCGGCTGGTCCAAAGCGTAGCGCACGTAACTGGGGAAGGGACCGCTTAAGGGCTGAGCCGTATCGTCGTAGACGTTAGCAGCAATACCCTCGCTGTCGATAGCCAGGGCAAGGGCTTGGCGGACTTTTGGGTCTTTCAGCGGGCCCTTTTGGGTGTTAAAACCGTAATAGACCATTCTGACTCCCGGTGCATGGATCACGCTGGTCTGATCGTTATCTAACCGGGCTGCTTCGTTGGTGGGGACTTCAAAGATCAGATCCACCTTTCCGGTTTCCAGCTCGATTACCCGGCTGGCGTCCTCTGGAATAACGCGGTGAATTAACCGCTTAAAAGAGGGCTTCTCCCCGTGGTAGTCTTCGAACCGTTCCAGCACTATCCGCTCTGCCCTGAGCCACTCCACGAATTTAAACGGACCGGTCCCAACGGGATGGTTCCCATAGCTCTCCCCGGCCTCTTCCACGGCCTTTTTATTCATGATGTGGGCAAAGGCCTGCCGCAAAGAGAATAAAAAGACGGCGTTAGGCTCTCGGCTGCGGACTATCACAGTGTAGGGATCGATAATCTCAAAGCCGTCGGGATCGATGAAGTCGCCGTAAAGTTTCACCGCCGAAAATTGTGGTTCCGTCGCCCGTTTAAGGGTGAACACCACGTCCTCAGCGGTCAGCTCCTCGCCATTATGAAACTTGACGCCTTTTTTAAGGTAGAATTTGTAGGTGACATCATCGAGAATTTCCCAGCGCTCGGCCAGACAGGGCGCCAGCTCGCGATTCTCATCCAGGATAACTAAAGGCTCATAGATCTGAGACATCACTACATAGGACATATTCTCGTTGGTACCGTGGACATCCAAAGTTCGGGCGTCACCGTTGCGGGCAACTACGATGGTGTCCTGCTCCGCCAGGGCTGGCAGTACAGACAAGCCCAGGATGATTCCAAGAACCCATAAAGTCCTTTTCATAGTTTTTTCGACTCTCCTTAATTTCCCAAAGACCCCCCCGGAAAGATAACCTTTCCCACAAACTATCAGGCCTGTGGATCGGCTGGAGGCAGATTCCCCATTCCCTGGAGATGGGCCATAGAGCCGTAGCGGTCCAGACAAAGCTGGTATTCCTCGGGATCGTAGAAAGCGCATTTTCCCTCGCCAAAGGCCTTGGCCACTTCGATGGAGAATCTCACGGTCTCCTCAATGTCGGTCACCTGGGAGGCTCCGGTACCACAGCCCGGCACCATGGTCTCTGAAGTCAGCGCCACGCCCACTACCGGTGCCTTGGTAGCCGTGCAGGGCTGGAGAATACTGTTGAGGTGATAAAGGCCGTTGCCGTAGGGCGTGATGTCCTGCATGGTCAAGGGGAAAACAGCAGGCATCCTTCCGGTGACATAGGCCATGAGCTCCAGCAGGTCCTCGCTGGTTCGCAGAATCCATCCCTCCTTGACGGTGGGAGAAATAGCGAAGCCCCGTCGGTTGATGATCCTATTTCCCCGGGTAGTATCGATGGAGAGCACTCCGTCGAGCTCTTCGGTGATCTCCTCGCGGTTAGCAATGGTCATGTTGATGGGCGATCCCATGAAGGGAACGGGATCGTGTGGGCGCGTCGGGGCGTCGGGGCAGATATGGGTGGACACGAAGACATCGCCCTTGAGTTGGTCACCTCGCCGTGCCATATCGCCCAGCTTCATAGCGATAGCTACAGCAGCCACAGCACCATCGCCATCGGAAACTAAGCCGATCCGATCGGGCCTAGCTCCGATGCCGCCCAGCCTGCCCACTATTCCCAGCGTGGGAGCGCCGCCGCCCCCACGTTTCCCCTGAGTTCCAGTGAACCAGACCTTTAC
>CAZNRB010000055.1:1596-10590 GCA_964575405.1 uncultured Synergistaceae bacterium | reverse complement strand
AGCATCAGCAACTGGGTCTCCAAGTTCGGCAGCTGCGACATCGGCTACTACTACGTGGAGGACCAGCACCTGGGCACGCCCTGGAATAAGGTGGAACAACCCTGGGAGGACTCGCCGCTGAAGCACGCCGCCAACGCCAAGACGCCGCTGCTGCTGATCCAGTCCGACCAGGACTACCGCTGCGAGATGGACCAGGCCTTCCAGATGTTCACGGCCATGAAGGTCCTGGGAGTGGAGTGCAAGCTCTGCCTCTTTAAGGGCGAAAACCACGAGCTGAGCCGCTCGGGCCGCCCCCGCAACCGCCTGGCCCGGCTCCGGGAGATCTCCCATTGGTTCGACACCCACCTGGACAAGGCCTCTAAGTGACCTCGCCGCAAGACCGTACAAAAGAGCCCTGGAAGCCTCAAAGCTTCCAGGGCTCTTTTCTTACGTTTATTGCGTTTTTTCGGGGGGCTCCAGGGCGGGGAGCTCCTGCCACGTTAAGGAGTCCAAAAAAATGGCCAGCGCCAGCAAGTCGGCGCAGCCTCCGGGGCTCATCCGGCGCTCCAGGAAAGGCCTTTCCATGGCCGCCAGGGCCAGGCGGCCCTCCTGGGTGGTCAAGCCTCCCAGGGCCAAGACCTGCCGTGAGCGGCCCTGCAGCTCCCTAAGGCCTTCCAAGCCGCAGCGGGACAGCACGTTGGTGTCCTCCACAAATGTCATCAGGAAAAGCAAGGTCTGGACCAGCTGTTCCCGCCTGGACAGGCGGCCCTCCAGGCTTCGCCAAAACCCCAGGGCGGCCAGCACCGACGGGAAGCCCCTCTCGGCCTCGCCGCGGATCCCCTTAAAGCCGTAAAGAAGGTAAAACCTCTGGCCTGCGGTGATTCTCCGGGGGCGCTGGGCTTTCAAGGGAGCCAGCTCCCGCGACACTATGCCGCGGCAGATCGAGGCCCCTTCCAGGGCCACTTTATCGGGGATTAAAGGCTCTTTCCGGGCCCAAAGGCGGCCCAGGGCGCAGCAGAGCACTCCCAGGGAGAAAAGGGCTCCCTTGTGGGTGTTGGCCCCGGCGGCCCCTTTCATGAGCTCTTCGCCCCAGAGGCCCAGAGGCCGCAGGCGGCTCCAGAGCTCCTCCAAGGCCATGGCGCTAGAAGAGGCGCCGAGCTGCAGCACCGCCAGAAAATAGGGCTCCAGGGCCTCGGCACTGGCCATAAAGGAAAACCAGTCCATGTCGTCGTGGGCTCCTGGATCCCGAGGCGTCACCAGTCCCGGCTTGGGCCAGAGGCACACTTCCTCTTCCAGAGCCGTCCGGGCCAGCCAGGCCGCCTGGGAGAGCTCCATCAGCCAGGGCCCTCGCAGCACCGGGCCATGGCCAGGGCGGCAGCCATCACCTCTTCCAAGCTGTGGCGGCGGGCAGCGGCGCAGAGCCTGGCGGGCTGATCGCAGCAGAAGCACTTTCTGGGCGGAAGGCCCAGGTCCTCCCGGCTCAAGGGGCGGCCTTGCTCCATCACGTCCAGGTCCAGCAGGGGGCCTATGGGCGTGAGGCCTTCAAAACGGACCGCCAATTCCTTCAATTCCCGGCCCGGCAGGCTGGTGAGCAGATGGGCCTCGGGACCGGCGGCGGTGAGATATAGCTCTTCCTTGAGCCTAGCCACGGCATGGCAATCCATAAATTCCAGGACCTCGGCCCAGGCCTTGCGGTGGAGCGATTCCCAGGGCTGGCCGTCCTTTTTGGGGCCTGGCACGTTCAGCGTCAGCGTCAGCAGGGCTCCACCGGCAGAGAGGTCCAACCGGCGGTACCACCTGGCTTCTCTGGCGTCCAGAACAGGGCTATACAGCGGCCTTCGCCTCTCTGTCCAGGGCCGTCTTGAGACGGGCACGAAGGGTGCACTCCAGGGCGCCCCGGTCCTGAATGCGGATCACGCCGGAGCTGACGCCGGCAGCGTCTAAAATCTCGTTGGCCACGGCGGTGATCCGCCGGCCATACTGCTTTATCACAATGCTCTCCACGTCCAAGTGGCGGGCGCCGTCGTCGCTAGGGGCCAGGCTGATCAGAACGTCGCTGGACTCCAGGGAACCGACCATAACGGGCTTTAGGATATTCACGAAGAAAACCTCCTCGAAATTGACAACAGGGACAACAAAAATTCCTCAATCCAAAAGCTACCCGACGGCAGGGACCGTCCCAACCCTTGCCTCTCGAGAGCGCACCTAAGCCTGTTCTTTGTATCCAACAGTGTCCCCTAAAAATCCTCGAGGCGGAATACTCCTCTTTAGCGGCCCTTTTCGGCCCCAATCCCCCTTTACTCCGGCGTTAAGAGGGGATAGCCGGAAAGAGCTCTTACTTTACAAAGCCACTGTCGGCGATTATTATATTAATCGATTATGGTTTGTGCGTCAAATATCCTGGATCCAATTCCGGACTCCGGCTCCCGGTCTTGGACAGTTTTTTCAGCAAGCCTGTTCGGCAGAGTTTTCTCTGTTATCCCGTCGCCTGCGGCGCCGTTTTTTCCTGTCTTCATGTTTGCGCTTGTTTTCACAGCAAAAAGGATGGGGAGCGCCGGTCTATCGGACTATCCACTAGAACTAGAACGCAACTGCTACCGTTTTTAGGAGGCAAAAGAGATGCGAATTATACCCCGACCCCGCCGCTCCATGCTCTACATGCCCGGCAACAATCCGGGCATGGTCCAGAACTGCGCCGTCTACGGGGCCGACGGCGTGCTGCTGGATCTGGAAGACGCCGTGGCCCTCAGCGAGAAGGACGCCGCCCGGGACTTGGTGGTCAACGCCCTGCGGTCCGTGGACTTCGGTCGGACCGAGAAGTACGTCCGCCTCAACGGCCAGGACACGGAGTTCTTCCAAGAGGACCTGGAGGCCATCGTGCCGGCCTGTCCCGACGCCGTGAGGCTGCCCAAGAGCGAGAACCCCGATCTGATACGGGCCGCCGACAAGCGCATGGCCGAGCTGGAAGAGGCCAACGGCATCCCGGTAGGCACCGTGAAGATCCACGCCATGATCGAGACGGCCTACGGCATGATGAACGCCTACGCCATCGCCACGGCCTGCGAGCGCGTCACCGGACTGACCCTTGGAGGCCAAGACCTGGCCGCCGACCTGGGGGTGAAGCGCACCAAGGAAGGCGTGGAGCTCCTCTACGGACGCAGCCACGTGGCCCTGGCGGCCCACGCCGCCGGCATCGAGGCTTTCGACACGGTCTTCACGGACCTGAACGACCCTGAAGGACTTCTGGCCGAGAGCCGCCTCATCGCCGGCCTAGGTTTTACCGGCAAGGCCGCCATCCATCCCTCCCAGATAGCCATCATCCACGAGGCCTGGAAACCTGCCGAGAAGGACGTGGTCAAGGCAGCCCGGGTGGTCCGGGCCGCCCAGGAAGCTCAGGCCCAGGGGCTGGGCGTCATAGCCTTGGACGGCAAAATGGTGGACGGTCCAGTCATCGCCCAGGCCCAGCGGGTCATCGAGCTGGCCCGCATCTCTGGAATGGAGGTACCGGAATGATTCAGCTTACCAAAAACTCAATCGGCCGAGTGGTGCCTACGCAGATCGACGGCATTCCCGAAACCCTGGTTCCCTTCGCCGGAGCCCACGCCCGGCAGGACGGCAGCTACATCTGGACGCCTAAAGCCTTCCCCCACCGAGTCCCGGCCCCCACTAACAGCAAGGTGACCGAAGACCTAAAGCAGGCCATCAAAAAGAGCGGCCTGGAAAGCGGCATGACCGTATCGTTCCATCACCATCTGCGCAACGGCGACGCGGTGCTGCCCATGGTCTTTAAAGCCATCGACGAGCTTGGCATTAAGGGCCTGACCCTGGCCCCCAGCTCCCTCACCGACGCCCACAATTGCGTGGCCGACTACATCCGCAAGGGCGTGATCACCCGAATCCACACCTCCGGCGTAAGGGGCGAGGTGGGCAAGGCCATCTCCCGGGGCGAGCTTGAGATCCCGGTGATGATCCACAGCCACGGCGGACGGGCACGGGCCATCGAAGAGGGACGGATCAACATCGACGTGGCCTTCCTGGGCGCTCCAGCCTGCGACAAAATGGGCAACATGACGGGCTCCATGGGCCCATCGGCCTGTGGGACCCTGGGCTACGCCATGGAAGACGCCCGCTACGCCAAGCACGTCATCGCCGTGACCGACAACCTGGTGGAATATCCCCTGCGGCCCAGGATCTCCATTCCCCAGTACCTGGTGGATCAGGTGGTAGTGGTGGACTCCCTGGGGGACACTAAGAAGATCGCTTCCGGATCGGCCCGGATCTCCAAGGACCCCGTGAACCTGCGGATCGCCGAAAACGCCTTTAACCTGGTGGTGGCCTCTAAACTGCTGGTGGAGGGCTGTTCCTTCCAGGTGGGCGCCGGCGGGCCCAGCCTGGCGGTGGCTAAATACGTCAAGGACTACATGAAGACCCACAACATCACCGGAGGCTTCGGCATCGGCGGCATCACCGGCTATATGGCCGACATGCTGGAAGAGGGGCTCTTCAAGGCCCTTTTCGACGTCCAGAGCTTCGACGCCGCCGTGACCAAATCGGTGGCCCACAACCCCAATCACATCGAGATGGACGCCTCAATGTACGCCAATCCCTTCAACAAGGGCGCCGTGGTGACCAACCTGGACGTGGTGATCCTGGCGGCCCTGGACGTGGACGTGGACTTTAACGTGGACGTGCTGACGGGCCACGACGGTGTGCTCCGGGGCGCTTCGGGGGGCCACTGCGACACCGCCGCCGAGGCCAAACTGTCGATCATCACCATCCCGTCGATGCGCGAAGGCGTGCCCTCCATCAGGGATCAGGTGCAAACGGTGGTCACCCCCGGCGAGTGCATCGACGCCATCGTAACGGAGCGAGGAATCTGCATCAATCCCCGCCGTGAGGACCTGCTGGCCGCCGCCGCCGATGCAAAACTGCCGGTGGTGGACATCCAGGAGCTGAAGGCCAATCTGGAGAAGATCACCGGCGTGCCCGATCCGGTGGAGTTCGAGGACAAGATCGTGGGTGTCGTGGAGTTCCGCGACGGCACCATCATCGACAGCCTTCGAAAGGTCAAGTAATACCCTGCCGCCCCACAAAACAAGCCCTTCCTGGAAGCGCTTCCAGGAAGGGCTTGTTTTACAGCTTATGGCCTTGCAGCGGCTTTCACCGGCAGCTCTCCCAGAGCCCGCTGCTCCTCCTCGGTTTTGTCATCCCTTCGGGCCAGGTCCAGGAACTCCTGCCGTACGATGCCGGGCCTGAGGGACACCACCATCGATTCGCCGCGGTAAGAAAAGCGGAAATAGTGCCGTCCCCAGGGCTTTCCTCAGCCTGAGCCGCTTCGGGAAGGCGGCTGTCCACGTGAAAGCGGCCGTCGGAAACGCAGCGGGTCACCATCTCAAAGCCGTCCCAGCCGCCGGGTCCCGTAATGGCCGTGACCAATTCGATTTCCCGGCGCTCCATAGGTTCGCCGCCGTTCAAAAGGGGAAAGGCCCTAGCCATGGGCTGGAAGCTGTGGGCTACTCCGCCCGAAAAGACGTAGCCGTGGTATTTCATCAGATCCTCAAAGATGAAACTCAGGGCTCTGCCCTGCTCCAGCACGATAAGTTCCTTCATGGTTGCTCCTTTCGTCCTTACTCAAGGATAAACTCAAAAACAAAAAAGCGCAGCCCTCCACAGGTCACGCAATGCCGACTATCCTGTTAGGTTACTTCATACTAGAGAATTTTTCCGGGGAAAAACTCTTCGTACAGATATATTATCCCGGCGCCCCACTCCCGCCGCGGCGCCGTCGTGGCTGGGGACTTATGCTAAAATGGATGGAAAGGCTGGAGAGGGCCCAGCGCCCGAGAACCTCCGCCTCGAGAACGGAGGGGACCATGTACGACTACGAGGAACGCCGGATTTACTACGACGACGCCAGGGCGCTGAAAGAGCTCGACGAGCTGTTACAGCAGGAGGGCATCGAAAGGGACAAGAATTTAGAGTACACCCTGGGGCTCTACGATGGTGAAAGGCTGGCGGCCACGGGGTCCTTTTTCAAAAACACCCTGCGGTGCTTGGCCGTGGACTCCTCTTACCAGGGCGAGGGGCTGATGAACCGAGTGGTGTCTCGCCTGATCGATCAAGAGGCCCGCCGGGGGGTCTTCGATCTCTTCATCTACACCAAGTGCGACAAAACGCCCCTTTTCAGGGACCTGGGATTCTACGAAATATGCCGAGTCGAGGGCCTAGCGGCCTTTCTGGAGAACCGCCGCGACGGTTTCAGCTCCTATCTGAAAAAGCTGGAGCCCTTCCGCCGCGAATCGGGGACTTCGGCAGCGGTGGTGCTCAACGCCAACCCCTTCACCCTGGGCCATCAATACCTGGTGGAGCGCTGCGCCGCTGAAAACGGCTGGGTCCACCTCTTCGTGGTCTCCGAGGACACGTCGCTGGTGCCCTTCTCCTACCGCTGGGAGCTGATCAAGGCCGGCTCGGCTCACCTGGCCAATATATCGATGCACCGCACCGAGAACTACATGATCTCCTCGGCCACCTTTCCGGCCTACTTCATAAAGGACTCCGACCGGGTAGCAGAGGCTCAGGCAAAGCTGGACATCCAGATTTTTCTCCGCATAGCCGAGAGGCTGAACATCTCGGCCCGCTACGTGGGCGACGAGCCCTTCAGCCAGGTGACGGGCACCTATAACAGAGTGATGGGGCAGGCTCTGGCCGAGGCGGGGCTGCGCTGCGTCGTAGTCCCGCGACGGGAAGTGGGCGGCCGGGCCGTCAGCGCCTCGGAGGTCCGGGAAAAGCTCAGGTTGGGCCAGCTGGAGGACATAGCCTCCACGGTGCCGCCCAGCACCTTCCAGTTCTTCCACACCGGCCAGGGCGCCAAGGTGATCGAAAGGATCCAGCAGGCTTCGTCGGTGATCCACCATTAAAGCAGATCCCAGGCCGGTCCCGGGGCTTTACAAAGATCTCGGGACGGTCTATGATGCACTGAGTATGTTGTATCCAACAAACGAGGCCGCTCCTCTTGGAATGGCCAGATTCAGAGGCAATAGGGAGGGACAAAAATGGCGCTGTTGGCCAATGTGCCGGAGATAAAATTTAAGCCCGTCCGGGAAGTGGTCTACGAGCACCTGCGGGACGCCATCGTGCGGGGCCAGCTTGCGCCGGGGACCCATTTCACCGATTCCCAGATCGCCGAAGAGTTCCGCATCAGCCGGACTCCAGTACGAGAGGCCGTCCAGAAACTGGAGGCCGAGGGGCTGATCAAGAGAACGCCCATGAAGGGCAACGTGGTGACAGGCCTGAGCCCTCTGGAGCTGGTCCAGATCTTCGCAATCCGCAAGGCCCTGGAGTCCGAGGCGGTGCAGTACGCTGCCTTTCTGCGCACCGATCAGGACTTGGCGGCGATGCGCGAAGTCCTGGACCAGGCTCAGTATATTCTCAAAACCCTGTCGGGGACGAAGTGCATCGACGCCTACGTTCCCCTGGCCGGAAAGTTCAATCGGGCCCTCTTCGAAGCGGCCCACTCCTCCAGGCTCACCAGCCTGATCTGGACCCATCGGGAACTGCTGGACCGCTACAGGGTGGTTCGCGCCGTCATCACGAGGCGCATTGACGAGAGCCTTAAAACCAGAGAACAGCTCTACCGCCATATTGCCGACGGAAATTCCGAAGCGGCGGGAGCCCTATGGGCCAGGCACATCGACGGATCCTACAGGATCTGGGTGGCCCAGTCCAAGATCCCCGAAGGCGCTGCCCTGTATCTGGCCGAGCCGCCCCTGAAGTGAAACCGTCTTTGGGCCCCATCTAGGAGCCCTCTAGGAAAGGAGGCGATGCCATGGCCTGGCCCCGTCTGTCCATAGACCTGGACGCCATTTCGGCCAACGCTTTCGAGGTCTGCCGCCGCTGCGCCCACCAGGGCATTTCGGTCACGGCGGTGACCAAGGGCATGTCGGCTCAACCGCCGGTAGCCTTCGCCATGCTCGAAGGGGGATGTCACTCTCTGGGCGACAGCCGCCTCGAGAACCTGGTCAAGCTCCGCCAAGCCGGCGTAAAGGCTCCCCTCTACATGATACGGATTCCCATGTTGAGCCAGCTGCCGGAGCTGATCCGCTGGGCCGACGGATCGCTGATGTCGTCGCTGCTGGTGATGGAAAAGCTGGAACAATGCTGTGCCGCCGCCAGGATTCACCACAAAATTATGGTCATGGTTGACCTGGGGGACCTGCGGGAAGGCCTATGGCCCCACGAATTGCCCCTTTTCGCCGAGGCGTTGAAAAAATGCCGCTGGGTGGAGCTCCAGGGCGTGGCGGTGAACTTCGGATGCTACGGCGCCACGCTGCCCACCAGGGAGAAGCTGGAATTTCTGGTGAAGATCCGCGACGAGCTCTCCCGGGAAATAGGCCGCCCCTTGCCCACCTGTTCCGGCGGCTCCACCTCCACGCTGGAGCTATTGGAAAAGGGCCAAGTCCCGGCGGGGATCAACAACCTGCGGGTCGGCGAGGCCATTCTGCTGGGCCACGACACCAACACGGGCTCTTCCCTTTCCTGGCTCAGGTCTCGCACCATGTACCTGGAGGCCGAGATCGTAGAGGTCCGAATCAAGCCCAGCGTGCCCATCGGCGAGATCGGCTACGACGCCACCGGCGGCCTACCCTCCTACAACGACCGGGGCGAGCGCCTCCGGGCCATCGCCGCCGTGGGACGGCAAGACGTCCAAGTTGACTACCTGGAGCCCCTGGACCCTGGAGTGGAGATCCTGGGAGCCTCCAGCGATCACATGATATTGGACGTGGAGGCCATGGAACGGCCTCCGAAAGAGGGCGACCGGCTCCGGTTCTCCATCAACTACAGCGCTATGCTGATGCTCACCACATCGCCCTATGTGGCCCAGAGAGTCACAGGCCGCAGCGCTAGGCCCCGATAGGATCGGCCTTTCCGGAGCGGTCCCTTTAAGGCCTTACAAAGAAATCCCCTTTGCAAAAGCCGAAAAGCTCCTGCCCCTTCCTGATGCCACCACCAGGAGGC
>CAZNRB010000055.1:0-1496 GCA_964575405.1 uncultured Synergistaceae bacterium | reverse complement strand
TGGAAGGAGAGATTTTCATGAAAGAGCTCCTGAACAATCCTCTGTCCCACCACTCCATCCGAAAGTACTAGGACAAGCCGGTGGAGGACTCTAAACTGGACCAAATTCTAAAGGCCGCCCAGCGCGCCCCCAACTGAGTGAACCTCCAGCACGTCTCCATAATCGTAGCGAAGGATCCCGAGAGGCACCAGCGCCTGGCCAAACTGTCGGGGGCCAGCAGCAGGTAGCCCAGGCTCCCGTGTTTTTGATGTTCTGCGCCGACTACTACCGCACCGGCCTGGCCTGCCGCAAAAGGGGCCAGAGGATCGACGCCGTCCTGCGCCAGGAGAACCCTCTGATAGTGGGAGCCCACGAAGTGGGCATGCCCTGGGGACTGCCGTGGCAGCAGCTGAGGCCCTGAGGCTCGGCACGGTGCCGATCAGCGGGATCCGGCTGGGGGCCATGGAAGTGGTCCGGGAACTCGATCTGCCCAAGTTCGTGGTGCCCCTGGTGGGGCTCTGCCTGGGCTACGCCGCCCAGGATCCGGGAATGAAGCCCCGGATTCTCCGGGAGGCGGTCTGCTTCGACGAGGGCTACAACAGGGACCTGTCGGAGCTTATCGACCAATACGACCAGCGGTACAGCCTTTACCGCCAGCAGCGAGGCGACAACAGCCGGGGCGGCAGCTGGACCGAGACGGCGGCCAAATACTACCGGGAGCCCTACGACAATTTCCAGGGCGTAGTGGAGATGCTGGACCAACAGGGCTTTTGGAACGGCAAGGACTAGAAGGCCCATAGGGTCAAAAAGCACAAAAAAGAGCGGAAGAGCTTAAAGGCCCCTTCTGCTCTTTTTTTGTGCGCTCAGGCTGAGGGCCTAGGGGGGCGGGAATTAAACAGCGGCTATGGGATCCTTGAGCTTGACCTTCACGAGCTCCGCCAGGCGCTGGACCGCTATCTCAATTTTCTCCGGCGTCACGTTGCCGAAGCTGACCCGCATGGCGTTGGAGCCCGCTCCTCCGCCCTCGACGAAGAAGCCCGCTCCAACCACGTAGTGGATTCCGGCGGCGTTGGCCTCCGGCAAGAGCTGGCCCGTGTCCACTCCTCCGGGCAGCTGGACCCAGGTGAAGAGCCCTCCGTCGGGGTGGACCCATTGGGTGCCCTGGGGCATGTACTTCTCCAGAGCTTCCATCATGGCGTCCCGCCTCTGGCGGTGGATGGCGCAGATCTTCTCCAAATGGGACTTAAAGAGCCCCCGCTTGAAGAACTCGGCGCAGACCACCTGGGCGAAGTTGGAAGTGTGGGAGTTGGTGGCCGTCTTGGCGTCAAAGAGCCGGGCGATGATCTCCTTGGAGGCGTAGCAGAAGCCCAGGCGGCTGCCAGGTGAGAAGATCTTGGAGAAGCTGTTGGCGTAGACCGTGTGCCCCGTCTTGTCGTAGTACTTGATGGGCTTGAGGACCTCACCGCTGTAGCGCAGCTCCTGGTAGGGGTCGTCCTCCAGGACGATGACGTCGTACT
>CAZNRB010000054.1:0-10648 GCA_964575405.1 uncultured Synergistaceae bacterium | reverse complement strand
CCGGAAAAGTAAAGGGAAAAGTAAAATCGAAATCGAGCGCAAGCTAATTATCTGGGAGAGACAAAATCCCCTCACAAAGAGGGTTTTGTCTCTTTTCTTTTTATGGCTCCCCGGTTTTCTGTTTGCAAGTTCTGCTATAAAATAAAGGGGTTAATAGCCGGGCTACGGAAAAGCATTAGGGCCCGCGGAATGTCCTGGCGGACGTTCTTGACGGCGAAGGAATGGAGGCCCTCCGATGAGAAGCTATGGATTGGGATTGGGTTTTACAGCGATTCTCTCCGCCCTCTTCGCGGTGCAGAATCAGGACATCCTGGCGGTAAGGTTCTTGGCCTGGAACTTTGCCCTTTCTCAGGGGATCTGGGAAGTGCTGCTCTTTGCGCTGGGAATCTTCTTGATGTTGGTCATCTCCCTGGTCGCGACCTGGGAAGCCCGCAGCCGCAACCGGCGCGAGCTGGAGCGAAGCCGCCGCCGTATCATCGCTTTAGAAAAAGAAAAGGAGGCCCTTTTGGCCGCCATGAAGGCGGCGGGGCTCTCCCAGGAAGAGATCACCTTCGTCGAGGAGGGGCCTCTGTCGCTTTGACCTGTTTCTGGGGCCCAAGGGAGATCTCCTTTTTCAAGGCCGCCATCCCCTTAGGGGAGTGAGGAAGGAATGCACTGTCGTTGATTTCAGTTTGTTCTTTAGATGAATTGAAAATTCACCGGCCCGGCGAAAGGGCGGTTAAGTTGGCAAAAGGATTGGATTGTTCCCCCGTGGCAGCTGCGGTCCTGGACAGCCGGAACGGCCCATCGGGCCTTTCGGAAAACGGTTTAGGGTCGCCATCGCTGGAAAAACAGCTGGACCAGCTGAATCTGGGGCGGGGCTGCGATGCCGTCGGGGAGCTCTGGAGCCGGGCCATCGCCGGCAAGCGGGTGTTGGTCTACGGGGACTACGACGTGGACGGGGTATCGGCCACGGTGCTGGCTGTCGAGATGGCCCAGGCCTGTCACGCCGATTCGGTGCGCTACTACATTCCCCACCGCCAAACCGAGGGCTACGGCCTCCATCTGGAGGGCGTCCGCAGGATTTTGGCGGGGCGTTTTGACACTATGATCGTGGTGGACTGCGGCTCCAAAGACGTGGAAGCCATTGAGGCAGCCCGGGCGGGCGGCATGGATGTGATGGTCTTCGATCACCACTCGGTGGAAGGCCAGGTGCTGGCTTTGCCTTCCTTCATCAACCCCCAGCAGGACGGCGACGCCGAAGCCAGAGGGCTTTGCGCGGCCGGAGTGATTTGGTGCTGGGCCTGGAAGGCGGGGATTTTGCCCAGGCCCATGCTGTTGGAGATGGCCCAGCTGGCGGCGCTGGCCACAGTGTCGGACTGTATGCCCCTGGGGCCTCTGAACCGGCAGCTGATCCGATCGGGGTTGATGGCCATCCGGCGCCGTCCCCGCCGGGGATTGCAGGAGATCTTTAGGGCCCTGGACCTGTCCAGGGAGATCCTGGACGAGTTCGACCTGGCCATGAAGGTGATCCCATGCTTGAACGCGGCGGGGAGGCTCTACGTGGCCGACTTGGCAGTGGACGTGCTGGCAGGCATCGGAGATCTGCGGGCCAACGTGGAGCGGCTCCTGTCGCTGAACCGCCGCCGGCGTGAGATATCTTCGTCCATTTGTGCCGCCATCAATAACCGCCTTCAGTACCACGACGAGGCCCAGGTGCTCTACGACGATTCCTGGCCCGTGGGGATATTGAGCGCCATCGCCAGTCGGCTCTGTTACGAGCACCGCAAGGCCTTTGCCCTTGCAGGGCCCTCGGGAGGAGGGATCCGGGGGACTCTGAGGGTGCCCGACGGCGCCAACGCCGTGGAGCTGTTGTCCCAGCTGGACGGTCTTCTGGACGAATGGGGCGGCCACAAGAGCGCGGCGGGATTCTCGGTGAATCAGCTCCGCTGGCCCAAGGTCTCGGTAGCTCTGAACGCTATGTTGAGCCGGTTGGAGGTAAGGGTGGAGCGCCAAGACGTGATCGCTTTCGATCCCTGCAAGATCGATCGCTCTGGCTGGTTGGATGTGCTGAAGCTTGGCCCCTTTGGAAACGGCAATCCAGCGCCTAGCTTTTTCATGCCCTTCAGCTCCTCGGCTAGCTGTGCCCCCTTGGGAAATCGAGGAGTACACCTGAAGATCAACCTCGGCCGGGCTTCTCTGTTGGCCTTCAACGGGGCCAAGCAGATCTCCCATATGATGGATAGCTCCTCTCTGGCTGGCTGGATCTACAAGCCCCGGTTCAACTCTTGGCGGGGCCAGGTGAGCCTGCAGTTTATCGTGGACAAAATCGTCACCCGCTGAAGGTCAGGCGCCCCTTTGGGCTGAATTTTCCTCCTGGCTGTACCTGCGAGGGATAGGGGAGGGAGTAGTAAATTATGACAAACCAATCCGACAGCGGCCGGGAGAAGCTTTGCCTTTCCACCGGCGCTGCA
The DNA here is from genome assembly GCA_964575405.1 of uncultured Synergistaceae bacterium. GTDB lineage: Bacteria > Synergistota > Synergistia > Synergistales > Dethiosulfovibrionaceae > CAZCKP01. The sequence goes on along the minus strand of CAZNRB010000054.1, from coordinate 8,195 downwards.
GTACAGGAAAAAAGCGAAGCTCTGCCGTCTCAAGGAGTTCTATCGCCGGAAGGCGCGGCTGCGCCAAGCCGCAAAGAGCTCAACAGTCTCCGGGACAGCTACATAGGCAGGCTGCCCCAGAATCAGCGGTCCGTGACGGTCAGCTTTGCCTGGCAGGAGCTCTGGTCCAAGGTGGCCCGCTATCTTTCCTGGTCAGAGCTCAAGAGCCTCGGTGAGGCCCTGGTCTATGCTGCCGTGGCCCACGGCGACCAGATGCGGGCCAGTGGAGAGCCCTATATTATTCATCCCATTTACGTGACCTCCATTCTGGCGGACATGAAAATGGACCTGCCCACGCTTCAGGCGGCGCTGCTCCACGATGTGCTGGAGGACACCGAGGTCTCTGCCGAAGACCTGGAAAAACGATTTGGTAAATCGGTAATCACTCTAGTGGACGGCGTTACCAAGCTGGGAAAGTTGGCCTTTAAATCCTTTGAGGACTATCAGGCCGAGAACCTGCGCAAGATGTTCCTGGTCATGGCCAAGGATATCCGGGTGGTGCTGATCAAGCTGGCTGACAGGACCCACAACATGCGGAGCCTGGGGGCCCTGCGGCGGGATAAGCAGCAGCGCATCGCCAAGGAGACCCTGGAGATCTACGCTCCCCTGGCCCATCGTCTGGGAATTTATCAGGTCAAGCGCACCCTGGAAGACTTGGCCTTTAAGTACTGCGATCCCGTGATGTATTACGACATCAAAAAGAAGGTGAAAAAGCGCCTGCCCGAGCGGGAGGAGACCATCAACCAGTCCATGGTGCTGCTCCAGGAAAAGCTGAAGGAGGCGGGCATCGACGCCTTCATCAAGGGCCGGGCCAAGCACTTTTACAGCATCTTCGAGAAGATGAACCGCAAAAAGCTCTCGGTGGATCAGCTCTACGACCTGCTGGCCCTGAGGGTAATCGTCGACGACGTGCCTACCTGCTACACCGTGTTGGGCTTGGTCCATACCCTTTGGAAGCCCATTCCGGGCCAGTTCGATGACTACATAGCCAACCCCAAGAACAACATGTACCAGTCCCTACACACCACAGTGGTGGCCTCTACAGGCGAGCCCATGGAGGTGCAGATCAGGACTTGGGAGATGAACTGGTTGGCCGAATACGGCATTGCCGCCCACTGGCGATATAAAGAGGGCGACACCCATATGGACGACATGGACGCCAAATTGGAGTGGATCCGGAGGGCCCTGGAGGGCGGCCAGGAGACGGACTCCGAGGAGTTCATGGAGCGGCTGAAAAACGACGTGCTGACCACCGACGTCTTCGTGTTCACCCCCGAAGGGGACGTGAAAAGCCTGCCCAAGGGATCCTGTCCTGTGGACTTCGCCTATGCCGTCCACAGCCAGGTGGGCCACCAGTACGTGGGGGCTATGGTGAACAACCGCATAGTCTCGGCGGACTACGAACTCAAAAACGGCGATATCATCAAGATAATGACCTCGCCCCAGGGAAGGCCTTCCCGGGACTGGATTAAGTACGTAAAAAGCAGCAAAGCCAGGAGCAAAATCCGGAGCTACTTTAAGCACATCGACTCGGCTGCCAAGACCGAAAACATAGCCCGCGGAAAGGAGATCCTGGAGCGGGATTTGAAAACCCGCATGGGCGAGAGCTTCACGGCCTTGGAAGATCTGGCCGCGGTGCTGAATCGTGTGGCTCGGGACAACGGCCACAACAACAGCGACGACCTCCTGGCTGCCCTGGGATCCAACAGTTTGAGCCACATCTCTGTGGCCCAGAGGGTTGTGGCCCTGGTGGAATCTCAGTCCGAGGAAGGATCCGCCAAGGACCTGCTGAGCCTGACTGCATCGGCCCCCAAGACCGATTACGTGGAAACCGACGCCGACGTCTTCGTCGAGGGAGCCAGCGGCGTGGCAGTATCGCTGGCCCATTGCTGCAGGCCCGTTCCCGGCGATCCGATCGTCGGTTTTGCCACCAAGATACGAGGCATCACGGTCCACCGGGAGAGCTGCCCTCGGGTGGCCGATATCCCGGCCGATCGGGTGATCTCCGTGTCTTGGGGAAACACCCATAAAAAGACCTATGAGACCAAGGTGGTCCTCGACGCCCTGGACCGGCCTGGCCTTTTCGCCGACGTGGCCCAGGCCTGCGCCAATGCGGAAGTCAATATAGTCTCCGCTAAGGCCTCTCAGCTGGGCGAAGGCAATGCCCGGATGAAAATGGACGTGGCCGTCCGGGATCTGGAGCAGGTCTATCTGCTACTGGCCCGGATCAGCGGAATACCTAGCGTCATCGACGTCAACAGGGGGTAAGTTATGAGAGCAGTAGTCCAAAGGGTGGCTCGTTCCAGCGTGGCCGTGGAGGGCCGCGAAGTGGGAGCCATCGGCCTGGGGCTCTGCGTCCTCTTGGGCGTAGGTCAGGGCGACGGCGAGTCCGACGCGGCTTGGATGGCCGATAAGATAGTAAACCTTAGGATTTTTGAGGACAGCGACGGCAAGCTGAACCTCTCCTTGGCCGACGTGGGCGGTTCGCTGTTGGCCATTTCCCAGTTCACCCTTTACGGAGACTGCCGCAAGGGCCGGCGCCCTTCCTTCGTGGAGGCAGCCAGGCCCGAAGAGGCCGAAAAACTATATGAACTCTTTGTCAGCCGCGTCCGAGAAAAGGGGATCGCGGTGGAAACCGGAATTTTTCAGACCCATATGATGGTGTCAATACTCAACGACGGTCCGGTGACGCTGATCGTCGAATCTCCTAGGGAGGCTTAGAAGCTATGAAATACAAACGGATTCCCCTAGGTCCGCTGTGGACTAACTGCTACGTCATAGATGACGGCAAGGGGGGCGCCCTCTGCGTGGATCCCGGCGGCGACCCAGCTGACGTGCTGTCCTATCTCAAAAAAGAGGGGCTAAAACTGGAGCTGATCCTGTTGACCCACGGCCACATGGACCACATCCTAGGGGTGGCTTCTCTCAAGAAAGCTACCGGCGCCGAGGTCTACATTCCCGAGGAAGACGGCCCAATGCTGACGGACCCCGATCTTAACCTGGCCAGCGAATTCGACGAAGAGGTGGAGCCCGTGACGCCGGACCGGCTTTTGAGGGACGGCGACCGCTTTTCCGTCGGTGAGATAGCCTTCCTGACCATCCATACCCCGGGCCATACCCCCGGCAGCTGTTGTTTCATTTTGGAGCAGCCTGGAGAAAAGATGATGGTCGTCGGCGATACCCTTTTCGCCCGCAGCATCGGCAGGACAGACCTGATAGGCGGGGACTCGTCGGCCATGGCCCGATCTTTGGAGCGCCTCAAAAGGTTGGAAGGCGACATGCCAGTCCTGCCAGGCCACGGACCTGAGACCACTCTGGAGCGGGAGCGGCAGTCCAATCCCTTTATGAATTAGGTCCCCTGCCGGTGCGGATTCAAAACATTCCCCAGGAGGACCGCCCTAGAGAGAGGCTGGAGCGCCTAGGGCCCCAAGCTCTGAACAGCGCCGAGTTGCTGGCTGTGCTCTTCGGCTCCGGCGGTCAGGGAAAAAGCTCACTGGAGCTGGGCTACGAGCTCCTGGACCTCTACAAGGGAGTGCCGAACCTGGCTCGGGCCCCGGCCAAGGAACTGGCAGCCCTGAAGGGGCTGGGCCCCGCCAAGGTGGCCACCCTTTTGGCGGCCCTGGAGCTGGGCCGCCGGGCAGCCGGAGGGCCCGTGGAGGGCTCAGAGCTAAGGGGGCGCCTTATGTTCTGGAGGGATCAGCTGGCTAGGGAGGAACGGGAATTCATCGCTGCGGTATACCTAGATGGCGGCGACAGGGTGATCGACGACGGGCTTTTGTCCTACGGGGGCCTTGGGGGAGCCTCGCTGGATGCTCCCTATCTGCTCAGGCGGGCTCTGCGGCTTGACTGCGCCTCTTTGGCCTTGATCCACAATCACCCTGACGGTTCAATCCAGCCCAGCCAGGACGACCGCAGCCTGTCCGATATGATCGTCCGCCGCCTGAACCTTCTGGGGCTGAGGTTTTACGGCCACTTCATAGTCGCCGGTATCAGGATGGTCAGAATCTCCAACGACGGCGGATTCGGAACTCTGGGGACTTCTGCCGCCCCCCTGTGATTTTCAGAAGTCCCCTCAGCAATGGACCTCCGTCCTTGGCGGAAGTCCGCTGGACCCATATTCTCGAGGAGGGACATTTGTGGCCTTTCTAAAAAACGGATTTTCAGCCCCTGGCATCGGCATCGATCTGGGGACCTCTAACATTGTAGTTTACCAGTGCGGCAAGGGCATTCTCTTCAACGAGCCCTCGGCCGTGACGGTGCGCAAACAGCGCCGCGGCGGCCAGGAGATCATCGCCTTCGGCCGGGAAGCCAAGGCGATGATCGGCAAGACCCCCTTGGGTGTGTCGGTGCTGTCTCCCCTAAGAAGCGGAGTGATCGCCAATTTCAACATGACCGAGGCGCTGCTTCGTCATTTTCTGCAAAAAGCGGGCGTAGGCGGACGCTTTTCCCATCCCCAGGTGGTCGTGTCGGTGCCGGCCAAGGTTACCGAAGTAGAACGCCGGGCCGTGATCGACGCGGCCCTGAGCGCCGGAGCAGGAGAGGCCTATATCGTCGACGAACCCTTAGCGGCAGCCCTTGGCGCTGGGCTGCCCATCTATGCCCCCCAGGGGAGCATGGTGCTGGACATCGGCGGCGGAACCAGCGAGGTGGCCGTGATCTCCCTGGGCGGCATCGTGGTGACCAATTCGCTGCGGTCCGCCGGCGAGGATATGGACCAGGCCATTATCGCCATGCTGCGGCAAAAACGGGCCCTGCTGATAGGCGAGAGCACCGCCGAGAGCATCAAGATCCAGATAGGTTCCGTGCTGCCCCTTGAGGAAGAGCTGGAAATGGAAGTCAAGGGCCGGGACCTGGCCGATGGGTTGCCCAAGGTGGAGCGGGTGACCTCCACGGAGATCAGGGAAGTGCTGTCGCCCCTGATCTTGAGGATCGAGGACATGGTCAAGGTAGCTCTGGAACAGACTCCGCCGGAGCTGGCCCGCGATATCGTGGACAACGGCATCGTGCTGACAGGAGGGGCCTCGCAGCTGCAAGGGCTGCCTCAGCGGCTTTCCAAAGTGCTGAACGCTCCTGTGATGCTCGCCGAAGATCCGGTCCACTCCGTGGCCCTGGGCGTAGGCCGCACCTTGGAAAACATCGGTGAGATGGGAGGGCTTTTGGTCACGGTGCAAAAGGTTGTGAGATGACGGGGCGCGGTCCCGAGCGGGAGAACCTTTTCGCCCTGGGGTGCGGGGCCTTCTGTCTTGTGGCGCTGCTGTTTTCCGCTGGGCGCCCCTGGGCTCGCAGCGCCATGGATTGGACGGCCAGGCTCCTGAGGTGGCCCGAGATGCCCATGGTCCTGTTGAAACAGCATTTTTCCGCTACGAGGAGCTGGTTTTTGGAGCGGGACAGAATGGTGTCGGCCCTGGAATCGCTGCAGAGGGAGAATCGCCAGCTGCGGCTTCAATTGGGCCAGCTCAACGCTCAGAATTTTACCGGCCAGGCCAGGCAGCGCAATCTCTTTTTGGTGACCTTTCGGGATCCTTCGGCCTGGTGGGATGAGATTCGGATCAGCCTTGACGGTCAACCCCTTCCCGAGGCTGGAACGGCCATGCTGGACGGTTCCTATCTCGCCGGCATGGTAACTTCAGCGGCCAACGGAGCGGCCTGGATTCGCCTGATCACCAGCACCTCTCTGTATATTCCTGTGGTGGTCGGGCAGTTTCGGGACGTAGGCGTCATGGTGGGCGACGGCGACGGCACTGTTTGGCTGAAGTTCATCCCCCAGGAGAGCGCCTACCCCGAGGGGACAGAGCTCGAAACGGCCCTAGGCAGCGACAGCCTACCGCCTGGGATTCCCGTGGGGACGTTGAGCGGCCACCGGCGCCAGCCCGTCCCGGGAATGGTGGAATACCAAGTCCTGCCCGGCGCCGATCTTTCTAAACTTCAGGCCGTGAGCCTCCTGGACCGGGAGGTAGGACCATGATATTTTTAATTGCCTGGTATTTGCAGGATCTTCTGCAGGTATTGATGGCCAACGGCCTGCTGGCGCCGGAGGTCTTTTTGTTGACTCTGAACTTTAAAGCCCTGAAGCGGGAAGAGCCCAGCCTTTGCTGGACCCTGATTGCAGTCGCCGGGGGACTGGCCTTGGATCTCCGCTGGACTGGTTTTTTGGGATTCAGCGCGGCGCTGTACTGTCTTAGCGTGCTCTTTATGAGGGCCCTTTGGTTTCGGATTCCCAAGCTTGGACGGGGGCCTGGAGTCTTTTTTATGGCTAATTTGGCGCTCTGCGCCGTTGTTGGAGGGACTCGGCTGGTCTTTTGGGATTGGAAGGCCGTGCCCACGGGGATTCTGTCGGTCCTTTCCGTCCAAATGGGCTTGACTCTGCCGGTCTTGCTGGTGCTGTGGCTGCTACAGGTTTTGAGCGATGACGAACCATAACCGGCAAACTTCGGCCCTGCGCTCTCAACTGGATTCGCGGCTCTACGTCTGGCGGTTCGTCATCGCCCTGTCGCTGTTGCTTTTGGCGGCAGCCCTGGCCTTCTATCAGGTGCTGGACGGAGACCGTTACGTGAAGCTGGCCCAGAGCAACAAGCTCCGTCTGATCAGGACGCCGCCGGTTCGCGGCCGGATCTACGACCGCAATGGCCTGCCTCTGGCGTTGAACGCCATGACCTTTGACATCATGGGCTACCCCCTGGATCTCGCAAAGGGCCAGTTGAAGGACCAATTTCTCAGAGTACTGGAGCGCCGCGGCGTCCCTCTAAATCGGACACAGTTGGAGGAACAGATCAGCAAGCGCTTTTGGGCACCCTTTAGGGCCATAACGCTGATCTCTAATCTGCCCATGGCCCAGATGACGGCCATCGTGGGCGACGACGAATTTCCCCGGGAGCTTTTCCCCATGCCGGTTTGGCGCCGCTCCTACCCGGCCGGCCCCCTGACCGCTCATGTGGTGGGCTACGTGGGTGAGATCGCCGAATCGGAGCTGAACGCCCTCAATCTAGAGGAGCGAAGGCGTTACATCCAGGGCGGCGGCATCGGCAAAAGCGGTGTCGAGCGAGTCTACGAGAGCCTCCTGCGGGGCGAAGTCGGCGAGGTGGCCCTGGAGGTGGACTCCCGAGGACGGCCTAGGGGGGTCATTAACGAGAAAATGCCCGAGGTGGGCCAGGACCTATATCTCACCTTGGATCTGGGAGCCCAGCGGCTGGCCGCCGATCTGTTGGGAGACTATCGGGGCGCCGTGGTGGCCCTGGACGTTAGAAACGGCGAAGTGCTGGTGCTCTATTCTAATCCCACCTACGACCCCAACCCGCTGGCCTGGGGAGTTTCTCCAGTAGAGTGGAGCGCTCTCCAGAGCGATCCCTCCACGCCGATGCTGAACCGGGCCGTATCGGGTCGCTACTCGCCGGGGTCGATTTTTAAAGTCATCTCCGGCTATGCAGCCCTGGAAAAGGGAGTTGCCCACAGCCGGACCAGAATTTTTTGTCCCGGTCAGTATCAGCTGGGCACTCAGATCTACCGGTGCTGGCGCCGGTGGGGCCATGGCAGCGAATCCATAGTCACGGCCCTTCGGGACTCCTGCGACGTTTACTTCTACGAGCTCAGCCAGACCGTGGGCATCGAAAGCTACCTTCAGCTGGAGCGCCGTCTGGGTCTGGATCAGCCTACGGGCATCGATTTGCCCAACGAGAGCCGGGCCGTTTTAGCGGGGCCCCAGTGGACCAAGGCGACTAATCGGGGCGCATGGCGCCGGGGCGACACGGTGAACTACTCCATCGGCCAGGGCTATCTTCTGTTGACACCTCTCCAGATGGCCAGCATATATTCGACCTTCGCCAACGGCGGATTGGTCTACCGTCCCCATCTCCTGTTAGGCGCCGAGCCCCAAAGCCAGGACGCCCATCTGAATCAGGACTACCTAGCCTTGATCCGCCAAGGCCTGGAAGCCGTGACCAGCAGCCGGGGGACGGGATATAAAGCCGGGGAGTTTGGCCTGGCCGTAGCCGGTAAGAGCGGCACCGTTCAGAATCCCCACGGTCCCGACCACGCCGTTTTCGCCGCTTTCGCCCCGGCCAAGGAGCCCCGCTACGCCGTGGTGTTCTTCGTCGAAGCCGGCGAATCCGGCGGCTCCGTGGCCGCTCCCATGGCAGGGGAACTGCTGTCCTATCTGGTCA
>CAZNRB010000053.1:7794-10789 GCA_964575405.1 uncultured Synergistaceae bacterium | reverse complement strand
GCCGGAAGATGGATCCACAGTTTTTTCACGGGCTACACCACCAATCCCGCCGCGTCGATAAGGGCCCGCAGGTCCGTCTCCTGCCGGGCCGTGGCCTCCATCATCTCCGCCAGCGCCATAATTCCCTGGTATCCCCAGTGGCCGTTGTGGCCGTCCAGGGCCACCACGTGGCGAGAGCCGGTGTGATAGCCGCTGTTATACCCCAGGGCCAAGCAGTCCGGCAGTAGGCTGTGGCGGCAGTGAGAACGGTGATGCTGTGGCTGCACCAGCTCCAACTGGGGCCAGCGCTTGCCTACCACCTCGAAGGCCTCCCGATCCGAGGGAATCACCTTCTGGACCAGCAGCCGCCGCACCGAAAAGCCCCGCTCCAGCAGCGCCAGGGCCAGGTCAAAGGGCCGGATCACCGCCTCGCCGTCGATGACCAGCTCCATTCCGTCCAGGGCCTCCCGAGCCCGAGCCAGGGCGGCCTCGCTTTGGGCCTCCTGATCCGCTAAGTCGGAGGGATCGAATCCCATGGCCTTGGCCAAGGACCGATAGGCCTGGGTCACCGCCCTGGGGTCGTAGGTGGTCAGGGAGACTACCCAGGGAATGGCCAGCCGCTTTTCCATCTGCTGGGCGGCGTAGAGGCCCTGGGGGTGGACCACTAGGTTCCAGCGACTGCGGGCCATCTGCTGGAACCCCTGGAAGGTCCGAAAATCGGTGATGTGCCGCACCGGCCCCAGGCCCCAACGGCCAAGCTGGTCAAAGAGATCCCCCTGGGGCGCCAGCGGCACCAGGGAGCCTATGACGTTTACTCCCTGGTCCCTTTCCTCCTGGGGATCCAGAAGGCCGTAGATCTTGTTCCGGATGTTGACCGGCGGCGGAACCTTGCTGTCGGTAGAGATGGGATTCATGTGGCAGAAGGTGAAGTGCAGCCCCCGATGGCGTTGCCGCAGCTGGGCCAGCAGGGCCTCGTGGTCGGTGCCCAGCAGGTCGTCGATGCAGCTCACGAAGATCATCAGCACCTTGGGCAGCCGACCCTGGCCGGCCAGGTAGTCCAGCAGCTCGTCGGCAGCCTCTAGGAGCAGCTCCTCGTAGCCTCCCGAGACGATGTCGTCCTCGCTGAGGTAGAGATAGGAGACTCGGTCCTTTCGTCCGTCTCGACAGGCGCCGATGGCGCCGTGGCGTCCACAGGCGGCGGGACTGACGAAGAGCTGGTAACTCTCCGGCACCAGGTGGGCGATCCGCACCATGCCCCAACTGCCGTGGGCCGGCGAGGTGTAGCACAGGGTGTCCTCAAAGGCTCCGGGACAGCCGCAACAGCCCATGGCCGCACACCTCCAAAACAGTCTCGGCCAGCGAACGGTAGCACTGGGCCATCTCGCTTTCGGGAAGGGCCTCCAGGACCGTCTTGCCCTGGGCCTCGGCCAGCTGCACTGCTCCGTCTCGGGGGATCTCGGCGATGACCCGGCCGCCCATCTCCTGGGCGGCTCGCTCCACCAGCTCTCGCTCGCCTTCCACGTTGCGGCAGTTGAGGATCAGCCCCGAGAACTTGGCGTAGCCTCGCTTGCCGAAGTTGGCCACCGCCGAGGCGATGTTGCTGGCAGCGTAGAGAGCCATCATCTCGCCGGAGGTGACGATCAGCACGTGATCGGCGTAGCCCCCCCGGATAGGCATGGCGAAGCCGCCGCAGACCACGTCGCCCAACACGTCGTAGAGCACCACGTCGGGCCGGTAGGCCTCGTAGGCTCCCAGCTCCTCCAGCTTTTCAAAGGCGGTGATGATGCCTCGGCCGGCGCAGCCGATGCCCGGCGTGGGGCCTCCCGCCTCGACGCACAGCGTGGCGCCGTAGCCCGGAAACACCAGGTCCTCCAACGCCACCTGGTCGCCCTTGTCCCGGATCTGGTCCAGCACCGTGGGGATCCTGCGGCCTCCTGTGAGGCTTTTAGTGGAGTCCGATTTGGGATCGCAGCCGATCTGCATCACCCGATAGCCCCGATCGCTCAAGGCCGCCGAGAGATTGGAGGTGGTGGATTTGCCGATGCCTCCCTTGCCGTAAATCGCGATTTTAAGCACCGAGAGGCGACTCCCTTCTAGAGGCCTTAATTACTTTAATTATTATAAACTAACTTAAATTATATAGTCTTCCGACTTATCTTAAGGATATGTTACGATTCTCCGCACCTGTCAAGGCACCTTTAGCAGGAAGGGGCTCTTTGATTCTCATCGGGACGGAGCTAGGCCAGCTTTTAAGTGGCTTTTTTGCGAGCTCAAACTTTTCCCCGGAGGTCTGTGCTAAGATTGGGCGGTCGATTTGAAAAGGACGGTTCCTAAGTCTGACTAGGGATTGTCAAAGCCATAGAAGCAAAAGAGAAGCAGAAAGCGAGAAAGGAGAAAGCCATATGACCAATTGGCTCGAAAGGGATTCAGCAGAGGCCCTGGATGACAGGCCGCCGCTGACGGTGGGCAAAAAAATTCGACGCCTAATAGGCCGGGCGATCTTCGATTACGACATGATATCGGCCGGTGACAGGATAGCTGTGGGTCTTTCGGGAGGCAAGGACAGCGTGCTTTTGCTGGTAGCCCTGAAGATGATCCAGCGGTGGAGCCCTATCCGATACGAGCTGATGGCCTGTTCCGTCGACATGACCGGCAACCATTGGGACCTGACGCCCATGGAAGACCTCTGTAAGCGTCTCGACGTGGCCTATCACGTGATCCCCCAGCCTATCGAGCAGATCATCCGCAACCGCGAAGAGCGGTCGCCCTGCAGCTTCTGCGCCAACATGCGCCGGGGGATCCTGAATTCCCACGCCAGGGCGCTGGGGTGCAACAAGCTGGCCCTAGGGCACAACCTTGACGACACCGTGGAGACCACGCTGATGAACCTCCTACGGGGAGGCCATTTCCGGTGCTACCAGCCCAAGCTATGGCAGGATAAAAGCTGCATCTGGATCATCCGGCCCCTAATATATCTGACGGAACACCAGATACGCATGGAAATTCAGCGGCTGGG
>CAZNRB010000053.1:0-7784 GCA_964575405.1 uncultured Synergistaceae bacterium | reverse complement strand
ACCTCTGCTGGACTACGTCTGCCCCTTCTCGGCGGAGACCGAAAGATCTCGGACGAAAAAATTGGTGGAGCTCCTGGGCAGCCAAATCCCCGACGTCAAGTCGTCGGTGCTCCACGCCCTGGAAAACATCGATTCGGGCGAGCGCTGGAAAAAGATACCTTCCTTCGTGCGTTTTCCCAACGCCGGGCGCCACCGCAGCGAAGAAGAGCTCCAAAAACTCCGTAGCCCCGGTGAGCAACCGTGAACCTGGCCCATTGCGACGTCTGCCCTCGAAGGTGCGGCGTCAATCGCCTGGCTGGAGAGCTGGGATTTTGCCACGCCGGCGAGAAAGTCCGCTTGGGCCTGGTCTCGCTCCATCGCTGGGAAGAGCCCTGCCTGACAGGGCCCGGCGGAGCCGGTACGGTGTTCTTCTCATATTGCAGCCTGGGATGCATCTACTGCCAGAACTACCAAATCAGCGGCCAGGCCCAGGGGATTGACGTGTCCACCGAGCGCCTGCGGGACATATTCCTGGAGCAACAGGAGCGAGGAGCCGCGACGCTGGACCTGGTGACGCCGACCCATTATCTGCCCCAGGTGGCAGAAGCCCTGAAGGGTGCCAAGGCCCGGGGCCTGACCATCCCGGTGGTCTACAATTCGGGAGGCTACGAGCTGGAAAGCTCCATCGAAGAGCTTCGAGGGCTGGTGGACGTGTTTTTGCCGGACCTGAAGTACTTCGGCGCCGAGCCGGCCCGGCGCTACTCCCAAGCGCCCGATTACTTTGAGAAGGCCTCTAGGGTCATCGAAAAAATGTTTCAGATCACCGGCCCCTTTTGCCTTGATCCAAAGGGTTTGATGGTGCGGGGCCTTCTGGTGCGGCACCTCGTCCTGCCGGGACTTTATCGCGACAGTTTTAAAGTCCTGGACTATCTTTGGAAGACCTTCGGCGATCGGATCATGATCAGCCTGATGAACCAATACACTCCCATGGGCGAGGCTGCGTCCTGTCCTGAGATCAACCGCAAAGTGACCACCCTGGAGTACCAGAAGGTGCTGGACTACGCCCAAAGCCTGGGCTTCACCAATTGTTTTATCCAAGGGAGAAGGGCGGCATCGGAGGACTTTGTACCGGCCTTCGACGGCTCTGGAGTCCTGAAAAGCTGAAGCCTTCCGAGGCCACGAGGGTCGGCTCTTCAGATCTGAAAAGCCGGCCCATTGGAGGCCTCAGCCTTGGCTAAAGCCGCCAGTTGTTCTTTCCACTGGGGATGGCCGCAGAGCGCCAAGGCGTAGCCCTTCCCCTCTTCCACCCCAGGCTGATCGAAGGGATTGATACCCAACAGGAATCCCGTCAAGGCTGTCACCGTCTCCAGAAAATAGATAAGCCCTCCCAGGTTCCACTCGTCCATGCGCTCCATTTCGAGACCACAGAGGGGCCGTCCCTGGAGGGCCAGGGCCGCCATGGTGCCCCGCCGCTCGTGGTCCATGGCCTTTTCCAAGGGAAGGCCCTGGAGATAGGCAGCCTCTTGCAGCGACGGCACCGGTGGGACCTCAAAAGCATCTGGCATCAAGGAACCCACGTTCAAGAAAATATAGACCTTATCGTCGGGCCCCTCCATGTAAAGCTGCAGCTGCGAGTGCTGGTCTATAGAGCCCAGCACTGCCTGGGGCGTGAAACCAATCCCACCCTTGCCGAGGCTTTCGCCCCAGAGCTGGCCAAACCAATCGCCCACCCTTTTCAAGCGGTCGCCATAGGGCATGAAGACGGTGACTTGTCGCCCCCTTTGGTAGTGGGCACAGCACCAGGCCGCCATAGCCCAAGCAGGGTTAGAGCCTACAGACCGCCTCTCTTCCAGAGACTTCTTCATGGCCGCAGCTCCGGCCTTCAACTGGTCGCCGTCGATGCCCAGCGCCCAGGCCAAGGGCAGCGACGCCGAGGACAACACCGAATAGCGGCCCCCCACCGCCGGCGGCAGCGGCAGCGATTCCAGGGCCTGCTCGGTGACGTAGCGGCGCAATAGGCCCTCTTCGGGATCGGTGACGGCGAAGATGCGGCGCTCCAGCTCTGGCCCCTCGCCCAGGGTCCGAGCCAAACGGGCCCTGAAGAACAGAAAATTACCCAGCGTCTCCAGGGTGTACCCAGATTTGCTCACCACCACCAAAGCCGTGGAGGCCGGGTCGACGCTATCCCAAAGGGCATTGTTCTTCGCTGCATCCAGGTTATCGGCCACGAAAAGGGACGGCACGGCGGGATGATCGTTCCAGGGATAGCGAAAATCCATGAGAGCAGAAATCAACATCTGGGTCCCCAGGGCGGACCCGCCGATGCCGATGAGGATTAAAAAGCGAAAGTGCCGTAGCTTTTCTCCCAGGGTTTTCGAGGTCTCATCGGCCTCCAGGGGTAGATTCTGCCAGCCCAAGCCCCTTTTACCGGCCGAGGCTCCCTGGTCCAGGCTGACCTGTGAGGCCTCAAGTTTTTCGTTCCATTGGCCCAACTCCGCCGCCTCAAGGCCGCAGTTTTTTAAATCAATCTTAAGCACCGCCCAGATCCTCCTCTTAACAAATGGGAAGGCAATAGCCTTCGTTATTCTACCCTATGGAAAAGGAAAAAGCGAAAAACGCGCCCTTGGTGCCTCGCAGTGTTTTTGTCTGATTTCAAGCTTTTTATAGCCATTCAATATATCCTTCTACACATGGAATTACATGTGGAAATTTCCTAATAATGGAGTATAATCAACCTGGAATGATTTTGTGCCAAAAGCCGCATATTCCAATAGAGCGATGAAGAGCCGGAAAAGCTCCTGGGCTTACCCTCCGGCTCCATTCTGGAAATGGGGGCCCTAGGCAGAAGACGGCTTTTATTTTTTAGAATAGGGGGATGTTTTATGTTCAAGATTCTTTCAAAGCGAGCACTCGCTGCGAATGAGTTCGACCTATGGATCGACGCGCCTCATATCGCCAAAAACGGGCACGCCGGCCAGTTTGTGGTCCTTCGTCCTTCGGATCTGGGCGAGCGCATTCCGCTGACCATCGCCGACTACGACCGCGAAAAGGGTCATATTCGGATAATTTTCCAGGTGGTGGGAAAGACCACGGCCTTGCTCAGCAAGCTGGAAGTGGGAGACTCCATCGCCGATATCCTGGGGCCCTTGGGCACTCCCAGCGAGATCGAAAAATACGGCACCGTGATGATGGTTGGCGGCGGCGTGGGTATCGCTGCCCTCTACCCCATAATTAAGGAGCTCAAACTGGCCGGTAACAGGGTCATCACCATCCTGGGTGGCCGCACCTCCGAGCTGGTGATCATGAAAGAAGAATGCGCCCAGTACTCCGACGAGCTACTGATCACCACCGACGACGGTTCTGAAGGCATCAAGGGCGTGGTCACTACGGCTATGGACATGGTGGCCCAGCGCGGCGAAAAGGTGGACTACTGTTGGGCCATCGGGCCCACCATTATGATGAAATTCGCGGCCTTAAAAGCAAAGGAACTGAACATCCCCTGTTGGGTCTCCTTGAACCCCATTATGATCGACGGAACGGGCATGTGCGGCGGCTGCCGGGTCACCGTGAACGATCAAATCCGCTTCGCCTGCGTGGACGGTCCCGAGTTCGACGGCTGGGGCGTGAACTGGAACGAATTTATGACCCGTATGCGCCAGTACAAGGACGAAGAGAAAATTTCCTACGATCAGTACAAGAACGAGGTCGGTGAATAATATGGCAGTCTCTCCCAAGAAAACACCAATTTCCGAGCAGGATCCCAAGGTTCGGGCCCGTAACTTCAAAGAAGTGTGCCTCGGCTACACCGAGGACGAGGCCGTCCAGGAAGCAAAACGCTGCCTGAACTGCAAAAATCCCCCCTGCATGAAGGGCTGTCCCGTCTCTATACACATCCCCGAGTTTATCGGCCACATCAAAGAGCGTAATTTCGAGAAGGCCTGGGAAGTGCTCAGCGCATCCACTGCCCTTCCGGCGGTCTGCGGCCGCGTGTGCCCCCAGGAGAAACAGTGCGAAGGTCCCTGCACGGTAGGGCGCATGAAAAACCGCGAGACCGGCGAATACAACGAGCCCGTGGCCATCGGCAAACTAGAGCGCTTCGTGGCCGACTGGAAAGCAACCCAGCCCGCCTCTCCAGTAACACCCATCCCCTACAACGGCAAAGGCAAGGTGGCTGTCATCGGCTCTGGTCCTTCCAGCCTCACCGTGGCCGGAGAGCTGATCAAGAAGGGCTATAAAGTGACGGTCTTCGAGGCCCTCCATGCCGCCGGGGGCGTGCTGATGTACGGCATCCCCGAGTTCCGTCTGCCCAAATCGGTTGTACAGCACGAGATCGAGAATATCAAGGCCCTGGGCGTGGATATCGAGCTGGACGTCATCGCCGGGCGGACCATCACCATCGACGAGATCCGGGAGAACTACGACGCAGTTTACATCGCCACCGGCGCGGGAACGCCCAACTTCGCCGGCGTCCCCGGTACCAACCTCAACGGCGTGTTCTCCGCCAGCGAGTACCTGACTCGTATCAACTTGATGCACGCCTACGAGTTCCCCACCTACGACACGCCCACCAAGAAGTCCAAGCACGTGGTGGTGGTAGGCGGCGGCAACGTGGCCATGGACGCCGCCCGCTCGGCTCTGCGGCTCGGCGCCGAGACGGTGACGGTAGTCTACCGCCGTTCCTTGGAGGAGCTGCCGGCCCGTATCGAAGAGTACCACCACGCCGTGGAAGAGGGCGTCAAGTTCGAGTTCCTGACGGCGCCGGTAGAATACCTGGGCTACGAGGGCGAGGACAAGAACATGATAGGCACCCTGGTGGGCCTGCGGTGCGAGCGCATGGAGCTGGGTGAGCCTGACGCCTCGGGACGCCGCCGTCCCCAGGTGATACCCGGCAGCGAATTCACCATGGAAGCCGACACCATCATAGAGGCCATCGGCCAGAGCTCCAACAAGGTGCTCCTCAATGCATGGCCCAAACTGGAGACCAACAAGCGGGGCTACATCGTGGCCGACGAAGCCACCGGTGCCACCTCCGTGGAAGGGGTCTACGCCGGCGGAGACATCGTCACCGGCGCGGCCACGGTCATCTTGGCCATGGGCGCCGGCAAAGACGCCGCCAAGGCCATCGACGAATACCTCACCAAGAAAAACGGCTAGCCGCCCACGCTTTGACCGGACAAACAAAGGGGACCGTCACAAGGACAGTCCCCTTTCGTATTTTATGGAATAGGAGGAACCGATGAGCTGTTACGGAGCGCCCCAGGGCCATGCCAACGAGGACTCCCTGAACTGGCAAAAGTTTCGAGATCAGACCGTGGAGCTGTCGCGCCAGCGGAAAGACGAGCGCTTCATCGCCTACGTCATGGGCGTGAGCGACCGAGCCTGGGCCCATATCCTGGAAGAAAACTGCTTCACCCCTCAAAACGCCGAAAAACGGCTCTGGAACTTTTACCGCAGCGACATCCTGGGTATCAGGGACTAGTATTAAACAGAAAGCCCCCGCTGGGCTTCAAGTCCATCGGGGGCTTTTTAGGCCGCTCCAATATGCGTTTGCAAAAGCAACTTCAGAAAAAAGAAGGCGATCTGTCTCCCTAACCTGGGAAGTGCAACAGCCCCGCTACTAGCCTCAGGGCCGACGCTATGGCCTGGTCCATGTCGTAATAACGGTATTCACCCAACCGGCCGCCGAAGAAAAGACCCCTCTCGCCGTGTGCCAAGGCACGATAACGCCGGTACAGGTCGTTGTTCCTCTCGTCGTTTACAGGATAATAGGGCTCCTGCCCCCTTTCCCAGGCCACGCTGTACTCCCTGGTGATCACCGTTTTGGGCTGGGTCCCGAACTCGAAATGTTTGTGTTCGATGATCCTAGTGAAGGCCGTCTCCTGGTCGGTATAGTTCACCACCGCGTTGCCCTGGAAGTTGTCGGCCTCCAGCACCTGGGTCTCGAAACGGAGGCTCCGGTACTCCATAGGGCCAAAGCAAAAGCCGAAGTACTGGTCAATGGGCCCGGTATAGATTATCCGCTTCGCCAAGCCCTTCCAGTAGGACCGGTCTTGCAGATAATCGCAATCCAGCCGCACCTCGATGCCCTCCAGCATCCGCTCCACCATGGCGGTGTAGCCTCCCATGGGTATGCCCTGATAGGCGGCATCAAAGTAGTTGTTGTCGTAGGTGAACCGCACCGGCAAGCGGCGGATGATGAAGGCCGGCAGCTCGGAGCAGGGCCGTCCCCACTGTTTGCTAGTATAGCCCTTGATCAGCTTTTCGTAAATGTCCCGGCCCACCAAGCTGATGGCCTGCTCTTCCAGGTTCCGTGGCTCCTTTATTCCTGCCGCCCGGCGCTGGCGCTCTATTTCATGCCGGGCCTCTTCCGGCGTGACGACGCCCCACATTTTGTTAAAGGTGTTCATGTTAAAGGGCAGATTGTAAATCTCGCCGCGGTAATTGGCTATAGGCGAATTGGTGTAGCGGTTGAACTGGGCGAACTGGCAGACGTAATCCCACAGCATCCTGTCGTTGCTGTGGAAAATGTGGGCCCCGTAGCGGTGAACCTCGATGCTCTCTAGGGTCTCGGTATAGACGTTTCCTGCCACATGGCTCCGCCTGTCTATAACCAGACAGGATTTACCAGCCCTGCGGAGCTCTCTGGCGCAGACAGCGCCGAAGAGCCCGGCTCCGACGATCAGGTAGTCGTAGATGGCCCTTCACCTCCCTGAAGCTGGCTCAGAGATTTTCTCGGTGCCAGTTTTAGTTTTCCGTCCAGGAAAGCCTGATAGTCGTCGCAGATCGACTGGACCTGGTCTCCAAAGGCAATTTGATGGCCCTGATGGAGCCAAAGGACCTTGTTGCAGAGCCAGCGAATCTGGTCCAGGCTGTGGGACACCAGTATGGTGGTGGCGCCGCCGCCGATGATCTCCCCCATCTTGGCCTCGCTTTTCTTCCGAAAGGCTCCATCGCCTACCGCCAGCACCTCGTCGAGTATCAATATGTCGGGCCTTACCATGCAGGCTACCGAGAAAGCCAGACGGCTCTTCATGCCCGACGAGAGCTGCTTAAAGGGGCGGTTCTCAAAGTCCTCCAGCTCGGCGAACTGGATGATGTCCCGATAGGTCTTGTCCATAAAGGCCCGGGTATAGCCCAGCATGGCCCCCCGGAGATAGGCGTTTTCCTTTACCGTCAGGTCGCCATCGAAACCGCTGGCCAGCTCTAACAGTGCCACCACGGAGCCTTCCCGGTGTAGGGTCCCCAGAGAGGGCGCCATGATGCCCGAAATTGCCTTTAGCAAAGTGGACTTGCCAGCCCCGTTGGCGCCGATAATGCCCAGCATATCGCCTCGCTCCAACGAGAAATTTACGTCCCAATCGGCCCAGAAGGCCTTTACCTGGAAGTTCCCCTTGAGGCGCCTCAGCACATATTCCTTCAAGCCGATGTCCTTAAAATCCCCTTGAATATAGCGAATCGACAGGCCCTTAGCTTCTAAAACGATCATAGGCTCCACTCCACCTACAGGTAATACAGAAATCTTTGATTATACTTTTTATAAATCCACCATCCGGCTCCGATGGCTACGGCCACATCGAAGGCTATAAGCAGGTGAAAGGCCAGTGATGGAACTCGGCCTTCCAACACGATCTGCCGGAAATAGCTGATAAACAGGTAGGCGGGGTTGAGCAGGAAGAAGCGCTGCATCTCCGTGGGATAGGCGGCGATGTCGTAAAAGATGGCCGATGCGTACATCAACAGCCGGAGGAAGATGCTCCAAAGGTACTGAAGGTCCCTGAAAAAAACGTACAGCGCCGACAGCACCA
>CAZNRB010000052.1:9481-10806 GCA_964575405.1 uncultured Synergistaceae bacterium | reverse complement strand
TCCTTTGCGAACGCAGCCGGCAATGGCGGAATCGACGAAAATGGCAACGTCTACGGCGTTAACGGAACCTTCTCCGGCGGCCTGAACGTCACCGGCGCCGCCAACCTTCAGAATACCAATGTGGGCGGCAACTTGACGGTGAGCGGCAAGTCTACCTTCAGCAACGACGTGAACGTCGGCGGCGCTCTGTCGGTATCGGGTCCCGCTACGTTCTACGACGGCGTCAACATGGCCGGCTCCACGATCACGGGCCTGGCTTCTGGTGAGATCTCGGCCACCAGCACCGACGCCGTCACGGGCGGCCAGCTCTATAGCGTGCAAAACTCCTTGAGCGGCGAGATCAAGAAAGTAGGTTCCCACGCCGCGGCTCTGGCCGGTTTGAAGCCTCTGGACTACGATCCCGACGCTCCCTTCTCGGTGAACTTCGCCGTAGGCAGCTACAGAGGCGAGACCACTACGGCCGTCGGTGTGAACCACTACTTCTCCCACGATGCCATGTTCAACATGGGCACCACTCTGGGCGATGATCACAACATGGTCACTGCGGGCCTGTCCTTCCGGTTAGGCCAGGGCAACGCGGGACGGATCAAGAAGACCTCCCAGCTGCTGAAGGAGAAGGACGCCCAGATTCAGCACCTGCAGAACCAGATCGAGGCCATGAACCGGCGCCAGGAGGAGCTGGAGAACGCCATTGAGACCATCAGCGGGATGCCGCTGAAGCTCATGAATCTCACGAAGTAGGGCCTTTGCCGCCTTTACTTTGAAGAGTCCAGGAACAGCGCCGTCCAAGTAGGACGGCGCTGTTCTTGGTATGTCAGTCCTGAAAGCCAAGCAGGCTGAAGGCAGGGCTCCTTGAACCAACACAAAACCCCGGACCGGCGTAAAAGCCTGTCCGGGGTTTTTGCTTGCTGTGCTCTTGCTGTACTGCGGTAGAGATAGACCGGGCCCCTATGGCCCCCAGTCCGTCGGAAAACGGGGCTGCGCTTCTATTGCTCTGCCATGAGCCGCCTGAGCTGATCTCCCGATAATTCCGTGTAGGCCGCCACCTTGGAAGGCTCCATTCCCGATAAAATCATGGCCCTGGCGATGCAGAGTTTCTCTTCCTCTCGGCCTTCCTCCCGGCCTGCCTTGAGGCCTTCCGCGCGGCCTTCTGCCCTGCCTGCCTTGAGGCCTTCCGCGCGGGCGGAAGCGATCCCTGAAAGCTGGTCGGTCACAAAGCGCTCCCGCATGTCGTAGAGGTAGCGGGCCGCTTCGTCGGACAGGAATTTCTTCTCCTCCTCTATGGACGATTGAATCACGGGGTCCCTCATGGCTATCTCCTCCAG
>CAZNRB010000052.1:0-9381 GCA_964575405.1 uncultured Synergistaceae bacterium | reverse complement strand
TCTCCTCCTCTATGGACGATTGAATCACGGGGTCCCTCATGGCTATCTCCTCCAGCTAGTCGAAAGGCCGGGCTGCACTTCTATTGCTCTGCCATGAGCCGCCGGAGCTGGTCTCCCGATAATTCCGTGTAGGCCGCCACCTTGGAAGGCTCCATTCCGGACAAAATCATGGCCCTGGCGATGCGGAGTTTCTCTTCCTCCCGGCCTTCCTCCCGGCCTGCCTTGAGGCCTTCCGCGCGGGCGGAAGCGATCCCTGAAAGCTGGTCGGTCACAAAGCGCTCCCGCATGTCGTAGAGGTAGCGGGCCGCTTCGTCGGACAGGAATTTCTTCTCCTCCTCTATGGACGATTGAATCACGGGGTCCCTCATGGCTATCTCCTCCAGTTCGTAGGGATTTTTGTTGGACAAAAAGACCAGCCACCGCTCCAGGCGGTTTTTGGCTTTCCGCGAGAGGCTGTCCCACTTGGGCAGCTCCAGAAAGTAGATCTGCAGGTCCTCGTTCAGGGGCCTCTTGCTCTCGCAGTCCATGACCTTGAAGTGGCTCAGATATTTCTCCTCGGGAAAGAAGGAGAAGGTCAGCAGGTTGATCATGATCACCGGCCGAAGGGAACGGTAAAGTGCGCCGCTGGTCAGCTGGCCGTCGTAGAGCCGCCCCCAATAGCAGAGGGTGCGCTTGTCGATGTCGTACTTGTTGGAGGTCTGGACTTCTATCTCGAAGATCGTGCCATCGGGCGTCTTGCCCAAAATGTCCAGCTGGTAGGCTTTGTCGTCCAGGTGCTTGGCGTTCAGCTCCCGGTCCACCAGCTCGAGATCGCAGATTATGTCCTGATCGCCGCCGCTCAACACCGAGTTGACAAAGCTCAGCAGGGCGGTCTTGCGCTCGGGCCGGCCAAAAAGGTATTTAAAAAGCACGTCGTTGGTCCTGTTCAGGTACATCTCTCTTCCCTCCTGTCTTTGGATTTCTATATTCCCATCCCTGCCGCCAATCTACCGGCGCGAAAAAAGCGCCTCTCCGTCCAGTCTATTATACCGTCCGGAGATGGCGCTGCCAGCAAAGGGGGCTTATTTTGTCCGAAAAAGAGGGCTCGTCCCAGTTCAGGGCTTTTAGCTCTTGGGCTCCCGCTTTTCGGCTATGGCCGCCATCAGGTCCCGGAAGGAGTCCTGGAAGGCCTTCAGGCCCTGTTCCAGCAGGCCGCCGGTCTCCGATTCCAGGTCGATGCCCAGCTCGGCCAGGCGGCCGCGGCGGTTCCGGGCCCATTGCAGGCCCTCCTCCAGCCGGGCAGCGGGGGCCCCTGCCTTCATGAACAGCTCCAGGGTGGCCGGCGGGAGGGTGTTCACCGTCTGGGGGCCTATGAGAGATTCCACGTAGAGCAGCGGCAAATAGGCGGGGTTCTTCACGCCGGTGCTGGCCCAGAGGGGCCGTTGCACCTTGGCGCCCCGGTCCGCCAGGGCCTGCCAGCGGGGGCCGCTGAAGAGCTCTTTGAACTGCTGATAGACCAGCCTGGCGTTGTCCACCGCCGTGTGTCCCATCAGGGGCTCGGCGCCGCCTTCGGCCAGACGGGCGTCCAGGGCCGTGTCGATGCGGCTCACGAAGACCGACGCCACCGAGGCTACCTGGGAGATATCCTGCCCCGCCTGGGCCCGGCGCTCCAAACCCGCCATGTAAGCCTGGGCCACCGCTTTGTGCTGGTCCAGCGAAAAGATCAGGGTGGCGTTGACGTTGATGCCCCGGGCCGTGGCCTCTTCGATGGCCGGCAGGCTCTGAGCGGTGGCGGGGATCTTGATCATGCAATTGGGGCGCTGGAGCTTTTGCCAAAGCCGTGCGGCTTCGGCCACCGTGGCGGCTTGGTCCGAGGCGATGAGGGGGCTCACTTCCAGGCTCACGTATCCGTCCAGGCCGCCGGTGGATTCCCAGAGGGGCCGGAACAGGTCGGCGGCGGCGGCCACATCGCCGGTGGTCAGGCTGTCGTAGATCTCCTGATCCGAGGCGCCCTGGGCCGCCAGAGCCCGGATCGGGCCGTCGTAGTCGCTGCTGTGGGCGATGGCCTTCTGGAAGATGGCCGGGTTGGTGGTGACGCCCCTGATGCCCTGTCGGATCAACTCCTCCAGGGTCCCCTGGGCTATCATTTTTGAACTGATGGAGTCCCACCAGATGCTCTGGCCCAGGGCGGCGCATTTCTTCAAGTTTTCGTTCATGGTTCCATTCCTTTCTATTGGCTTCTATTTGTTCCTGTTTGCTCCTTTGTCTGCTTCTATCTGCCGCCGCCCCCGGGACCCGGGATTGGCTGGCTTTTTGCTATTATATCCCCTATATCCCCCCGGCCAGGGGCTTTAGAATTCTCTTTTTGGTACAATAGGGAACATAAGGCCTGGAGCCGCTCCGCGTCGGGGTCCCGTCGAAACGGCGGAGAACTCGGAAGCCGCCCCAGAGAGAGGCAAAGGAGTTAGCCATGGAATTTGACGACAATTTGTTCTCCCACGACAACATCTTGATGGGGCTAAACGGGCCGGTGGATTTTTACGGGCTCTGCTTTTCGGGGAGCATGGAGGAGCTGGAGACAGCCATAACCCAGGGGGCGGACTTGAACGCTCCCGACCGGGAGGGGCGGCTGCCGCTGATGATCGCCGCCGCCAATAACTCCGTGGAGGCGGTGAGGCTGCTGCTGAAATCGGGCGCCGACGCCAAAAAACGGGGGGCCATGGGAGTAACGGCGCTGATGTTCGCCGCCTCCGCCGCCGAGGATCCTCAGATGATCTCCACGCTGCTGGAGGCCGGTGCGGCGGTGGACGACGCCGACAGCGACGGCTGGACGGCGCTGATGATCGCCGCCCAGAACAACGAGAACCGCCAAATCCTGGAAGAGCTCCTGAAGGGCGGCGCTGACGTGGACTTCCGGTCCAAGGACGGCCGGACGGCTCTGTCCTTTGCGGCCCAGCACAACAGCGATCCCGAGGTCATTTCCCTGCTGCTGCGCCACGGCGCCGACGTCCAGAGCCGGTGCAGCCACGGCGCCACGGCAATGTGCTACGCTGCCGCTGGAACCGATAACAGGGCCGTTCTGGAGGCTCTGCTGCGGGGCGGCGCCGATGTGAACCTGCCGGACCAAGAGGGCTGGACGCCGCTGATAATCGCCGCCAGGAACAACCCCAATTTGGAAGTGCTGGCCTGGCTGCTGAGCCACAAGGCCGATCTGGAGGCCCGAGACAGCCTGGGCTGGACGGCGCTGATGTTCTCTTTGCAAAACCCTAACCCCGAGGTCTTCCGGCTGCTCTTGGATAGGGGCGCCCAGGTGAAGGTCCAGGACAACCGGGGCTGGACGCCTCTCATGGCGGCCGCCAGGGATTGCCCTCTGCCTCAGGTGATATCTCAGTTAATCCGCCTGGGCTGCTCGCCAACAGATCGGGACCAGGATGGCTGGACGGCGCTGATGATCGCCGCCCGCCACAACGATAACCCCGAGGTGATTAGGCGGCTCATCGAATCGGGCTCGGACCTGGAGGCCCGGGAACACCTGGGCTGGACGGCGGTCATGTTCGCCGCCCAAAACGACAACCCCGCCGTTCTGGACGAGCTTTTCAAAGCCGGAGCCCAAATCCAGGTCCGGGACCAGGATGGCTGGACGCCCTTGATGGTGGCCGCCAGGGACAGCGGAGCCGAAACGGTCCAGCGGCTGCTGGACATGGGCTGCCAGGTCCAGGACCGGGATTGCCGCGGCACCACGGCCCTGTCCATGGCGGCGCGGTTCAACAGCTCCCCCCAGGTCCTGAAGGTCCTGCTCCAGGCCGGCGGGCGGGTCCAGGACCGGGATGAGCGGGGCTACAGCCCTCTGATGGCGGCGGCTCAAGACAACCCCAGCCCGGAGGTGATAGAGGCGCTGATCCAAGCCGGAGCCGATGTGAAGGCTCTGGAGGGGCAGGGCCTCTCGGCCTTTCTCATCGCCGCTTTGACCAACGAGAACCCTCAGGTCCTGGAGACTCTAATCCAGGGCGGCGCCGATCCCCTGGAGACCACCGGCGACGGGTGGAACGCTCTGATGTGCGCAGCCCAGCACAACGGCAATCCGGCCGTGCTGGACCTGCTGCTGGCCCATGGGGTGGAGTTGGAGGCCAGGGAGCCCCTGGGGTGGACGGCGCTGATGTTCGCCGGCCAAAACAAAAATCCCGACGTGGCCGCCCACCTCCTGGAGCTAGGGGCGGACCCCACCGTGAAGGGCCTGGAGGACTGGACGCCGCTGATGGTGGCCGCCCGGGACGGCAAGGACCCTAAGATCTTCCGGATCCTGATAAACGCTGGGATGGACCTGGAGGGCTGCAACGAAAACGGCTGGACTCCTCTGATGATCGCCTGCCGCAACGGCTCCGACGCCATGGTCCGGGAGCTGCTGGACCTGGGGGCAGACGTGAACCGGAGGGACCAGCTGGGTTGGACTCCCTTCATGTTCGCCTGTCAAAACCCGTCGCCGGAGCCCATGGAAATGCTGTTGGCCCGGGGCGCCCACTGTGATGTAAAAAATCTCCGGGGCTGGACGCCGCTGATGGTGGCCGCCCGGGACTGCCCCGATCCGGCCCGGCTGGAGCGCCTCATAGAGCTGGGCCAGGACATCAAGGCCTCGTCCTACGACGGTCTTACGGCCTTTATGCTGGCCGCTTCGGGCACTTCCTCGCCGGAGGTGCTGCGCTTCCTGGCCAGCCGGGGCGCCAAGGTCCGGGAGCGGGCCAAGGGAAACATGACGGCCCTGATGATCGCGGCACAGAGCAACGACCATCCCGAAATCCTCTCCACGTTGGTGGACATGGGAATTCCCCTGAACGGCAAGGATCATCGGGGATGGACGGCGGTCTTCTACGCCGCCCAGAACCCCAATCCCCAGATGCTGCGGCGCCTCCTGGACATGGGGGCCCAGTGGAAGCTCCGGGACCGCGCCGATAGGTGGACGCCCCTGATGGTGGCCTGCCGGGACAACCCTTCAGCGGAGGTCCTGGAGATGCTCTGCCAAAGGGGAGCCGACGTGAACTGCCGGGACGTGGACGGCTGGACCCCCCTGATGGTGGCCGCCCAAAACTCCTCGGCCCAGGCGGTGGAGCTGCTCCTGGACCGGGGAGCCAATATACGCCACTGCGAGCGCCTAGGCTGGAACGCCGCCTTTTTCGCGGCCCAGAACCCCGATCTCAAGGTCCTGGAATTACTGATCTCCCAGGGCGTGGACCTGGAGACCCCGTCGGAACAGGGCGACACCCCCCTGATGGCCGCCGCCAGGGACAACCCCAATCCCGAGGTGACCCGGCGGCTGCTGGAATTGGGACTGGACGTGGAGGCCCGCAACATCAGGGCCATGACGGCGCTGATGTTCGCCGCCGGGCACAACCCCAATCCCCAAGTCCTGGCGGCGCTGATCGACGGCGGCGCCGGGCTGGAAGAGGCGGCCGATCATGGCTTTACGGCGCTGATGTTCGCCGCCAGGGGAAGCAACGCCGCCGCCGCGGAGCTGCTGTTGCAGCGGGGCGCCTCAGTGGATGGACTGGATAAAAAGGCCTGGACGCCGCTGATGGTGGCCGCTCGGGACTGCAAGTCCACCCAAGTTTTGAAGGTGCTGCTGCGCTGGGGCGCCGATATTCAGGTCCGGAGGTCTCAGGGCCTCACGGTCTTTCACCTGGCCGCCCAAAACCCCAATCTGAAGGTCCTGGAGTTCCTGCGGAGCCAGGGGGCGCCCTGGGACGGCCTGGCTGAGGGGGGCTTCAACGCCCTGATGGCGGCAGCCCGATTCAACCCCAACCCCGACGCGGCGGCCTATCTGGTCTCCCTGGGCTTTGACGTGAACAGCCAGGACGAGAGCGGTTGGACGGCGCTGATGTACTCCCTTTCTGCCGGCAATGCCAAGATGATCCAGGCCCTGCTGGACCAGGGGGCGAAGGTGGATCTCCCGAACGGCCAGGGCGACTGGGCTCTGACTATGGCGGCCAAAGGACAGCCGCCGGAGGTGCTGAAGATGCTTCTGGAGGCCGGAGCCGATCCCAATTGCCGCGACAGCGGCGGCAATACGGCCCTGCTCTGCGCGGCCCTCTTCGGCAGCGACGCCGATTCGATCCAGGCGCTGCTGGAGGGCGGCGCCGGCGTGAAGGCCCAAAACAACCAGGGCGACAACGCCTTTTACGCCCTGTTCCACAATCCCGACAGCAACGTGGCCATGCTGCTCCGTCTGCTGCTGGCCGGCGTGGAAGTCCCCGAGAAGGACAGTCAAGGCCGCACCTGGCAGAGCCTGCTGAAAAAAGGGGACTGCGGCCTCAGCCGCCGGGCCCAGCAGGTGAAGGAGATCCTTCAGCTCCACTTCACGGCGCCGCCCCGGAGCCGGCGGCGGCTCCTGGAGGGCCTGTTGCGGCACATCGAAATTGAACAGCCCAAGGAGGACTAACTATCGCCTTTCACAGAAACCGATCCGCCCGGAACAGGGCGGAAAAAGAACTGGAATTGGAACAATGGCAGCTGCCGGCCAAGGACGGCCTGGAAGAAAGGGGCGACTTAACAGAGGCCCCTGCCCTCGAGCCCTGGGACCCCTTGGCGGTGCCCCTAGTGGAAGCGGCTTCGCTGCAACCGGCCGGCCAGGCCCGCCGGCCCGAAAAGAACAGGTCAGAGAAGGAAGGATTAAAAGGGGAATCAAAGGGAGAACCAAAAGAGCAATTCAAAGAAGAATTAAAAGCAGAATTAAAAGAGGAAAGGGAAGAGATAGCTCTGCCGTCGCTGCCGGAGCTTGAGGAGGCCCTGGCGGCCTTTCTGGAGAGCCAAGGCGGCCGGGCCGGCCTGAGCGCCGTGGCCGACGGCCTGGCGAAGCGGTTCCCCGGCTTTAAGGCCTCGGCCTACGGCTGCGGCAAGCTGAGCTCTCTGATCCAGAGGAAAATGGGCCACAGGGTGGAGATCCTGCCGAGCCGGGAAGGGGGTCAGTCCGCGGCGGCGCTGCGGTCCGGGGCCGAGGCCCCAGGACCCCAAGCCCCCCTGGAACGGGTCTGCCTCCGCAGGGACCTCATGCGGGCCCTGAACTCCCTGACGGCCCAGGAGACCAGCGCCGACAGCATCAAGGCCCTTTGCGAAGGGGCACTGAGGGACGGTACGGCGCTGCGGTCCGGCGACGACGCCCTGATCGACACGGGACTACTGGACCGGCGGGAACAGCCTCTTTACGCCTGGCTGGAGCGGAGCAGCGGCCCCGACGGCCAGGAATGGGACCTCCGGAGCTTTTGCAGGCGAGGCCAGGGATTCTACGGCCGCCTGATGGACCAGCGCTTTCCCCAGCTGCAGGAGAAGGCACCCCATGAGGAACCGGCGGCTCAGGAGTCCCAGGAGCCTAAGGCCCCTGCGCCGGAACCGGCCAGGGAGGACCTCCAGGCCGTGGGGCACCAAGAACCGGCAGCCGAAGCCGCCGGGGCCCCAGTGGGAGCCTCCACCGAGGAGGTCCAGCAGGCTCTGGCCGCCGCTCAGGATTTCCAAGACTCCGGGAGCGCTCCCGCCCAGGACCTGCCGGCAGCCGGAGCAGAGCCAGACCAGGCCGAGGAGCTTGGGCCCCAGCCCCGCCAGTCTGAAGAGTCCGCCGAAAGGACGTCGCTGCCCAGCCTGCCGGAGCTGCAGGACCTGATTCTCCAGCTCATCGAATCGTCCCCCGGTGGGAAAATCACCGTGGCCAACCTCTCAGAGGCGCTGCGGGAGCGGATCCCCGGCTTCCGGCCTGGCTGCTACGGATGCAGCAAGATGATCTCTCTGCTGACCCGGAAGATGGACGGTCAAGTCTCGCTGAGAAAGGACCACCGCCACGGCCAGACCTACGCCATCAAAAGCCCCTGCGGCGCCCAGACCGGAGAGGTCCAAAGGGCCCTGGAGGTCAGCAGCTCCACCGGAAAGGCCCTAGAAAGGCCCTCTCCCCTGGCCGCCACGGTCCTGGGCTCCTTCTCGATAATCCAGGAGGACCACTGCCGGGCCCTGGCAGCCCTGGCCCTGGCGGAGCCCTGGCACTACGGCGAGGCCGACGGTACTTTCCCGATCCTCAGGGACTACCTGCGCAACGTCTACAGCCGCCTGCGGCACCAGAAAAAGGTGCTCCTGTCGCCGGATCGCCAGTACGCCGCCTTGAACACGGGGCTGCTGAGCAGGAACTACGAGCCCATATACGCCTTTTTCCAGCGAGGCCGCCCTGGCGGTCCCCAGTGGGACCTGAAGGACTTCTGCCTGGCCGGTCAGGGCCTCTACGGCAAGCAATTGACCCGCCATTTCTACCCACTGCCGGAGGAGGCCTCCAGCGGCCTGGATCCCCAGGAGCTCCTTTACGACCGCAGCCTGGGCGCCCCTGCGGTGGACTGGACCCACATCCTTATAAACCGGCTGGGCCGGATTCCCCTGGAGGCGCTGCGGGCCTCGGGGCTCCAGGTCCCCGGCGGAGAGCGGTTCACCGACATGGCCTCGGTCCGGCAGTGTCAGGACCAGATCAGGGAGAACCCCAACGCCTACCGGCGGCTGAAGGCCCTCTTTCAGGCCGCTCTGGACCTGACCATGAAGCGGCTCCAGTACGACTTTTCCCTGGCCGCGCCGGTCTACCGGGCCTCGAATCAGACCGTGGCCCTGGCGCTGCCGCTTTGGCTCCTGGAGGACCGCCGGGCCGATTTGGGGCTCATAGTGGAGCGCATCGACGCCAATTCCTACCTGGGCCACACTGTCTATCCCCTGGATTGGGTCTACAGCGCCAGCCGCCCCCTGTTCCAGCCTAGCCAGTCCTGGCTGGCCCCCCGGAAAATGGAGCCCTTCCCCCTCATCGCCGAGGGCCTACAGGGCCCGGCCGAGAAGGCCCTCCCGGAAGGACACAGGCCTTTCTGGAAGGGCCTGGCCCTGAACTCCCAGCCCAGCCGCGGCCTGGCGGTGGACCCAGAGGAGCCCCTGGAGCGAGACCACGGCGGCCCCCTGGGGCTGCTGCGGCGCCTTTTCCGGCGGCGGTAGGGGCCAGGGCCCCAGGGCACTTTTTAGAGGAGGAGAGGCCATGAAAAAGGCCATTTTGGAACGGCTCCGCAGAGGAGCCGGGAATTACGTCTCGGGCCAGGAGATCTGCCAAGGCCTGGGCGTGAGCCGTACAGCGGTGTGGAAACAGGTAGAACAGCTCCGCCAGGAGGGCTATAGGATCGACTCGTCGCCCCGCAAGGGCTATCGCCTGATGGAGAGCCCCGACAGGCTCACCGAAGCCGAGCTGTGGCCCCTGCTGGAGACCCAGAGGCTGGGAAGGACCTTCCACCACTTCGACGAGACGGGGTCCACCAACGCCGACGCCAAGGCCCTGGCCCGCCAGGGCGCTCCCGAGGGGACCCTGGTGGTGGCCGAACACCAGACCCAGGGCCGGGGCCGCACCTCCCG
>CAZNRB010000051.1:0-10889 GCA_964575405.1 uncultured Synergistaceae bacterium | reverse complement strand
GCAGCAGAGGCTCCTTGAGCTGAAAACCCACGGTGATCACCCGGCTCAGGCTCGTCAGGGGGTCGTGGAAGATCATGGAGATGCTCCTGCCCCGGAGGGAATCCATCTCCTTGGCTCCGGCGGCTATCAGGTCCTGGCCGTCGAAGTCTATGGACCCGCCTATCACCCGGCCCGAGACGCCCAAGAGCCGCAGCACCGACAGCATGGTGACGCTTTTGCCGCTGCCCGACTCGCCTACGATGCCCAGCACTTGGCCGCGCTGGAGCGACAGCGACACGCCGCTGACGGCTTTTACTTCCCCGGCAGGGGTGAAAAAGGACGTCTCCAGGTCCCGGACCGTCAGCAGAGGCTTGGCGCTTTGAGATACCTTTTCCATGGCTCCACCTCCTTGGCCTACTTGCGCAGCCGCGGGTCCAAAGCGTCCCGCAGGCCGTCGCCCAGGAAGTTGAAAGCCAAAATGGTAACCGAAATGGCCGCCGCCGGGAAAAAGAGTTGCCAGGGGTAAATGGCCAAGGTCCCCAGGGCGTCGTTGCTCATGACGCCCCAGCTGGCCATGGGAGCGCTCACTCCCAGGCCCACGAAGCTCAGGAAGGCCTCGCTGAAAATGGCCTGAGGTATGGAAAAGGTCAAGGTCACCAAAATGGGCCCCATGGCGTTGGGTATGAGGTGGCGCAACAGCATCCGCTTGGGCGAGGCGCCTATCACCCGGGCCGCCAGAAGGAACTCCTCGTTGCGGAGCCGCATCACCTCGGACCGCACGATCCGGGCCATGGATGACCAGTAGGCGATGCCCAGGGTTATGAAAATGCTCTTCAGACCCGGCCCGACTACCACCATCAACAGGATCACGTAGATAGTCATGGGGATGCTGTGGATCACGTCGACGATGCGCATCATCAAGTTGTCCACCCGGCCGCCCAGAAAGCCCGAGATGCCGCCGTAGATCACGCCGATGGTCAAGTTGATCAGGCTGGCAACGAAGCCCACCGCCAAGGATATCCTGGCGCCGTAGAGGGTCCGAACGTAGATATCCCGGCCGAACATGTCGGTGCCGAAGATGTGTTCGGCGCTGGGCGGCTCGTTGGCCACCATGAAGTTCTGGCCGTCGTAGGTCCACTGGGAACAGAAGGGCCCAAAGAGGGCCAAGGCCATGATGATCAGCACCATCACCAGCCCCGTCAAGGCCAGCTTGTCGCGGCAGAGCCGCTGCCAGGCGTCTTTCCAGTAGCTCACCGAAGGCCGGAGGAACTCCGAGCTCTCCCGGTCCTGGTCCGTCAGGGGCGCCATCAGTTCGGGATCGTCCCAGTCTATCCTTTGGGGAAACAGAGAAGCCATGGGGCTGTGCTGTAAGGTCTTCACCGGTAAAGGCCCTCCTTTCCTACTGGTAGATCTTGATGCGGGGATCCACAAAGCCCAGGCCTATGTCCACCGCCAAGTTCAGCGACACCAAGAGGGCGCTGTAGAAAATGGTGACGCCCATGATGGTGGTGTAGTCCCGGTTAGTGATGCTGGTGACGAAAAAGGTCCCAAGGCCAGGGAGGCCGTAGACCTGCTCCACCACGAAGCTTCCCGTCAGCACCCCCGCCGCCAGGGGGCCCAGGTAGGTTATGACGGGGATCACGGCGTTTCGCAGGCCATGAATGTAGACCACCGTGCGCTCCCGCAGGCCCTTGGAATAGGCCGTCCTGATGTAGTCCTGTTGTATCACTTCCAGCATGCTGGACCTGGTGAGCCGGGAGATAAAGGCCGTGGGATAGCCCGCCAGGGTCAGGGCCGGCAGAATGGCCGTGGAAAAGCCCTCCCAGAACCCCACGGGGATCCAGGCCAGCCGGTAGGCGAAGATGTAGATCAGCACCGTGGCTATCACGTAGTTGGGGATCGTGATGCCCAGCGTGGCCAGCACCATGGCCATCCGGTCCTGCCAGTGGCCCCGGCGCAGCGCCGACAGGATGCCGGCTGGTATCCCCAGGGCCAGAGAGATCCCCAGGGCCATGGAGCCCACCAGCAGCGACACCGGGAAACTATCGGCTATGAGCTGGTTCACCGTCATGCCCTCGTAGCGGTAAGAAGGCCCCAGGTCGAAGCGCAGCACGTCCTTGAGGTAGCTGCCGTACTGCTTTATCAGGGGATCGTTGAGGCGGTAGCGGTCCAGCATTTTCTCCATGATGTGAGGCGGAATGCCCTTTTCGTCGGTAAAGGGCCCGCCGGGAATGGCCCGCATCATGAAAAACGTCAAGGTAATGACCACCCACAGCGTCAGCAGGCTGGTGACGATTCTCTGAAGGATATATCTGCCCATAGGGACCTCCTTATCTTGAAAAGGGGCTGCCGCCGTTTTGTGGGCAAGCCCGGTTTTGGCCGCCCAATGGCGGAGCCTTCCCGGGCTTTAGGCCTATAAAGGAGAAGAACTTCGCTGTGACAAATAACATGCAACCCGCTGTTCTGGTTACCTATTTGTATGATAATACTTTTTTATATGATAATACTTTCAAAATGATCCCACAAGGGTCCTCCAGCTTTTGCCGCCCAGGCCCTGGGAGGCCGGCGGCAAGTTGCAAAAAAGGCCCCGGCCCTTGGGGGCCAGGACCTCGATTTTTTCTGTGGGCCTATTGGGCGGCGGGGATCTGGTCGGCCTTGGCTATGTAGCCTCGGATGTTGTCGCAGAAGCTTTGGAACTGGGCCCGTTCCTGTTCCGTCAGGGGCAGCTCGATGACCTGCTCCAGGCCCTCTTTGCCGATCACCGCTGGGACGCCCACGAAGATGCCATCCTGGCCGTACTCGCCGCAGAGGGGGGCGCTGGCCGGCAGGATGGCCTTCTCGTCGTGGAGCACCGCCCGGACCATCCTGGCCGCCGTGGCGGCGATGCCGTATTCCGTGCAGGCCTTGCCGCTGTAGGTCACATAGCCTCCGGCGATGGCCCGGCGCTGGAGTTCTTCCTTGTCGAACAGGAAGGGATCTCCCTTTTTCTCCAGCTCCGACAGGGCCACGCCCCGGAAGGTTACGCAGGACCAGGCCGCCATCTGGGAAGCGCCGTGCTCGCCGATCATGTAGGCGTCGATGGACTGGTGGTCCATGCCGGTCTGCTGGGCCAGCTCCGACACTAGCCGCGACGTGTCCAGCCCCGTGCCGGTTCCGAAGACCCGCCCCTTAGGCAGTCCGGCCATCTGGGCCACCCGGTGGGTCACCACGTCGCAGGGATTGGTGATGCTGATGATGATGCCCGAAAAGCCGCTGGCCATCACGGGGCCCATCATGGCCTTGACCTGGCCGATGGAATAGGTCATCTCGTTCAGCCGGTCGGTGGCGCTAAGGGAAATGTCGCCTATAGCGTTGATCAACAGATCGCAGCCGCCCAGGTCGCTGTAGCCTCCGGCGTTGATGGTCACCCGATGGGGGCAGTAGCGCACGGCGTCCCGCAGGTCCTGGCACTCGGAGACCAGCTTTTTCTCCTGGCGGTCCACCAACACCAGCTCGTCCACGATCCCCTGAAGGATCAGGCTGTAGGCGCAGTGGGCTCCTACGTGGCCCAAGCCCAGGATTCCCACTTTTCTCGTTTTCAGACTCATCTCAGGCCATTCCGCCGCAGCGCCGTTCTCGGGGGCCCCTCAGCGCTGCGGCAGAAGTTCCTCCTCTAGGCTCTGACGGGCCGCCGCGCTCTCCGGCGCGGCTCGGTACCCAAGAGGATAACATAAAAAGGTCCCAGTGAAAAGAGATTTTTTTGATTTTTTAGGAAAATAGCTTGCCGAAGTCTTGGGCCGACGAAAAACGGCCGCTCTTGCGGCTGCTCTTCTCGATGTTCAGCGCCGATGTGAGCAGGTTAATCAGCGCCATCATGGGCCCCAGGGTGTTGAGGAACAGCCTGGTGCTGGCAGGGGCCGTAAGCACCAGATCGCCAAAGGGAGCTATGGGCGACTGGGGCGAGTCGGTGAGGCACAGAATGGGACTGTGGCGCTGCTTGGCGAACTCGCAGACCTTGGTGGTCATCAGATAATAGTCCGGCAGCGATATGGCCACGGTCAACACGGCGCTGCCCAGCAGGGGCAAGGCGGCCTGGATGGCGTCGTTATGTTCCGTGTTCATGGTCACCGATGGCAGCCCCAGGGTGGCCAGGCGCATGGACAAAAACTCGGTGGCCTGGAAGGACACGCCGCGGCCGCAGATCACCGTGTTGCTGGCCTCCAGCATCATCTGGGCGCCCCGGAAGAGAGCTTCGGCGTCCAGCGACGAGAAGAAAAGGTCCGTGGCGGCCCGTTCCTCCTGGCAGATCTGGCGCAGCAGTCTTTCCTTGTGGCTCAGCTCGTAGTCTGGCACCTCCGCGATGGCGTAGTCGTTGGCCTGTTGGACTTCGATTTTGCTCCTCAGGCTCAGGTACTTGCGAAACTCGTACTTCAGCTCGTTGTAGTTACCGCAGTCCAGGACCGAACAGGCCTTGAGGATCGTCATCTCCGAGACCTGCACCTTGGCGGCCAATTCCTTTAGGGTGATGAAGGCCATGGATTCGGGTTCCCTGAGCATGTAGTCGGCCAGGAGCTTTTGCTTTTTCGTCATGGCGCTGTACCGGCTGCGGATGAGATCCACCACATTCTCTGTCATGGACAGCCTCCTTACATTCAGTCTATAGCAAAAAATTAGCCGTCCACTACATTATCACATCGTCAGGCCCAGGGCAAAAGAAAAGGGCCCCGAAAAGGGGGCCCCGGTGAAAATTTAGCGTCTCTGCGCCTCGCTTTCCAAGGGGGTGAAGCGCTTGCGGTATCGAGCCAACATGAAAACCGTCACGAAGAAGGCCAGAACGCCGGTGGTGGGGTAAAAGAAAAGGCCCTCCATAGGGGGCCCTGGCTGCAAACTATCGGTTCTGGAGGGCCTCCCCCTCCAGCGCCGTCAGCCGCCTACGGTACCAGATCAGCATGAACACCGTCACGAAGAAGGCCAGCACGTCGGTGGTGGGGTAGGTCAAAAAGATCCCCAACACGCCGAAGCGCAGCGGCAATAGGATCATGGCGGGGATCATAAAGATCACCTGACGGCACAGCGACAAAAACAGCGCCGGCCCAGCAAAGCCCAGGGCCTGGAACACCACGGTGCCGGTGTTCTGGATCCCCAGCAGGGCGAAGGCCAACAGGGCGATCCGCAGGGTCCTCGAGGCCACCTGGATCAGCTCGGGATCGTTGGTGAAGCACAGCACCAGATACTGGGGGAACATCAGGATCAGTATTTCCCCCACCACGGTGATGGACAGCGACACCACCACCGTCAGCTCGATGGCCTTGCGGGCCCGCTGGACCAGCCCGGCGCCCCAGCAGTAGCCCACGATGGGCAGCATGCCCTGTCCCAGACCGAAGACGGGCATGATGGTCAGCGACGTCACCTTGCCCAGGATGCCATAGGCGGCCATGTGCATGGCCGTGCCGTATCGGGCCAGCTGGTTCATCAGCAGGGCCAGGCAGACGCAGTTGGCCCCCTGGCGGGCGAACTCCGACAGCCCCACCGAGACGATCTCCCGCACCACCCGGTAGCGCAGCCCCATCTTCTGGAAGTTCAGGGCCACCAGGCTCCGGCGGAAATAGAGGTAATAGCACAGGTTCCAGACCAGCATGGCTATGTGCCCTGTCACTGTGGCCCAGGCGGCGCCTTTGATGCCCATGTGGAAGCCGAAGATGAACAGAGGGTCCAAGATGGCGTTGAGCACCGCCGGGATGATCATGCTGCCCATGGCGTATTTGGCGTCGCCTTCGGCGCGTATGGAGTTGTTGAACAATATGGCCACGGTGGTCAAGGGGTTGCCCAGGAAGACGATGCGCAGGTAGTCTTTGGTCAGCTCCCGGGTGGCGTCGGTGCTGCCCGTCAGGGTGATCAGGGAGTCCAAAAAGACCAGCCCCAGGGCCAAGCTGACAAATCCGGCTATGATGGCTACCGTCAGGCCGTTGGCCAGTGCCCGCTCGGCCCGGTCCTGATCGCCGGCGCCCAGGCTTCGGGCTGCCAGCGACGCTGTGCCCACGGCGAACCACATGGATATGGCGTTGACGAAGAACTGTAGCGGCGCGGCCGAAGCGGTGGCGGCGATGCCGTAGGGCCCTACGCCCCAGCCTACGAAGATGGTGTCCACCACGTTGTAGGAGGCCATGACCAACATGCTGATCATAGCCGGAATGGACAGCCGGGCCAGCAGCGGCCCCAGGGGGTCCGTGGCCAGCATTTCCTTTCGGTCTTTCTTTTGTTTCACCGTAATACTTCCTTTCGGATGAGAAAGTTTATAAACTCTAAGGCGCCGCGGCGCCTCGATGGCAGGAGAAAATTCTAGGCTTCCACCGGGATTCGCAGCGACGTCTCCAGATCCCTACGATGGCGGAAAAGCAGATAGGCGCAGCAGCAGAACGAGAGCAGATCGCTGGCGGGGTAGACCATAAAGACCCCAGTGATGCCCATCAACGGCGGCAGCAGGATCATCATGGGAACCAGAAAGATCAGCTTCCGGCACAGCGACAGGAAAATAGCCTCCTTGGCGAAGCCCAGGGCCTGAAAAGTCACAGTCCCCACCACGTGGAAACCCGCCAGACAGAACAGAGACAGCACTATCCGCACCGCCGGGGCCGCAGCCCTGAGCAGTTCAGGATCGTCCGAGAAGATCTGCACCGCCGCCTGAGGGAAGATCATAAAGACCGACGACACCGTCAAGGTGAAGGCCATGGCACCTATCAGAGCGTAGAACACCGCTTTCCGGGCCCGGTCGTAATTCCCGGCGCCGTAGTTGTAACCCACCAGGGGGAGGAGTCCCTGTCCCAGTCCGAAAATGGGCTTCAGAGTGATAGTAGTCAGCCGGCTGACCACTCCGTAGGCCGCCAGGTGGATCTCCGAACCGTAGCGGACCGCTGAGTTCATCAGCAGCGCGATGGCCACGCAGTTGGCGCCGATCCGGGCGAACTCGGAAAATCCCACCGTCAGAGTCTCCTTAAGGATGTCCGGTCGTGGCTTCCAGAGGGAGAACTTGAGAGCCACCATGTTCTGCCGTCCCCGGAGATAATAGGCCAGGCCCCAGACGAACATGGCCACCTGACCGATCACCGTCGCCCAGGCCACCCCATCGACGCCCCAACCCATGACGAAGACGAAAATAGGATCTAAAACGCAGTTGGTCAGAGCCGCGATCAGCTGGGACACCATGGCGTAGCGGGTATTTCCCTCGGCCCGGATAGTGTTGTTGAGGCAGCTGCCCAGCATGATCACTGGCGCGCCCCAGAAAGTGACCCGCAGATAGGTCTTGGTCAGCGGCGCCATGGCCTCGGTAGCGCCGGCCAGACGGACCAGCTGGTCCAAAAAGAGGCGTCCCACGATCAGACATATCAAAGCCATCACGAGCCCCACCGTTAGGCCGCTGGCCAGAGCCGCCTCTGCCCGCTCCTGCTGGCGCGCTCCCAGAGCCCGGGCCGTCAGCGACGCCGTACCGATGGCGCTCCACATGGCCACGGCGTTGACGAAAAACTGGACCGGAAAGGCCGCCGCCGTAGCGGCGATCCCCATAGGCCCCAGATCCCAGCCGATCACAATAGTGTCCACCAGATTATAGGAAGCTATCACCAACATGCCCGTCATGGCCGGGAAAGAAAGTTTCCACAGCACCCATCCCACCGGCCCATTGCCCAGCATCTCGCGACGATCCTCCACGATGGCCCCTCCTCGGAAATTAATATGAATTTCTTCGGTCTCAGCATAGCATATCTCAAGAAAGATAGACCATAATTTTTTCGAGAAATCCCTAAATTTTTTCTCCGCCGCGCTCTCTTAGGGCCCTTGACTTCAGAGCATTAGCTGAGCAAAGTATCGCGAATCTATATTTTTATGAAAAAATCCGATGGAAATTTTCCGGCCTGCACTTTATTAAGGCGCCGGGGCCAGACCTAGGCCCCCTTCCTATTCGGCTATTTTCGCCGGCAGACTTATGAGACCTTCCGGGACTGGCGGCAGCGGAAGGCCGGCATCGCTGCCGCCAACACGTTGTTGGACAATTACCCCGGTCAAAGGGTGGTGATAATCGACCGGAACAGCAACCTGAGCTATCTGGGCTGCGGCACGGAGCTGTGGGGGGCCGGCAGATCGACTCCTATCAGGAGCTGTTCTACACCGGTAAGGAATCCTTCGAGGCCCGCGGCGCTCAGATCCACATGGAGACGCCGGTCACCGAGGTGGACTTCGCCAACAAGGTGGTCCACTGCCGCAAGCTGGACGGCACCACCTTCCAGGAGAGCTACGACAAGCTGATCCTGGCCACGGGCTTGCTGCCCATATCGTCCAACCTGCCGGGCATCAATTTCCTGAAGCTCTTCCAGGAGGGCCAGGAGGTGGACCGCCAGATCAGCGACAGCGCCGTGAAGAAGGTGGCGGTGACCGGCGCCGGTTATACCGGCGTGGAGATCGCCGAGGCGGCCCGCCGCCGGGGCAAGGAAGTGCTGCTCTTCGACGTGGCGCCCTGTTCCTTGGCCACCTATTACGACACTTGGTTTACCGGCGACATGGACCAGAACCTGCGGGACCACGGCATAGAAACCCACTTCAGCGAAGGCGCCACGGCCTACATCGGCACCGACAGAGTGGAGGCCATCGAGACAGCCAAGGGCCGCTACGACGTGGACATGGTGATCAACGCCATCTGTTTTGTGCCCAACAGCGAGCTGGGGCGGGACCACCTGGATTGCCTGTCCAACGGCGCCTATCGGGTGGGCCGGCACCAGAGGACCAGCGATCCCGACGTCTACGCCATAGGGGACTGCGCTTCCCTCTACTCCAACGCCCTGAGGGGCGAGACCTACATCGCCCTGGCCGCCAGCGCGGTGCGCAGCGGCATCGTGGCAGGCCACAACGTGGGCGTAACTCCTCTGGAGGCCGCCGGCGTACAGGGCTCTAACGGCATCTCGATCTTCGGGCTCCGCATGGTCTCCACGGGGCTGTCGGTGAAGGCCGCCGAGAAGAACGGCCTGAAGGTCAAGTACTCGGACTTCGAAGACCTCCAGCGGCCCAGCTTCATGAAGGAAAACAGCAAGGTCAAGATCCGGCTGGTCTGCGAGGCAGAGAGCCGCCGTCTGGTGGGCGCCCATATGGCTTCCAGAGAGGACATTTCCATGGCCATCCACCTCTTCTCCTTGGCCGTGGCCGAAGGCGTCACCGCGGACAAGCTGAAGCTGCTGGACATCTTCTTCCTGCCCCGCTTCAGCCAGCCCTACAACTACATCACCATGGCCGCTTTGAAGGCGGAGTAGCCAAGACGGCGGGACTCGAGGTAGGCCTGGCCCGGTTAGTGGGCCTGCCTACCTTTTTGTTTGCGATGTTCCGCGGAAGAATCTGGAGAGGCAAGGAGATCTCTCCGGCGAGATTTCCGCGGGAGACCCAGCGCTGTTCTATCTCTATATCGTTCGGACGGCTTGTCTACAGGTAAATCTTTTTTGGGAGGTACGACACACAATGAGCATCAAGAAGATGCGGATCATAGCGGCCACAGCGTGACCGACGGCTATCTGGCTAAACCTGTGGAAAAATTTCTTCGACACTTCGTCCTGGGGCAACGGCGCTTGCAGGGCCGCTGGGCTTTAAGCTGACTCCTGCCAGAGGGATCAATGGAGCCTATTCATCGAGGACAACGAAAAGGCCTCTAAGGGACACAAGCCGGGGGGTCTAGGAAAGATCTCCTAGGCCCCCCGGCTCAGATTGCAGACAAAGCGGAAGCGGGTTTAGGAAGAGGCTCCTAACCCCGCTTTTGCGTTCGGATAAAACTTAGAAATCGATGCGGGTCCGGAACCGGATCAGCTGGTCCTCGTAGTCGGGGTTGCCGCCGGTGCCGTCGCCCTTGATGTCGTCATAGGCCAGTTCGAAGTACAGGTTGGGGCTGTACTGGTAGCCGATGCCCACCGTCCAGTTGTCCACGTCGGTGTCGTCAGCCACTCCTTCAAAGCTGGCGCCGCTGGCGTGGAGGTACCGCTCGAAGGTGCTCCACTTCTCGGTCCACTGCTGGGTCAGGCTGACGAAGATCATCTCCACGTCGTTGGCAGCGTAGCCGCCGTCGGCGTCGCCGTACTGGGTGAACAGGCCGTTGTCGCCGGTAGTGAAGTTAAAGGGATCGAAGTGGGACACCTGGAAGCCCTTGTCGTAGTTGCCGTACTCCACCCACAGGCTGGTGAACTTCAGCACGTCCTGGTTCACGTCCAAGATGATCCGGAAGGCCTGGGGATCGTCCTGGCCGTCGATGATCCTGGCGTCTTCCTTCAGGTCCTGGCCGTAGTAAACGCCCTTCAGAGCCAGGCCATCCATGAAGTTATAACCAAGAGCGCCCCAGTAGGACAGGAACTGGGAGTCGTAGGCCAGCATATTCAGGCTCAGGAAGAAGTTCTGGTTGAAGTCGTAGCGAAGCCTGGCGCCGTAGACGTCCTGATCGTCGCCGGTCACAGCTCCCGAGGGGTTGGGCCCGCTGGTGTCGGAGTCCTGGCCGATCAGAGCCGAGAAGGAGAAGTTGCTCCAGGCCCGGGCCACCATGAAGCCGCGGATAGCCGTGTCTCCCATGATGGAGTCGTTGTCGATGTAGAGGCCGTCCTCGTCTTCCCAGTCGAACTCCCAACGGCCTACCGTCAGGTCAAAGCCGCCCATGAAGTCGCTCACGTCCATCCAGAAGAGGTCGAAGACGATATCCTGGCCGCTGTCGTCGTCGCTGGCCAGACGGGTGGTGAAGGTGATGTTATCGGTCACCTGCTTTTGGATGTACAGGTAGTACTCGTCCACGATGTTCTGGTTGTTGGCGCTGTCGTCGGTGCTCCAGAGGGCGTCAAACTGCAGGTCGCCCCAGAACTTCCATCCGCCCAGGTTCTCCTCCAGTCCGGCCAGGCGGTTGTCCATGTCGTCGACCCGCA
>CAZNRB010000050.1:0-11048 GCA_964575405.1 uncultured Synergistaceae bacterium | reverse complement strand
GGTGGAGACCACGGCTCGGTTCGATCGGGAGTTCAAAAAGCTGGACCGGTTCACCCAGAAGATGATCCGGTCCTGGATCGGCAAGAACCTCCAGGACTGCGAAAACCCCCGTAGCCACGGCAAGTCCCCAATTGTAGGGGCCCAGCCGTGGCTTCTTTCTGCTACAATAGCCTGACAGAAAAGGCGCGATCGGGCTAGGGCCTCGAAAAACGCGGCGCCCAATGGAGGTATGGCTTTGAGAGAGTACAAGACGCTGAAGTTTTCCGACGACGAGGAGGGCCTGCGCCAGCGCGAACAGACCCGAGACAAACTGCTCCGCCAGGGCTGGGCCGTTCAGAGCGAGAGCCGCCTCTCCACTAGCAACGGCTCCGAGACGCTGCTGGAGTTCTACCGGAACAGCGACCGAAAGGGCGGCTATTCCGAAGATCAGGAGGACATGGAGGACCTTATGGACTCGCCGGAGCCCTCCTTTAGCAGGCGCCGCCAGGCCGCCGGCGATATCCCTCCGGAACGGCGCCGCAGGAGCTACTACGCCGATCGCTTCGAGAGCCGTCGGAACTCCCGCTTTCTGCCGGGCCTTGTGTTGGGGATACTGATCGGGAGCCTGCCGGCTTTCGGCTTCAGCTGGTGGCTCTGGAAGCCCTCGATGCCGGCGCCGGCGCCCACCAGGGCATCGGAGCCGCTGATCGTGGTACCCCAGGACTTTGTGACCGCCCCGGCGCCCCAGGCCGAAGCCCCCTCCGAGGGCTTTGTGGCCGCCGTCCCTGTGGCTCAACCGGCCGAGTCCGCCGCCGGGGCCCCAGCCGCTCCAGCCCAGCGCAGGGGCGTGGTGGTGGGCGTCAGCAGTTCCAGCCGGGTCAATATCCGCCAAAATCCCACCACCAGCAGCCAGCGGCTGGCTACGGTGTCCCTGGGCCAGGAACTGCCGGTCCTGGAGGAGCGCAACGTGGGGAGCAGCCACCCCTGGTATCGCATATCGGGCAGCTTCGGAGAGGGCTGGATCTACGGCCAGTATTTGCAGGTGGATTAAGGGGCCGCGGTTTCCTGTCTGTGCAGGGCAAGTCAAAAATTTTTAGAGCAAAAGACGCGGCAAAGAGGAGACAGCCTTTCGCTGTCCCTCTTTTTTTGTATTGCAAAGCCAGAAATAAAAGTTTTAATGAAATTTTAAGTCCATAACTAAATGGATTCTGTGCTTTTTGTTTAGCAGTTATTCTAGATTTTGTCGAAAAAAAGCTCTTGTAGGCCTCTGAAAATTCTAAACTATGTGGCCTTGACGGTGGATTTTGCAGGACCTATCATCGGCATTAAAGATAGTGATTTTGCGATCAATCCAGTCGTTTTATCGCACTGGCCCCTTGGCAGGCCGCCGGGGGCGGTAATGGATCTTTCACG
Source organism: uncultured Synergistaceae bacterium (assembly GCA_964575405.1). GTDB lineage: Bacteria > Synergistota > Synergistia > Synergistales > Dethiosulfovibrionaceae > CAZCKP01. The sequence continues at coordinate 9,656 of CAZNRB010000050.1, read as the reverse complement.
GTAAGGAGTGGTCCTAAACTATGAAGGGCGATCTGCCGGAAGCCCAGTTTTACCCGTCGGGGCGGACTCTGACCAGAGACGAGCTGAAGGAATTGGAAAGGGCTCCTAAAACGGCTTTCCAGGTCCTTTTGGACTATTTGATCTGTCTGCTCCCTCTGGTCATGGGCGCCCTGGCGCTGTTGGAATATTATCTGGTCCCCAATATGGAGGGCAACCAATCCACTTCGGCCTATACCTGTTTTATCCTTTTCCTCATGGCCCTGCTGGCGGTCTTTTTTGCCTGCGCTCTGAGGGACAAAAAGGTCTTTGAGGTCCTGCGCTATAAGGCCCCCTTCTACAGCTTCGTCTTCGCCATGTTCTCGGCCTACGACTACCTGACCCTGAAGACGGGCACCTTGATGCTGCCCTACTTCCCCTGGGTGGACCAGGTCCTGGTGGCCATGATAGCCGACTGGCGCTATCTGGCAGAATGCACCGTAAACTCGCTGATTCTGCTCTTTACGGGCTATTTTTCCGGCGCGGGGCTGGGGCTGATCACCGGCATCGCCTGCGGGTACAACCGAAACATCAACTACTGGATCGCCCCCTTTATGAAGCTGCTGGGCGCTATTCCCTCCACCACCTGGCTTCCGGTGGTGATGGTGTTGGCCTCGACGCTCTTTAAGGGCAGCGTGTTCATCATCGCCCTGGGGGTGTGGTTCGCCGTGACCATCGCCTCGCTTACGGGCATCACCAACATCGACAATTCCTACTTCGAGGCGGCCCGCACCCTGGGCGCCAAGGGGAGCCAGCTGGTGTTCCGCATCGCCATACCCTTCGCCCTGCCCAACATCTTCCAGGGCCTGACCCAGGGCATGAGCTCGGCCTGCACGGCCCTGCTGGTGGCCGAGATGATCGGCGTCGAGTCGGGCCTGGGCTGGTACATCACCTGGCAGAAGAGCTGGGCCCAGTACGGAAAAATGTACTCGGCCATCGTGCTGATCTGCGTGATCTTCGTGGCCGTCAACGGCGCCCTGGCGCTGATCAAGCGCCGGGTTTTGCGGTGGCAGGAAGGGGTGGTGAAGGAATGAGCGAGAGCAAGTCCTGCCTCAAGCTGGACCACGTCTGCAAGAGCTTTGCCCGCACCGAAATCGAGGACGTGACCAACGCCCTGTGGGACATCAACCTGGAGATCCGGGCCGGCGAGTTCGTCTCCATCGTGGGGCCCTCGGGCTGCGGCAAGTCCACGATCCTGCGGCTCATCGCCGGGCTGATTTTCCCCACCACCGGCAGCCTGACGCTGAACGGCCAGCCCATCGCGGGGCCCGACCCCGACAGGGGCATGGTGTTCCAAAAGCCCACGCTGTTTCCATGGATGTCGGTGGAGGACAACGTCTCTTTCAGCCTGCGGATGCAGAAAAAGATGGCCCACCGCCAGGCCGACGTGGACCGGCTGATCCGCATGGCCGGACTGGAGGAGTTCCGGGATTCCTATCCCCATCAGCTTTCGGGCGGCATGGCTCAGCGGCTGGCGCTGATCCGCACCATGATCAACGATCCCCAGGTCTTTTTGCTGGACGAGCCACTGGGGGCCCTGGACGCCTTCACCCGGATGAACATGCAGGACGAGCTGCTCTCTATGTGGCACCACAACAGAGAGCAGTCGGGGCAGCACATGATGGTCATGGTGACCCACGACATCGACGAGGCCCTTTACATGGGCACTCGGGTTCTGGTCATGGCGCCCCGGCCCGGCCGGATCCGGGAGGACATGGCCATCGACCTGGACTATCCTCGAAACCGCACCAGCAAGAAGTTCCTGGAATACCGCACCAAGGTTCTGGAGATGCTGGACTTCGGCCGCGCGGAGCCCGAGGCTTCGCCGTCTGCTGAGTCATAAAATCCCTGACCTACGAGGAGGATCTGTCATGACTGTCATGAGAGGAAAGCTTTGGAGCGCCGCCATGGCTGCGGCAGGACTGTTGGTTTTGGCGGGCGCTGGCCTGGCTATGACGGCGGCCGAGGAAGAAGAGGCCTGGAAGAAGGAGCCGGCCTACGGCAAGACCATCCGGATCGGCTACAGCGGCGCCCTGTGCACCGGCACCTTCGGCATCGCCCAGGTCAAGGGCTTTTACGCCGCCGAGGGCCTGGACACGGAGATTCTGATGACCGACGGCAGCCGCGGCGGCGGGGCCATCGGCGTGGACGCCCTGGGCACCGGCAAGGCCGACGTCACCGGCGGCCACATCGCCACCATGCTAGTTCCCACCGTCAACGGCGTGAGGGTCAAGTTCACTACTGGGATTCATTCGGCCTGCAAGGACCTTTACGTGCTGACCGATTCGCCCTTCCAATCCACCAAGGACCTGGAGGGCCACACCATCGCAATCCCCAGCGGCATCGGCACGTCGGACCACAACATCACCTTGCGGTTCCTGCTTAGGGACGGCGTGGACATTCCGGCGGTGAAGTGGAAGGTCACCGACTCGGGCGCGGCCGTTCTGGCCATGCAGAACGGCGAGATTCAGGCTGCTCTGTTGAGCGATCAGTTCGCAAAGGTCTTCGTGGACGCTGGCACGTTGCGGATGGTCCGCTCCCTTTCCGACGATGATTTCAAGTCCGAAGCCTGCTGCATCCATGCCGTGAATCTGGACTTCTACGAGAAAAACCCCATTACCGTCAAGAAGCTCACCAGGGCCCACGAGGCCGCCAGCGCCTGGATGATGGAACATCCCGCCGAGACGGTGCGGACCCTGCAGGAGAACTCCTGGGCTTCCGGCGATTTCGACTACGCCTATGAGATGATCCAGAACTACGACTTTTTGGTCTCCGACGAAGCCACCGAAGAGACCCTTAAGAAGGTAGTGGAGGACTACAAAGTCCTTGGCCTGATCGACAAGAACAAAGACTCCGGCGCGGTGATGGCCCAGATCTGGGACCCTGTGCTTATGGAAAAATAAGGGTACTAGGGCCCTCTGTCCCTGGATTCGGATTTTCGAGGAGGTTTAGCTGTGAATAGGAAAGTGCTGGGATTTCTATTGTTGGGCCTCTGTGTCCTGTCCAGTCCGGCTTTGGCCATGACGGCTGCCGAGGAAGAAGAGGCCTGGAAGAAGGAGCCGGCCTACGGCAAGACCATCCGGATCGGCTACAACGGCGGTCTCTGCCAGGGTACCTTCGGCATTGCCCAGATGAAGGGCTTCTACGAGGCCCAGGGCCTCCAGACCGAAGTGCTTCGCATGGTAGGCGGCGGCAGCGCTTCCATCGACGCCTTGGGCACCGGGAAAGTGGACGTGGCCGGCGACCACATCGCCACCCTGCTGATGCCTACGGTCAACGGCGTGCGGGTGAAGTTCACCACGGGGATGCACACGGGCTGCAAGAGCCTCTACGTGCTGGCCAGCTCGGATATCCAAAGCACCGCCGACCTTAAGGGCCGGTTCATCGCCATTCCCGACGGCATCGGCGGCTCGGACCACAACATCACCCTGCGGTTCCTGAACAAGGACAAAATAGATCCCCGGGAAGTGCGGTGGAAAGTGGTGGAGTCCGGCGCGGCCATATTGGCCATGCAGAACGGCGAGATCTCGGCGGTATTGCTGAGCGACCAGTTCGCCAAACAGTTCCTGGACAACGGCACCCTGCGGATCATCCGGTCTTTGACTTTTGACGAGGACTTCAAGACCGAGGCCTGCTGCGTCCACGCCGTAAATCTGGACTTCTACGAGGAAAACCCCATTACCGTCAAGAAGCTCACCAGGGCCCACGAGGCCGCCAGCCAGTGGATCATGGACAACCCCGAGGAGACTGTGAAGGTCCTCCAGGAAAATCAGTGGGCTTCCGGGGACTATGACCTGGTGCTGGACATCCTGAAGACCTACGACTTCACCATCAGCGACGAGCTCACCGGCGAGACATTGAGGAACGTGATCGACGACTACAAGACCTTCGGCCTCATCGACAGCCGCAACAGCACCGAGGAGCTGCTGGATCGGGTCTGGGACCCAGTGCTGAGCCATTAATTCAGAGAACCGCCGGTCTATACAGGAGGGCCTCCTAAGGGGCCTTCCTCTTTTTTTGTGCCTCTATCCGGGATTCTATAGTTTTTGCCGTTGTAAAAAACTGCTGTCCCTTCTCTCCTGATGGAGGGTAAAATCAAAGCATTTTAGGGCGGCCGCTGATATAATATCGCCAAAATTTCAAAAGCTCCGATCCTGGCCTGGCCGGGATTGGGGCTCAGCGAGGTGTTAACCCATGAAAAGCTCTTTTTTCAGCGCCCTGTTTCTGGGGCTTTGGCTGGCGTTTCCGGCCTGGGCCATGACCGAAGCGGAAGAAGAGGAGGCCTGGAAGCTAGAACCGGCCTATGGCCAGACCATCAGGATCGGCTACAATGGCGGGCTGTGCCTAGGCGCCTTTGGGGTGGCCCAGATCATGGGCTTTTACGAGGCCCAGGGACTCCAGACCGAAATAGTCCGCATGAGCGGCGGCGCAGGGGCCGGAGCCATAACCGTGGACGGCCTGGGCACCGGCAAGGTGGACGTCACCGGCGACCACATCGCCGCCATGCTGGTGCCTGCCGTCAACGGCGTGAGGATGAAGTTCACCACGGGCATTCACACGGGCTGCAAGAGCCTTTACGTGCTGGCCAATTCGGAGTACCGGACCACCGCCGACCTGGCGGGCCAGGCCATCGCCGTCCCCGAGGGCATCGGCGCTTCGGACCACAACATCGCCCTGCGGTTTTTCAACAAGGACCAGGTGGATTTCCGCTCGGTGCGGTGGCGGGTGGTGGACTCAGGCGCGGCGGTGCTGGCGCTGCAGCACGGCGAGATCGCCGCGGCGCTGCTGAGCGACCAGTTCGCCAAGCAATTCCTGGACAACGGCACCCTGCGGATCGTCAGGTCACTGACCTTCGACGAGGACTTTAAGGACGAGACCTGCTGCGTCCACGCCGTGGCCCTGGATTTCTACGAGCAGAACCCCATTACGGTGAAAAAACTGACCAGGGCCCACGAGGCCGCCAGCGCCTGGATGACCGAGCACCCCGAGGAGGCGGTGCAGCTTCTGCAGGAGCACCGCTGGACTTCGGGCGAATACGTGCCGGTGCTGGAGATCTTCCAGTCCTACAACTTCGGCATCAGCGACGGCCTCACCGAAGCCACCCTGCGGAAGGTCATCGACGACTACAAGGCCTTTGGCCTCATCGACAACCGCCAGGACACCCAGGAGCTGCTGAACCGGCTCTGGGATCCCGTGCTGAGCCGCTAGGCATCGATGGTGTGATATGCCGCTTTGCCAAAGGGCCCCCACAATGGCTTTCTCCCCTTTGCCCTGGCTGGGGCAGCGCCGTCTTCCGGCAGGGCTTGAGATGGAGGAGAAGTCGTGAAAAAACCCTATATTATGTGCCACATGATGGCCTCTATCGACGGGAGAATTGACTGCGCCATGACGGCCAAGCTGGAGGGCGTCCAGGAATATTACGACGCCCTGAAGGCCCTGGAGGCGCCCACGACCGTAAGCGGCCGCGTGACGGGCCAGCTGGAACTGGCCCTGCCGGGAGAGTTCACCGCCGGAAATCCGGCCAAGCTCGGGCAAGAGGCCTTCTGGAAAAGCCGCCAGGCCTCGGGCTACTCCGTGGTGGCCGACAGCCGGGGAAGGCTGCTCTGGGAGAGCGGCGAACTTGAGGGAGCTCCCTTGCTGATTTTGACCACCCAGGACGTGACCAAAGAATACCTGGCCTATCTGGAAGAGAAGGATATTTCCTGGATAGCCTGCGGTCAGGGCAAAATCGATCTGGCCCGGGCCTGCCATATCCTGGTGGAGCACTTCGCCGTGGAGCGCATGGCCGTGGTAGGCGGCGGCCGGATCAACGGGGCCTTTCTCGACGCTGGGCTTTTGGACGAGGTCAGCCTGGTTCTGGCTCCGGGCATCGACGGCCGGGGCTCCATGACGGCCCTTTTCGACGGGCTCCCCCAGGACCGAGAGCCGGTGAAGCTGAAGCTCCAGAGCGCCCTAACTTACGAAAACGGAGCCCTGTGGCTGCGCTACAAGCCCCGTTAGGTCTGCCGAAAGCCCGGAATTTAAAGCGCAAAAAAAAGCATTGCCTCCCCAAGCAGGGGGGCAATGCTTTTTCGTTTCAGGCCAAGCTCAATGGATCTGGGCCAGTTGGGGCATCCAGACCATGCCGAGACAGCGCTTCATAACTCTCACTTGGGGAGTGTTGGGCTTATCCTGCAGGCCGAAGCGCTGCACCAGGTCCCAGACCTTGTGGGGATCGTCGTGCTCGATGCCGATGGTCTTGTGCTGGACCCCTTCGAATTCCACCGTGGCGATTTCCACGGCCACGTCGTCGATGCGGTAGATCTGCCGGTGTTTCTTGACGGTGACGCAACGCAGCAGTTCGTTGGGCATCACCAGCTCTTTCAGGAACTGCTCGCTATTGTAGGTCTCCCGGCCGTACATGGGCTCGGGGACGTAGCAGAGCTCGAAGAACTTGTTGAGCATCTGGTGATCCAGGGGAAATTCCTGCTTCATAATGGGCAGCCACTGCTGAAGGCCGTAGCTGTTCATTCCCTGAATGGCCTTGACGTCCAACATGTTGAAATGGATTTTCACCGTCGTGTCCCACATGCGAGAGAGTATATCGGTCTCGTGTGTGTTCAGCAGATTCCTCAGAGGATGGGTCTGAATCTGCCGTTCCGCCTTTTCAAAACCTGGCCCAAAGGTGCGCCACTCCCAGCGTCCCTGAAGATTCTGTTCCATCTGCAAGCCTCCATTCCTAAAAGCCGGCCGATCGTCTAAACCGGGGACTTCGTTGTTGTCTATTAGTTTATCATAAAAAACAAACTTCAATCCAGGAGGGCTTTGCGAGAATAGTTGAACTTTTGTAAAGAATTATGTCCCGGCTCAGGGGATTTTGCGGCCGGGACAGCCCTGGCGGTAGAGACAGCTGGGACAGCGGCCGGTCATGGCAGGCCAGGGACCGCTGCCGGCCTGGGCGGCCATCTGGGCCAATCGCTGGAGGAGCAGTTCTTCCTGATGGTCCGTCGGGGCCGCCAGGGGGCTCTGGGTACCTTCACGGAGGTTCCAGACCGCGGCGTCCTGGGGGCCTGCCTCCCACTGGGGCAGCCGGCGAAGGGCCAAGCTGTAGAACCTCAACTGGTCCTGATAGAGCCCTTCGGCGGGGCTGGGCTCGGCTCCCTGGGCCTTTCGGGTGGTCTTGTAGTCTCGCAGGCAGAGCTTTGGCGAGCCCTGATGGTCTTCGATCCACAGCACGTCCACCGAGCCTACCAGTAGGAACCGGCAGCCCTCCTGGTCCACCGGAATCCGAAAGGGAAACTCCCGGCGGAGCTGCCGCCGCTGCAGGGCTTCTCTCATGCGCTCCAGCAGTTCCCGGCTGGCGGGCTCCTGGAAGTGGCCCGCAATGGTCCTCAAAAAGCTCTGGACCCTGGGGGACCGCCAAAGAGGGCAGAGCTGGGCCGGCAGGTGGCTTTCGGGCAGATTCAGGAGCCGGTCGAAATGGTCCGCTGTGAAGTCCCAGCGCTCCATGATCCAGTGGACCAGGGTTCCCAATAGGACTCCGCCCTGGGAGAACTGGTCCCCTTCGCCTCCCGAGCGGTCCGGCAGGGACCAGCTAAGCTCCAGCCCTTGGCGATGGGACCGCCGCCAGGCCAGGGGGCAGAAATTCCAGAGGGACCAGGAAGTGGCACTGATGCGCTCCAGGGCCTGGCGGCGGTGGAACGGTAGCGTCAGGTCCGGCCCTCGGTGCAACACCGTGGGCGCTAGTGGCTCTGACCTGGGCCTTTCCTGCGCCGCCGGAACTCCGGTAGCCATCTCAGAATTCTCTAAAGGGCAGGCCTTGAACTCCAGCTCCAGGGCCCGAGTCGTGTTGCCGTCCTTCGCGGTAGGCTCCTCCAGATCACTGAGGCTCAGAACGGCTCCGAGGATCAGGCCGTCCCGGGCCCGAGTCTGGGCCACGTAGTAGAGCCGGGCCAGCTCCTCGGCCTCTTCGACCCGGTCCAGGGCCCTGTGGGCCGCTGTGAACCGGCAGGGGGCCTCTTCCTGACCGGTCCACTGCCGGGGCAGTCTGGAGGAAGCAAAAAGGAGGTGCCGGGAGGGGAATAGGGCAGCTATATTGTCCCGGCCCCGATGGTCCAGATCCAGCAGCACCACCAGGGGGAATTCCAGGCCCTTGGAAGCGTGGATTGTCATGACCCGCAGGGCGTCCTGGCCGGCGTCGATCTGGGGCTCGGCCTGGCGGGTGGCGGTGCCCCTCATGGCCTTGGTCAAAAAGCCGGCGGCGCCCTGGGGCGGCCGCCCTAGAGTGCGCTGGAACTCCTCCAGCTGGTTCAGGGCCTGGCGAAGGTTGGCCGTCGCCGCGGCCCGCCGGCGGGGCGGGATCGAGGCGATCAGGTCCTGGTCGGCTAGAATTCGGCTCAGCACCGACGAGGCCCCCAGGTGGCCGGCCAGGCGAATCCAGTCCTGGAATCGCTTTGCCAGTTGGGGCTCCAGGGATTTAAGGTCCTCCAGGGGCTCCTGGGGGCCCAGCTTGGCCAGCAGTTCCTGGGCCCGGCTCTGGCTCAGCCCCGAAAAGGGCGAGCAGAGCAGCCCCGCCAGGGCCAGCCGGTCGCCGGGGTCGGCCAGGAACTGGACCAGGCTGGCGCAGTCCTGGATCTCGGCCCGGCTGTAGTAGCTCACCGTGGATTCTAACACCACCGGAATGGCGAGGCGCTGAAAGCCCCGCCGCAGCTCCTCGTAGCGGCTCCGGCTGCGGACCAGCACGGCCACGTCCCGCCATTGCATCGGCCTGAGGTAGCCGCCATCCCATACCGGGGCGCCCTGCCGGTGAAGCTCCAACAGCCTCAGTCCCACCTGCTCGATGAGCCTTTTCCGGGTCTGGGAGGGAGGTTCTAATTTTCCACTGCCGTCCTGGCCGGTCTCCTTTTGCCGGAGCTGGAACATCCGCTCTGCCGCTGGCAGGCCCACCTGTTGGCGCTGGTCAATCCATGAAGGGGCCCCCGCCTGGCTCCGAGGCGATCGGAGGGCTTCGTAGGGGAGAGCCAGCCGGCGGCCCAGACCGGTCCTCCAAAGCTCCGAAAAGCGACGGTTCACGGCCTCCAAAATGGCCTCGGAGCTCCGAAAGCTCACGTCCAGGGGAACATAGGTGTTTCCCGGTTCGGTCTGGGCCCGCTGGGCGTAGCGGCCCAGCAGCGCCGGTTCGGCGTGGCGGAATCGGTAGATGGACTGCTTCAGGTCGCCCACCACGAAGAGCCGCCCTCCCGAAGCTTCCAGGATCCGCTGGATCAGCTGGTCCTGCAGGGGGTCCGTGTCCTGGAACTCGTCGACCATCACCTCCTGGAACCGGGCGGCGTAGTTCCGGTTTTTTTCCAGGGCTTGGGCGGCCCAGAGGATCATGTCGGCAAAGGTCACCAGCCCACGGCGGGCCTTGAAGGACTGCCAGAGGGCCCAGCAGAGCCAGGCCAGTTTCAGCCCTTGGCTCCAGTAGCGCCGTTCGCCGCCGCTCCAGCCCTGGTCCAACAGCTCCGCCAGGGGTTGGAGTTCCTTGGCTCTTTGGCGCCAGTCCTTTACAGGCTCCCCCAGGGAGTCGGCCAGAGCGTTGGCCAGACCGCCCTTGGCCCCGGAAAGTGCATTGACGGCGTCGGCCAGGAAAGGGCCTCGCT
>CAZNRB010000049.1:0-11094 GCA_964575405.1 uncultured Synergistaceae bacterium | reverse complement strand
ACCTGACAAATAGTTGAAACAGAAAGAGCCACCCCGGCCGCACGGCCGGGGTGGCTCTGTTTTGTAGGCGGTGGTGATGGCTGGGAGGGCGTTTTTAGACCGCCGTCGGCTGCCTAGGGCAGTGGCTCCTTGAGAAATGGCACCAGACAGGCCATTACAGCCGCGAAATTGTCCAAGAAGGCTCCATGACCGGCCCCGGGGATAATGGCCAGTTGAGAACGGGGCAGCATCTTGTAGGCGTTGAGCACTGTATCGAGGGGGGCGTTGGGGTCCAGCTCCCCCGCCATGACCAGCACCGGACAAGTGACCTGGGAGAAAAGGTCTTTGCTGATGGCCTGGCGATTGTAGAAATCGTAATAATCCTTCAGGTAGTCCTGAAGCTTTTCCGGCTCGGGACAGAGAGCCAGCTTCTCCCTCATGAAATCGCCGTCCAGGGGCTCCAGCTCCTGGAGGGTGAAGGCAGGGATTTTCCGCAGGCCCGGTCTGTTCTCGCCTGCCCCAATGGCCACTATTTTCTCGATCCTCCTAGGGAACAGGGCCGCCATCTTGTAGGCCGTGTAGGCGCCATCGGAAAAGCCCAGTACCAACAGGGGCTCATCGGTGACGGCGTCGATCAGGCCCATCATGTCCTCGGCCTTTTGACGGTAAGTTATGGGGGCGCTGCCGATGGCGGAACGGCCGTGACCGCGGGTGGAAGGCGCTATGACCTGATATTCTCCCTTAAGGGCGTCGATAAAGAACCCCATCTCGTAGGTACAGCCCAGGCCGCCGCCGTGGAGCACCACCAGGGGCTTGCCCTGGCCGTAGACCTCGTAGTAAAGCCTCACGTCTCCTACAGTCCTGTAGTGACCGGCCTCGGCGTTGTCGCCGTAGGGCAACGATGGAACTGGCGAACCGGCCTTTTGGCCGAAATAGCGGGCCCGCCTATCCAAGGGCTTTGGCATGGCTTTATCGAGTTTTTCCATCTTCAGCGCTCCTTTCTTCACCGCTCCTTTTCAGTGGACTTTCTGGGACTCGCTCCTCCGATCTAGTCCGCCGATTACTGCAACTTCAGCCCCTAGGGCCCTTATCGTACTATATTTTAGCCAGAAGAGCTGAAAATTGAAATGGCCCCACATAAAATATACTGGACAGGATCCTACCGGCCCCTTCAAAGCGATACGGCTTGTCTTTAAATGGGCCCTGTATTACCATGATGATCCAAAAAGGAGGTTTGGACTTTGCGATGACCGATCACGCTCTTTGGAATCTGATCCTGTGGTGTTACGGAGCCTCGGCACTGTCCATCAGGCTCATCATGTTTTTTACCCTGCCGGTGCGGCACAGCCCTTCGGTGGCCACGGCCTGGCTGTTGGTGATTCTGCTGTGGCCCTGGCCGGGGATGATCGCCTACGGCGTCATGGGCTCTAACATTCTGCCCAGAAGCCGCCTCCAACGGCACCACCGCATGGTGGAGCATTTCCACGAGATGCGAAGGCGCATGATCCGAGAGGGCATTCCCGGCGTGGTCTTTCCCCAGATTCCCAAGGCCCTGGAACCTACGGTCCGATTGGCGGAAAGGCTGGGCTACATGGCCATCACCGGCGGCAACAACTGCAGCTTCATCGGCGACGCTGGCCAGATGATCCATCAGCTGGAGGAGGCCATTGACGGCGCCCAGACCGAAGTGAACCTGCTCTACTACATTTTCAACGACGACCGGCAGGGGCGCAGGATCTTAGACGCCCTGGCCCGAGCCGCTCGAAGGGGCGTCCAGTGCCGACTGCTGGTGGACGGCGTGGGCTCCATGGCGCTGATAGGCAGCGGCGCTCTGGATTCTCTGAAGGCCCAGGGCGTCCAGACCGCCGTGGCCCTGCCGGTGCAGCTCTTCCGGCGCAAGGCCGCCCGCTTCGACCTCCGCAACCACCGCAAGCTGGCCATCATCGATAGAAAAACGGCCTTCACGGGCTCCCACAACGTGACCGACCCAAGTTACGGCCATCGGGATCTGATCTGGTACGACGTGAGCCTCCGCCTCCAGGGCCCGGTGGTGCGCCAGCTGGAGGCCATTTTCATAGAGGATTGGCACGTGGAGACCGGCGAGATGCTGGACACGGAGCACCTGTTCCAACCCTACGAGGACCATTCCGGCAATTGGTGCATCCAGACGGTGCCCAGCGGCCCCTCCTACCCCACCGAGAACTATCAAAGGCTGATCATCTCGTCGATCTTCGGCGCCCAGAAACAGATCACCATCACCACGCCCTACCTGATACCCGACACAAGCACTTTAGAGGCCATTGAGGTGGCCACCCTGCGGGGCGCCAAGGTGCGGCTCATCGTGCCGGAAAAATCGGATCAGCTCATAGCGGGCTGCGCCGCCAAGGCCTACTATTCGGAACTGCTGCGGCTGAATGTGGAAATCTACCAGTTCCGGGACGGCCTGATTCACGCCAAAACGGTGACCATCGACGACGATCTGGCCTTTGTGGGATCCAGCAACTTCGACATCCGCTCTTTCGCCCTGAACTTCGAGATTAATCTGGCCCTCTACGGCACCGAGGAGACCAGGGCAGTCTACGAGCTCCAAAAAAGATATGCCCAGCGCTCCTATAAGCTCTCGGCCCAGCGGTGGCACCACAGGGGGGCCCTGCGGCGTTGCGCCGAGTCGGTGACCAAGCTCATGAGTCCCCTGCTGTGATGGGATATTTTAGGAGGAATTTTTCGTGAAACATAGGGGCTTTACAGGAAAACTCTTTCGGTCTTGTCTGGCCGCCTTGGCGGCCCTTCTATGGGCTGCGCCGCTCTGGGCCTTCGCCATAGGGACCTTCAACATCGAATACTTCACCGTCACCGGCAAGAGGGCCTACACCCACGACCACTGCGCCCATCTAGCCCGGACCATCGCCCACAGCGGCGCCGACGTGGTAGCCCTTCAGGAGATCCACGACGACGCGGCGATGCGCTATTTCACGCTGCGGCACCTCCAGGGCTGGCAATTCGCCGGGAACGACACGGGAGGGCGCCAGGATCTCTATTTCCTCTGGAATCCCCAGAAGGCCAAGCTGCTGGAGGGGCCCTACGTGTACTACGCCAACGCTTCCATGAAATACCAGGGCAAGAGCTACCGCCTCTTCGACCGCCCCGTGCTGGCCGTGAAAATGATGGACCTAGAAAACAACCGGGCCTACACGCTGTTGAACGTTCACCTGAAAAGCCAGAGCACCAGGGGCAAAAAGGACCGCCAGGCGGCGGAACGGTACAACGATTTCAAGCGGGCTGCCCAGATCCAAAAGCTCAACGAGCTGGTCAAGACCATCAAAGGGCCGGTCTTCATCCTAGGGGACTACAACAGCTCCGCCCCCAGGGGGACTATTTTCCCCCTGCTGGGCCTGGGCGAGGGACAGTACAGCTACGACAACGGCCGCAGCAACCTGGATTTTATAGGCTATTGGAACGTCCAGCCGGGGCCGGGGTGGCAGCTTTTGGAGGTGGAAACGGCCATCCCCGAGCGGTCCACCAAAAGGGCCCAACATCCCGATCACGACATGGTCCTGCTGGATCTGGACGGCAGGCTCTAGACCGCAAAACTTTTTCGGATCGCTGCCCTTCGGCCCTTTGCCGGAGGGCTTTTTGTGCCCACACAAAAGGCAGGGCCCTCGCAAAGAAGGTCCTGCCTCATTTTTTAGTCTCCTATCTGGTAGTTTCTGGTAGTTCCCTATCTGGGCCTCTATTTCAGCCTCAGGGTCACGTAGGCGCTCCGTCCGTCCCGGAGCACCAACAGCACCAGGGTTTCCGCCTTGTCCACCACCCTGGCCAGGTCGCTCACATCCTTCAGGGACTGGCGGTTGGCTTCCAACAGCAGGTCGTTTTCCCTGAGGCCCACCCGGCTGGCCGGAGAGCCTTCGGCCACGCTGGTGACCACCAGTCCCGATTCCGAGACGGGGATGTTCAGCTTGGACCGCAGTTCCGACGTCAACCTGGTGACCTTAAAGCCCAGCTTCTCGCTCAGCTCCTCGTCGCCGATCATCACGGGCTCGTCCACCTCTCCCAGGGTGACCGTGAAGGTCTGATTCTTGCCGCCGCGGTTCACCTCCAGGGTGACCTTGTCGCCGGCCATGCGCTGGCGTACCGACGTGGAGAGTGCCACGCTGTCCTTGACCTTTTTGCCGTCGATGGAGAGGACCACGTCGCCCCGGCGGAGACCGGCGGCTTCGGCCGGCGAGCCGGCCATCACGTCGGCCACCAGGGCCCCCTCGGCGTTCTCCAGGCCCATGGCCTGGGCCATCTCGCGGTTGATGTTCTGGAGGTACACGCCCAACTGGCCGCGGCGGACCCGGCCGAAGGTGACGATATCGTCCATGACCTGCTTGGCCATGTTGACGGGAATGGCGAAGCCGATGCCCTGGGCGTAGGGGATAATGGCGGAGTTGATACCGATGACTTCGCCCTTGACGTTCAGCAGGGGGCCTCCGGAGTTGCCGGGGTTGATGGCCGCGTCGGTCTGCAGGAAGCCGTCAAAGCTGAAGTTCTTGGCATGGATGCTGCGGTGCTTGGCCGACAGCACGCCCACCGTCACGGTAGGCTCCACGCCCAGCCCCAGAGGGTTGCCGATAGCTACCACCCACTCGCCCACCCTGGCGCTGTCGCTGTCGCCCAGGGGCAGCGTGGGCAGGTCCTTGGCGTCGATCTTCAGGACCGCCAAGTCGAAGGTGGGGTCCTTGCCGATCACCGAGGCCTCGTAGGTCTGGCCGTCGGAGAAGGTCACGGTGATCTTGTCGGCGTTGGCCACCACGTGGTTATTCGTCAAAATCCGCCCGTCAGAGGAGACCACAAAGCCCGAACCGGCGCCCTTCATGGGCACCCGGCGGGTGAACTCCCGGAAGGCGTCGCCGAAGAACTCCCGGAACAGGGGATCGTTGGGCAGTTTGGGCCCCACGGTCTGGGTCACCATGGCTTCAGTGTCGATATTGACCACCGCCGGCCCCACCTTGGCCACCAGACCGGCGATTGAATTGCTGGCAAAAAGCTCCTCCGACGGCGCCGGGGCGGCGTGGAGCGGAACGGCGGAACAGAGCGCCGCGGCCAGGCACAGCGAGAGAATTTTTTTAGCGATTTTCATGAACTGCTCACCTCCAAAAATCATACGCCGAAAGACGCCAGAGGCCCTTTAGGATGGAGCCTCCATATCGTTGCTAGGACCAAGCATAGCCTATTATTTTTTTTATTTCATAGCCAATTTTACCGAAAAGGCACTGCGTTCTCTTCGCGACATTTCCCTTACCTTGTCACGGATCCTCAAGGGGCCATGGAAGAATTTTGGTCGTCCTGGAATTGCTTATAGCGGTTCCCCTCGTTGGGCTCCACGTGGACCGTCAGGAGGGTGGCGGGGCCAAAGCGGCGCCTCAGCTTTTCCTCCACAGCTGAGGCTATGTCGTGGCCCTCCCGGACGGTGATGAGGGGGTCCACGAAGACGTGGAAATCCATGGCGTAATAGCTGCCCAGGCGGCGGCACCGGAGGCGGTGCATGCCCCTGACGCCGGGCGCCGAGAGAACGCATTCTTGGATCCTCTCGGTCACTTCCGGCGGCAGCGTGCCCTCGGCCAGCTCATCGGCGGCGCTGCGGATGATCCGGAAGGCCACCCAGGCCACCATGAGGCTGACGATCAAACCCGCCGCCGGGTCCATCAGGGCACCCCAGCGCCCAAGCCAAAGGGCTCCTCCCACGCCCGCCAGGGTCCCCAGGGAGGCGAAGACGTCGGACCGGTGGTCCCAGGCCTTTCCCCGGAGCATGTCGCTGTCGGTCTCCCGGGCCGTCCGGTCGCAGTAGACATAAAGGCCCCCCTTCAAAAAGACCGTTACCAAGATAATCGCCAGAGTCCAGCCCTTTGGGGGATCTACAGGCAGGCCCCGGAGGATCTCCAGGGCCCTGGACGAAGCGTCCCAAAAGATGCCGCCGGCCACCAGCATCAACGACAGTCCCACGGCAGCCGAGGCCAGGGTCTCGAATTTTCCGTGGCCGTAGCGATGGTCCCAATCCTGGGGTCTGGCTACGGCACGGAAGCCCCAGATAGCCACCAGGTCGGTGATCACGTCCGACGAAGAGTTGATGCCGTCGGCCAGCAGTGCCGAGCTCCTCCCCACGATGCCGCCGAAGATCTTCAACAGCGTCAGAAAAAGGTTGCAGCAAAAGCCTAGCCAGGAGGCTCTCAGAGCTTTCCCGTTTCGATCCAACTTTACTCCTCCTAAAAACGTTCCTTCCCAAAAAGAACACCAAGGGCCCCGGCCCCTATTGCCCTATAGGGCAGGGGGCAGAGTG
This sequence comes from uncultured Synergistaceae bacterium, assembly GCA_964575405.1. Taxonomy (GTDB): domain Bacteria; phylum Synergistota; class Synergistia; order Synergistales; family Dethiosulfovibrionaceae; genus CAZCKP01. The sequence continues at coordinate 4,796 of CAZNRB010000049.1, read as the reverse complement.
TCAATGGAAGCATACATCCCGGCCCCTGTTAGAGCAATAGGACCGCCTAGTCAGTCTCTGTTATGGGATATAATTGGCACTGACGAAAGAATTTCCAAAAATCCGCCACCAAAACAAAACTTCCGGAAAGGACGGTCCACCATGGAAGGGACTTACGACAGTCTGCTCACTCGCTTCACCGCCCAGCAGCCCTGTTGGGACAGGGCCCTGCTGGAACGGATAGGAGAAGATCCCCAGGGCCTGGCAGATCTGGAGGTCCTGGGGCTGCTGGAAAGCCGCCAGGCCATCTATTGGCTCTCCGAAAGGGGCCGGGAGGAGTTTCGCCGGGCCGCGGCGGAGTGCTTTCTAGAAGACCTGCCGGGCCAGCCTCCCCAAGATCCCCGGCGCAGCCTCATGACCACCAGGCTGTGGCTGGACCTGGAGCAGGGGCACCTCCAGCGCTGGGGCCTCAAGGATTACCGCTTCGACCTTTCCATTGCGGTGCGCCCCGCCCTGGCCGGTCCACTGTGGAGACTGGAGGGGCAGGGCCTTCGCTGGACCTACCGGGACGACGGGACCTTTCAACGGGCCTGCCAGGACTTTCCCCAGGTCCCCATGGCCGGCCGGAGCTGTGAAGGCGCTCTGGAGCGCCGGGACCGGTGGAACCGCTGCTTCGCCCCCTTCGATAGGCCCCTGAAGGCCGACCTGCTGTACCTGTGCCGCTACGATTTCCAGCACTACGCTGACTTTCCCGGCTATCCCGGCGACGAGTTGGGGCTGGTTAACGCCGACCGGTTTTTCTTTTCCTTCCAGCAGGGCCTGGCGGAGCAGCTGGACCAGCTGGGGCTGTACCATCTGTGGCTTCAGGAGCTGCGCTGTGCCCTGGTGCCGGGCTACTTGGACGTGGATACCCAGCAGCAGGACAGCGTGAATTGGCTCCTCTTCGTCAGCGAGACCGAGGAGGAGGCCTTGCAGAACGCCAAGGTCCTGGAGCCCTTGGGCGACGATTTGATCCGCCCCGCCAACCCAATGGAGCTCTGGACCCTGTCGCTGGAGGCCCTGGAAGAGGGCCCGGGAAAGCAGGAAGTGATCTGGGACCTGCTGCCCCAGCGAGGCCACAGCGTCTGCCGGAGCCTCCAGAGGTAGGGCCGTGAAAGAGCTTCCCCGATGCCCCTGGTGCGGCCAGGATCCTCTTTACCAGGATTACCACGACCGGTTTTGGGGAGTGCCCTGCTACGATGAGAGAGAGCTGTTCCGGCTGCTGGTCCTGGAAGGCCACCAGGCTGGCCTGAGCTGGCTCCAGATCCTGCGCCGGGCCGAAGATTATCATAGGGCCTACGAGGGCTTTGACCCCGAAAGATTAGCCCGCTTCGGCCAGGACCGGCAGGCCCAGCTGCTGGAGGACCGTTCCATCATCCGAAACCGGCAGAAAATCGCCTCGGCGGTGAACAACGCCCGCCGTTGGCTGGAGCTGCGTAACCGAACCGACCCGGTCCAGTGGCTCTGGGAGACCGTGGAGGGCCAGCCTATGATCAACCGCTGGAGCTCACCCCGGGAAGTGCCCGCCGAGACTGAGGCCTCCCACAGGCTGTCGAAGCGGCTCAAGCAGGCCGGTTTTACCTTCGTGGGGCCGGTGATCTGCTACGCCTTCATGGAGGCCTCGGGAATGGTCAACGACCACCTGACCGGTTGCTGGCGCCACCCCGATTTTCGGTCCTAGGGCTCCTCTTCTCAGGGGGCTTTCTATAGGATATAGCCAAAGACCTTAAAAAAAGGCGAAAAAGTACGCCCCTTGACGGCATCGCCCTGGGGAACTAAAAAGAAAACCGGCGCCCCGGCGCCAAATTCTGTGGAGTAGTTCTGGAGAGTGATTTTTCTATGATGACCGATTTTTTGACCGCCCTGGCCGTGGTAGTCAACGGCATTCCCCAAGGGCTCTTGGCCCTGATGTACGGCTTCGGCGCCCTGCCCACGGCGCTGGCTTTCCTGGTGGGCATCGGGGGCTCACTGTACTTTGACTGCGTGGCCACCGTGTCCTTCCAGGCCGAGAACCTGACCCTGGCGGGCAAAATGGGCGACGACATCCGGGAACGGCTGACGGTGGTGTTCTGGGCCGGCGTGATCACCCTGATCCCGTCACTGCTGGGCCTCAACGAGATCATCGTGGCCTGGATCGGCCCGGTGGTGTTGAACTCCATGATGGCTGGAGTGGGCCTCATGCTGGCCAACGTGGCCGTGGACCTCTGGGGCTCCGAACGCTGGTCCGGCACCGTTTCCATGGCGGTGGCCCTGGCGGTGTGGTTCCTCACCAGGGACCTGGCCAAGACCATCATCATCTCCGTGGCCGCTGCCACAGTGGCCTATAATTACCTGCTCCGAGTAAAAGGAATGGACTTGGACCAGGCCACCATCGACATCGGCAACGAAAAATTCCGCTTCGGCAACATCGAATGGCAGATCTGGAAATACCCCAGGATGATCTACGGCGCCCTGGCTCTGGCCTGCTTGACCGTGGGATCTAACATCTCCTTCGGCAAGATCACCGGCAGCCTGGCCGGGGTGGACACCAACGTGGACCACCTGTCGGCCTACTCCGCCCTGGCCGACATGGCCTCGTCGCTTTTTGGCGGCGCCTCGGTGGAAGCCATCATCTCCGGCACCGCCACGGCCCCCAATCCCCTGCGGTCCTCGGTGATGATGATGGCCATCATGGCGCTACTGCTGGTCTTCCGATTGCTGCCTGCCATAGGCCGCTACGTCCACAGCTCTTCCATCGCCGGTTTTCTGTTGGTGCTGGGAATTTTTGTCACCTTTGGCACCAACGTGGCCGGGGCCCTAGCCGCCGTCCCCGCCAAGGCCCTCCAGGCCGGAGCCTTTGGCATGGGCCCCTGGGGCATGGTCATGGCCATCACCACCTTCGCCTCGGCCCGATGGAACCCCTTCTGCGGCCTGGTGACCGGCGTGGCTCTGCGGCTTATCTTCGGCCTTTGATCCCCTGCTGTGCTACAATAAAACTAAAGGGCAGCGGCGCTTCCCCGAGCGCCGCATTCCAATAGTTCCTTCTAGAGGAGGAGATTATCATGGAAACAACCTACGAACTTCACCTGGTCGGTCTGGTCCGTCATCTTCCGCTGCGCCGCATCTCGGACCACCTCAGCGTGGCATCCTTCGTCATGTTGGGCGATACCGAGTTGGTAGAAGCTTGTGCTGCCGAGCTGGTCAAGCGCCTGCCTGAGGGCATAGAATACCTGGTCTGCCCCGAGGCTAAGGCAATCCCTCTGACCCACGCCATGGCCCGCATCATGGGGATCAACTACGTGGTAATCCGCAAGACCGTCAAATCCTACATGGACAACCCCATGATCGCCGACGTGCGCTCCATCACTACATCGGGACAGCAGCATCTGGTCATGGACAGCTCCGACGTGCTGAAGCTGTCCGGCAAAAAGGTCTGCATCGTCGACGACGTGGTGGCCACCGGAGGATCCCTGGAGGCCGTGGAGAAAATGCTGGCCAAGACGAACTGCACCGTGGTGGCCAAGGCGGCGCCTCTCCTGGAGGAAGCGGGCTACGACGGCACCGACCTGATCTACCTGCAAAGGCATCCCGTCTTCCACGATTGATCAGCACTGCGTCAGATACATAAAAAATTCGTCGGATGGACATTCCAGCCGGCGAAGAAGAGCCGGAGGTCTAACCGATCCCGTCGGTGACCGTTGTTCCGGCAGGGCCGGCGAGGGAACCGGCGGCGAGACGCCGGGGCCCCATTCGGAATTCGGCTATCTCCACCAGCTGGGCCAGGGCGGCAGCCACCAGGTGAGGATACACCATACCCAAAGAGCGGAAGGTCCTGATCTCCTACCCCTCCCAGGAGGACTTTAACTTTAAGGAGATCTGGCGGGACCTGGCCGAGGGACTGGAGTCCTAGGGGCCGGGAAAAAGAGCCCAAGGGCTAAAAACATTAGCCTAAAAGAAACAGCGCCTCTTCGGGTACAATTGGCCTGAAGAGGCGCTGTTCTGTGGGCCTCTGGCCTAAAATTTAAAAGGATTTCGCCAGAGCTTCACGAGAGCATTAAAGAAAATCGATTTAGAGGTGACGCTAAAAACTAGGGGCCTACAGCTACTGTGCCTAGATTAGTCCATTATTATTTAGTAATTCGTAAATTAATAATTTACGAATTACTAAAACGCCTCGGCCTTTGGCCGCTGGCACAAAAAAAGAGCCAAAGCTCAGGCCTTGGCTCTTCTGTTTTCCAATGGAACCCTGGGAAGCTATCGGGCCCAGAGGTCAACCCGACAGGTTTTTAGGAATCCCGATAGCTCAGGCGCTCCAGCTCCATGGACTCCATAAAGCGTTCCTTGAACTCCTGGAGCTTCGCCATGTGGGGCTGAGTCATGTGGACTTCCTGGGCCTCCTGGGAAGTCCAGCGCTCCAGGAGCAGCAACTTCTGGGGATCCTGGGCCGAATAGTAGTAGTCGTAGATCTGGCAGCCCTCTTCGGCCCTGATCTGGTCCAACACTCCCGAGGCAGTGACCGCCTCCACAAAGGCCTCCCGGCCGCCGGGCTTGGCCCGATAGTGTACCAATAGTACCAGCTCCATATCTTTACCTCCTTTGTGATATCGCCCCGGGATCGGCTGATCCGGGGCACTACTTGGAAACGCCCTGGGGGCCCTGGGCCCCTTCGGTGCGGATAAAATTGGTGTATAGTTTCTCGTTTTCAGGATGGACCAGCCCCTGGCGCCGGCCCAGGTCGATGCATTTCAAAAGCCAGGCCATGTTCTTGCCCAGGTTGTAAAGGGTCCGCAGGCCCTCCA
>CAZNRB010000048.1:0-11334 GCA_964575405.1 uncultured Synergistaceae bacterium | reverse complement strand
ATCCTGACCGGCACCGTCTCCCAGGGCGAGGAGGAATACCGCGCCGCCGAAGAGCTGGTAGCCAAGTACGGCGCCGATCGGGTCATCCACGCCACCTACCCCGACCGGTTCATGGACGAGCAGGAGACCACCATCTCCCAGATGGTGGCCATGGCCTACGACCCCGACGTGAAGGCCATCGTGATCTGCCAGGCCCCTCCGGGCGTGGCCGCCGGCATCGATAAGATCCGGGAGATCCGTGACGACGTGGCCATCGTGCTGGGCGTGCCCCACGAGAGGTTCGAGTTTGTGGCCAACAAGGCCGATATCCTCTACGAGAACGACCAGCCCTCTCGGGGCTCCTCGATCCCCACGCTGGCCAAGGAGATGGGCGCTACCCACTTCCTGCACTACTCCTTCCCGCGCCACATGTCCTATCCCCATCTCTCGGCTCGCCGGGACCTGATGAAGGCCACCTGCGAGGAGTTGGGCATCGAGTTCGTGGATCTCACCGCTCCCGATCCCACCGGTGAAGGCGGCGTCCCCGCCACCCAGCAGTTCATGCTGGAGGACATCCCCCGGCAGGTGGAGCGCTACGGCAAGAACATCGCCGTGTTCGGCACCAACTGCTCCATGCAGGAGCCTATGATCAAGGCCGTGATCCAGACCGGCGCTATCTATCCCGAGCAGTGCTGCCCCAGCCCCTTCCACGCCCTGCCCAACGCTCTGGGCATCGAGATCCCCGAGGGCAAGGCCGGCAACGTGGAGTTCATCCTTGAGGCTATCGACGCCAGAGTCCGCGAGGAAGGCGCCAACGGACGCGTCGCCACCTGGTCGGTGCCCGCCAACGTCACCATGACCCGCGCCGGCGCCATCTACGCCTGGGCCTGGGCCAACGGCGAGCTGGAAGAGCGTTCCACTCCCGCCAAGGGCGCCGATGCCCTTCGCGAAGTTGGCGGCAACGTGAAGGTCCGTCCTCACCCCGAAGCGGAGAACTTCTTCTACTTCCTGGGCGAGTCCGTCATCTTCGGTCAGTAAAACCGCTCTTTGGAGCGATCCGAGGCTAATGCTCTAGCCCCAAAAGAGAGCCGCTGGGAGATCTTAGCGGCTCTCTTTCGTTAACCGGTGCCGGGCCCTTTTTGAGCCCCACCTTGTGGAGCCCCGCCGGGGCCTTCTCTAGAAGGTCGGGCCTTTAGTGGGTCCTAGGCCCGTTATTTTCAAGAAAGCTAATTTCCCGGAAAGATTTCCCAGGAAGGAGAGACGCCTTTGAAGGATTCCCTTCGGCTTCAACTGCGCAATATCTCCAAGGAGTACTTCGGCAACCGAGTCCTCAAGGGGGTGTCCTTTGAGGTGCCCCAGGGCGCCATCGTCTCCCTAGTCGGCGAAAACGGCGCAGGCAAGTCCACGTTGATGAACATCCTCTTCGGCATGCCGGTGATCCACAACACCGGCGGCTTCGAGGGAGAGATCCTTTTCGACGGTCAGCCCGTCAAGATCGCCACGCCCCAGGCCGCCATGAATTTGGGCATCGGCATGGTCCACCAGGAGTTCATGCTGCTGCCGGGCTTTACCATCGCCGAGAACATCAAGCTCAACCGAGAGCCCCTCAAAAAAAGCCCCCTTAGCTCCCTGGCCCCCAGCTTGAGCTGGGTGGACCGCAAGACCATGAGAACCGACGCCAGGCGGTCCCTGGACGCCATCGGCCTGAGCCTGGACGAGCGCCTTCCCGTGGCGGGCCTTCCGGTGGGGTACATGCAGTTTGTGGAGATCGCCCGGGAGCTGGACAAGGAGAACACCAAGCTGCTGGTCCTGGACGAGCCCACGGCAGTGCTCACCGAGACCGAGGCGGCACGGCTGCTGGAGACCATGAAGATGCTGCGGGATCGGGGGATTTCGGTGCTCTTCATCAGCCACCGGCTGGAGGAGGTCATGGAGGTGTCGGACCAGATCGTGGTGCTCCGCGACGGCGAGCTGGTGACGGCGCTGAAGCCCCAGGACACCTCGGTGTCCCATCTGGCTGAGCTGATGGTGGGGCGGAAAATCGAGGTCTCCGAGATCCAGGGCCGCCCCCTGGAGACGTTGTCCCAGGAGCCGGTGCTGGAGATCCGGGACCTGTCGGTGGACATGCCCGGCGAGCAGGTCAAGGGGCTGTCTTTGACGGTGCACCGCGGTGAGATTCTGGGCATCGGCGGCCTGGCCGGCGGCGGTAAAATCGGCGTGGCCAACGGCGTCATGGGCCTCTACCCCGCCAAGGGGCAGGTGTTGGTCCAGGGCCAGGAGATCAAGCTCAACTCGCCCCTGGCGGCGCTGAACCACCATCTGGCCTTCGTCTCCGAGGACCGCCGCGGCGTGGGACTGCTGCTGGACGACTCCATCGAACTGAACCTGACCATTACCGCCACCCAGGTCCAGGGGGCCTTTATGAAGCCCGGCCGGATTTCGCTCCACGACAAAAGGGCAGTGCGGGACTACGCCAAGGAGCAGATCCGCTCCCTGGACATCCGCTGCACCGGCCCCACCCAGCTGACCCGGCGCCTTTCGGGAGGAAACCAGCAAAAGGTCTGCATCGGCCGGGCCCTGGCCCTTAATCCCCAGGTGCTGCTGGTGTCAGAACCCACTCGGGGCATCGACATCGGTGCCAAGAAGCTGATCATGGACCTGTTGGTGCAGCTCAACCGCCAGCAGGGTCTCACCGTGGTGATGACATCGTCGGAGCTGGCCGAGCTTCGGGCCATCTGCGACCGCATCGCCATCGTCTACGACGGCGAGCTCCAGGGCATCCTGAAGCCCACCGACAGCGACCGCGACTTCGGCCTGATGATGGCCGGCGCCTGGAACCGAGCCGACAAGGAGGCGACTGCCTGATGGCCCACCAGGATTTCAGCTTCTGGGAGGGGATCAAGGACTTCGGTCTTCCCCGCCTGATTATCGCGCTGTTTTTGCTGTGCCTCCTGGCGACAGCGGCGGCCATGGGCCTGCCTATGGACCAGCTGGCCAGCAGCATGATGACCCGCTTCGGCATGAACGCCATCATGGTGTTGGCCATGATCCCCACCATCCAGGCCGGCGCTGGTCCCAACTTCGGCATTCCCCTGGGCATCGTCTGCGGCCTGGTGGCCACCACCTTGGCGGTGGAACTGGACCTGCGGAACTTCACGGCTCTGGCCTTCGCCCTGGCGGTGGGTATGCCCCTGGGAGCCTTGTCGGGCTACTTCTACGGGCTGTTGCTCAACAAGGTCAAGGGCCAGGAGATGACCGTGGGGACCTACATGGGCTTCTCGGTGGTGTCGCTGATGTGCATTTTCTGGCTCATGGCGCCCTACAAGAGCCCCGAGATGATCTGGCCCTACGGCGGCACCGGCCTCCGGGTGACCATCGTCATGGACGGCCGGCTGGAGCGGATCCTGGACCGGCTTTGGTCCTTCCAGTTCATGGGAGCCACTGTCCCCACAGGACTGCTGTTGATGACGGCGCTGGTCTGCCTGTGCCTGTGGATCTACCAGAGGACCTCCTCGGGGCTGGCCATGGCGGTGGTGGGCAGTAACCCCCGCTTTGCCGAGTCCTCGGGGCTCAACGTCAACCGCTACCGGATCCTGAGCTGCATGATCTCCAACGCCCTGGGCGCACTGGGCATCGTGGTCTACTCCCAGAGCTTCGGCTTCGTCCAGCTCTATCAGGCGCCGCTCTACATGGGCCTCTACTGCGTCTCGGCGATCCTCATCGGCGGGGCGTCGCTGAGCCGGGCTACCATCGCCCAGGCCCTGGTAGGCACCGCCCTGTTCCAGTCCCTGCTGGTGGTGTCGGTACCGGTGGCCAACGCCATCTTCCAGAACAACCTGTCCGAGGTGGCCCGAGTGATCGTCAGCAACGGCATCATCCTCTATGCCCTGACCCGTCGCGAGAAAGGAGGCGACCTGCGGTGAAGGACCAGCCGAACCTGCCGGCCCGCTTCAGTCCGGCCAAAATCCTCCGGAAAAACGCCGTGCCCCTGGTGTTCCTGTTGATCTGCTGGATCTCCTATCGCTACGCCAAGGTGCCCTTTTTCTTCTTCGCCAACGACCTGCTGAGCCGCCTGGCCCGCAATTCCTTCATGGTCATCTCCCTGATCATCCCGGTGCTGGCCGGCGTGGGCCTCAACTTCGGCATCGTCTTGGGCGCCATGGCGGGCCAATTCGGCGCCATCGTCACGGTGCTCTACCAGATCAAGGGCGTGGCCGGGGTCCTGGTGGCCGCAACGGTGGCGCTGCCCCTGGCGTTGATCTTCGGCTACCTCACGGGATCCCTGTTTAACAGGGCCAAGGGCAAGGAGATGATCACCGGCATGATCCTGGGCTACTTCGCCAACGGGGTCTACCAGCTGATCTGCCTCTTCATGATGGGCTCGGTGATCACCATCTCGGACCCGTCTCTGCTGCTGCCCTCGGGAGTGGGACTGATCAACACCATCGACCTGAAGATCTGGCACTACGCCCTGGACAAGATGATAGTCTACCGGGTCATGAGGATGATCCAGGTGCCGGTGGTGACGCTGATCATAGTGGCGCTGCTCTGCCTGGCCCTGTTCCTGCTGTTCCGCACCAAGCTGGGCCAGGACTTCCGCGCCGTGGGCCAGAACCGCCATGTCGCCGAAGTGGCCGGCATCAAAGTGGACCGGGTGCGGATCATCGCCACGGTGCTCTCCACGGTGCTGGCCGCCTGGGGGCAGATCATCTTCCTCCAGAACATGGGCAACCTGAACACCTACGGAAGCCACGTCCAAGTTGGCACCTTCGCCGTGGCGGCGCTGCTGATCGGCGGCGCGTCGGTGTCCCAGGCCACAATCACCCAGGCCCTGCTGGGCACGGTGCTGTTCCACGCCCTGTTCATCCTGTCGCCCATGGCCGGCAAGAACCTGATGGGCAGCGCCCAGGTGGGCGAGTTCTTCCGGGTCTTCATCGCCTACGGCGTCATCGGCATCGCCCTGGCCCTCCACGCCTGGCAACGGCGATCCCGAAAATAATTACCACCGATAGCTAGCCCGCTCCAAAGGCCTCCCTTCCTCGCGGAAAGGGGGGCCTTTTGGGGTGGCCGTGATCCCTCGCAGCTCTATAGCTCCGGATCATGGGCCACCAGAACCGAGCCCTATTGGACACCCCGGCAGCTGGGCCGCTATAATAAAGAGGCACAGCCGCCGGGCACCATAGGGGCGGCATCAAGAGGGGGAATTGACTATGTCAAAGGTGTACTTTACGGACCTGCGCTGTCCCGTTGGCGTCAGCCTGCTGGAGAAGCTGGATCGGTTGATCTGCCATGCCGGCATCGAGACCATCGACTTCGACCGCAAGTTCACGGCCATCAAGCTCCACTTCGGTGAGCCCGGGAACCTCTCCTTCCTGCGGCACAACTTTGCCAAGACCGTGGCCGACCGTGTCAAGGCCCTGGGGGGACTGCCCTTCCTCACCGACTGCAACACCCTCTACGTGGGCCGGCGCAAGCATGCCCTGGAGCACATGACATCGGCCAACGAGAACGGCTTCAGCCCCCTGTCCACGGGGTGCCAGATCATCATCGCCGACGGGTTGAAGGGCACCGACGATGTGGAAGTGCCGGTCCGGGGCGGCAAGATCTTCGAAACCGCCAAGATCGGTCGCGCCATCATGGACGCCGACGTGTTCATCTCGCTGACCCACTTTAAGGGACACGAGAGCACCGGCTTCGGCGGCGCCATCAAGAACATCGGCATGGGCAGCGGCAGCCGGGCTGGCAAAATGGCCATGCACAGCAACGGCAAGCCCAGGGTAAACACCGACCGTTGCCGGGGCTGTCGGACCTGCCTCAACTACTGCGCCCAGGAGGCCATCTCTATCGTGGACCGCAAGGCCCATATCGACCACGATCTCTGCGTGGGCTGTGGCCGCTGCATCGGCACCTGCAACTTCAACGCCATCGGCACCGACTACGACGCCAACAGCGACGACCTCAACAGCCGCATGGCCGAATACGCCAAGGCCGTGGTGGATGGCCGTCCCCACTTCCACATCTCCGTCGTCAACCAGGTGTCGCCCTGCTGCGACTGCCACAGCGAGAACGATGCCGCGGTGGTGCCCGACATTGGCATCTTCGCCAGCTTTGACCCCGTGGCGCTGGACCAGGCCTGTATCGACGCCGTCAACTCCGCCCCTGTCATGACCAACAGCGCCCTGGGCGACGCCTCGGACCGCCAGGGCGACCACTTCACCAAGATCCACCCTCACACCAACTGGCGCAGCCAGATCTCCCACGCCGAAGCCATCGGCTTGGGCTCCAGCCAATACGAGCTGGTGACGGTGAAATAATCGGGCAACAGACAAAGGGCCGTCTCGACGGCCTTCAGATGCAGACCAAGCGGGTTTAGGAGACGCATCCTAAACCCGCTTGGTCTGCGGTCTGAGCAGGAGATCCCCGACAGAAGGGATCTCCTGCTTTTCTGCGCCCAGGGGACGGGGGAACTGATGCTTTTGGAGCATGATAAGGCAGACAAAAGGCCTATTGGACTCCCAGGGAGCTCTGTCATATCATCCTATGCAGTAACCTAGTCAAGAGAAATCCCGAAGGGTGCCCACAAAAAAGGGGAATTTTTTACGGCTTCAAAGGTCTATTGCCCGGACAAAACCCCTCTCGTGGGCTTGCTGATCAAGCTGGACCGGCCGATGGACCGCCAGGGCACTCTTTCAAAAACGCCCCGGCGCCTTGGCACGAAAACAAAGCCCCGCTGGGACAAAATTCCCCTACGGCGGGACAGGGAAAAAATTTTGCTTTGCAAAGGAGCGAGTGAGCTATGGCGAAAATATTGGTGGCCTATTTCAGCGCCAGCGGTGTGACGGCAGAGGTGGCCAAGGAGCTGGCCCAGGCGGTGGGAGGGGACCTCTACGAGATCAAACCGGCGGTGCCCTACAGCGCCGCCGATCTGAACTGGATGGACAGCAACTCCCGGAGCTCCCTGGAGATGGCCGACAAATCCAGCCGCCCGGCCTTGGCCGGTCTGGACGCCCCCGTGAAGGACTACGACAAGATCCTGCTGGGCTTTCCTATCTGGTGGTACGTGGCTCCCACCATCGTCAACACCTTTTTGGAGAACTACGACTTTTCGGGAAAGAAAATAGTGCTCTTCGCCACCTCCGGCGGCAGCGGCTTCGGCAAAACCCTGAAGGAGCTGAAGCCCTCGGTCTCGGCCGATACGGAAATAGTGGAAGGAAAGGTGTTGAACAGCCGCCAGAGCCCAGAGAGCCTCAGGAGCTGGGTCCACCGGTTCCTGTAGAGGCCCCTGGACCGTCTGGAAAAGTTACCGGCAGGGCCCATCCCCAGAAATGGCAATTCAAGTAGTTTTACGGGCCGCCGGAATGGGCGAATTGACGAGGCCATGAAAGGGAAAATGATATAGGATAATAGCATCCTGAAGGAAGCAGGGTCCTTCTAGGACGCAGAGAAACAGAACGCATCAACCATCACACAATCCCTCCCATCACACAGGAGAAGTCCCCGCGGCCCCGATGTTCTGTCGGGATCGCGGGGATTTCGCCGTTTAGGGACCTGGGATTTCAGGAAAAATTGGGCCGTCGCTTCAAGGGGCTCTATCGGGCCGGCCGGCGGCGAGGATTCCCGCCAGCATCAGTCCGCCTCCGGCCACGAGGACTGGCCCGGGGCGCTCGCCGAAGAGCAGCCAGGCCAAAAGGCCCGCCATAACGGGCTCGCCCAGGATAGTCAGCGAGGCCATAAGGGCGCTGATTTTCTTCAGCGCCCAGTTGTAGGCGCTGTGGCCCAAAATCTGGGGGATCAGCGCCAGGGCCCACAGCGCCTTCCAGACAGGGGCCTCAAAGCCCCGTAGGGGCGCCCCGGCGAGCCAGGCCAGGGCGAAAAGCCACAGCGCCGCCGAGCTGTAGCACAGCCCGGCGTAGGGTCCTATTGACAGGGACCGCCGCACCCTCTGGCCTATCAAAAGATAGAGGGCAAAGGCCACGGCGCCCACTAGCGCCAGGCCATCGCCCATCAGCGCTCGGGAGCCTCCCGACAGGTTTCCGTAGCCCACCGCCAAGGCACCGGCCAGGCTCAGCAGGAGGCCCCTTTTTTCGTTGCGGCTCAGCCTCTTGCCGGTGATCCAGGGCGAGAGAACCGCCGTCCAGAGCGGCGAGGTGCTGCAGAGCAGGACGCTGCTGGCCACGGTTGTCATGGTCAGCGAAGCTATCCAGGAGGCAAAATGGAGGGCCAGGAAAAAGCCGGCCAGCGCCAGGTCCCGCCAATCTCCGGGGCCGAGGCTGGAGAGCTCCTTTCTGCCCAGGATAAGCCCTGCCGGAAGGGCGATCAAGCTGGCCAGTCCCATCCGATAGGCCGCCGAGGTCAGGGCCGGTACCGAGGCGAGGCGGGCGAAAATAGCGCCCGTCGAGACGGCGCAGAGCCCCAGAGACAGGGCGATCCAAGTGAAAAGGCCGGCCCCGGTATTTTGCGGCGGCGCTGGCGGGACCGCCGGAGCTCCCCTTCGGGACGGCATGGTCTTGGTTCCCACGGCCTAAGAGCCCTGACGGCGGCGGTTGGCCAGGTTGCGGCCCTCCTTGCCGGAGATGTGTTCCGGCGCCAGCTCCAGCATGCACAGCGCCGCCCAGTCCTTTCTGATCTCCTGGTCCAGCCGGCGGCCGCCCACCTCGGGGGCGTATTTTCGGCCCAGAGCCTGGATGGTCTCCAGCTTTTCCTGCTGGTCTTCCAGGACTCTCATCCGGCCGAAGACTATGACGCTGCTGTAGTCGGTGGCAAACTCCTGGGGGATCACCTTGTCCTGATCGACCACGCAAAAGGAAGCCTTGGCGTTCCTGGCGATGGCGTCCAGCTTGTGGCCAGCCATGGCGCAGTGAAAATAGATCTTTTCCCTGTAATAGACGTAGTTCAAGGGCACCCCGTAGGGGTAATCGTCGTCGCCGGCTAGGGCCAAAACGCCGAAGCTCCCCCGTTCTAGGATTTGGACGCAGACCTCTGGGGGGAGGGCCTGGCCCCGCCTGCGCATTTGTCGAAACATCTCCCTTTCCTCCTTTTCGGCCGGTGGTTGGGCCTTTTTGCCAGATCTACGGGGATAGTCCTCCCTTCGCCGGGGGAGGACCATCCAGTCCTCGGATATTTAGGGCAGCTCCTGCCAGTTCCTGACCGGCCCATAACCATCCAGGATTACCATACCACAGTTCCCTCGATTTTTCCCTTCGATTATGGGGCTATGGGGATTTTTGGCTTAGCGCAGTGGCGATTTTTCCCTAAATAGGGCCTCTATAGATTATAATCGGGGAAACCCTAGATTGATTCTTCGGAGAATTGCCGTCTTGAGACGACGGAGTGATAGCTGTGAAAAAATTGCGGTTTTTTGGGCTGCTCCTTTGGACTTTGGCTGCCCCTGTCCCGGCTTGGGCCGACCGGGGCCAGGAGCTTTTCCAGATCTTTCTGGACAATCTTAAGCCCCAGCGGGCCCAGTTGATCCTCAGCGGCCAGCCCCGGGAAAACGGCCAGGTGCCCCAGCTTTACATAGCCGTGGAGGGCGCCTATGTGAGGGGAATGCGGATCCAGTCGGTGGCCATCAAGGGATACCACGTGCTTACGGACCCGCCGGAGCAGTGGGACTCCCTGGAATATCCTAAAGTCCATTCCGTCCTGGCCTGTCACGGACAGGTGGAACTGATCCAGCAGGACCTGAATGACTTTTTAGTCTCCAGGGCCTTCGGCTCTAAACGGGAGTGGGAGGACGTCAAAGTGGACTTTAAGGACGGACGGGTCAACGTGTCCTGCTATTACCGGCTGGACCTGAAGATCCTTTCCCTGAGGGTCAAGCTGGAACTGGACACGGCGCTGGAGATCAAGAACGGGACGGAACTGTGGCTCCGGGACACTAGGATGCGGATAAACAATTCCGAGGTCTCGGAGGCGTTGATACGGCGGGCCCTGGCACGGCTGCAGCCCATTTTGGATCTGGACAGGTTCGGCCTGCCCCTGGGGCTGGCCAAGGTGGAGATCCAGGAGGACCGGATGATCATCCGGAGCCGGCGGCCGGCTCGGCCTTTTCCAGGGCTTCTCTACAGCTATCCCCAGGCCCCCTAGGGGCCCAATCCAGCGGCCGGCCTAGACCGCTGTGACCAGACGACCAGAATAGAGATCAGCCAGAATAGAGATCAGAAAGAGAGGACATCCAAGCCATGGCTTCACAGATCTGCCGGGACTATTCGTCCCGGACCAAGTGGCGGATTTTGGCACTGAACCACGGCATCAACGATCTGCAGGCCCAGCACGTGGAAGCCTTCGCCCCGTTGTTGCGGGAGCGGTTGGGGCTGTCTATGGGAGAGGCGGGCATGCTGGTCTCCATGGGTGGGTTGATGCACAGCTGCGTCCAGCCTGTGGCGGGCTTTCTGTCGGACCGGCGGGGAGACAATCGCTTCATCCTCTGGGGCGTGACCATGGCGGCCTTCTTCGGCAACATGATCCCCCTGGCGCCGTCGTTCCCCTTGGCCCTGGCCATAGTGCTGCTCTGGGGCCTGGGCACGGCCATCTTCCACCCCCAGGGCCAAGGCGCGGCGGGCTACGTGGCCGAGCCCAGCGACCTGGCCCTGGCCATCGGCTTTTTCTCCCTGGGCGGCATGATCGGCACTGCCCTGGGGCCCCTCTATGGCGTCTTTTTATATACCCGTTGCGGACCCTTTGCGCCCTTTGCCGCCCTGGTGTTGCCGCTGATCACCACGGGGCTCTGCGCCCGCACCATGCCCCGGATCCACCAGGGCCGCCAGGACTCCCAAGGTCTTTCCACGTTGCCCCGGCGGCTGGGGACGGTCTTCGGGAAGGTCTGGCCGGTCTGGGCTGTCACCTTTAGCCGGGACTGTTCCCGCAGGGGGCTTCAGTTTCTGCTGCCGCTGCTGGTCAGCTTCCGCGGCGGCTCCCTGGCCCAGGTGGGAACGGTGCTGTTGATCATGTCCTTTCTCTCGGCCCTGGCTCCGCTGGCGGTGGCCCGCTGGGGGAGCCGGTTTTCCACTGCCAGGGTCCTGGCCTGGTCGATTCCTCTGGGGACGGCTCTGGTGCTGCTGGGCCTGGCGTTGCCCCTGGCCTGTACGGTGCCGCTGATCGTCACCGGCAGCATCGTCCAGGCCTCCAGCATCTCCCTGACCGAGGCTCTGGCCCAGTCCCTGGCGCCCCAGGACCGCAGCACCGTCAGCTCTCTGACTATGGGGCTCTCCTACGGCCTGGCTGGGCTATTGTTGACGCCCTTCGGCTTTTTGGCCGACTGGGCCGGCATCGAGACGGCCCTGGCACTGGTGGCCGCCGTGCCGTCGCTGGTGATCCTGCCGGCGTTGGCCCTGGTCTGGCGGCGGCGGGGCCTCT
>CAZNRB010000047.1:0-11392 GCA_964575405.1 uncultured Synergistaceae bacterium | reverse complement strand
CCACGGCCACCACTTCGCCCTCCTGGGGCTTCTCCTGGGCGGTGTCGGGAAGGTAAAGACCGCTCTTGGTCTTCTCTTCTCCGGTCACGACCTTGACGACGATACGATCTGCAAGGGGTTTCAACTGCATCATTATGGACCTCCTTAGGGAAGTAATAACCTTATTATCTCGGCCGATGGAGTTATTAGCACTTCACCGGCTCGAGTGCTAACGACGCTTATCATACTCCAAGGCGGGTCTTTTTCAAGGGCGAAAAATAGCGATTATTTCTCAAAACCGGCGACAAAACTCTTTAAACTCCCCTAAAGACCCTGGTTTTACCATCCTTGTCCAAGGCGATAAAAAAGGCTGCCTCTGGAGAGGTCAGCCGCCTAAAACTGCATCGAAGGGTCCGGAGCCAACGATAGATCGGAGCTGTAGCCGCAGTGAAACCTATGATACCCCGCGGCAGCTATCATCACGGCGTTGTCGGTGCAGTAGCTCCGGGAGGGCAAAAAGGCTTTCCAGCCGCCGTGGCCTGCCACGGCCTTCCGCAGGGAGCTGTTGGCCGCCACGCCGCCCGACAGGGCCACCCGATCGATGGCGGTGCTCTCCACGGCCTGCTCAAGCCGGTGAATCAAGCTGCCGGTCACGGCCCGCTGAAAGGAGGCGCAAAAGTCCTCCACGGGAAAAGTCCCTTCCTGGTCTTGGAGCTTTCGGGCCAAGGCCACCGCCGCCGTCTTGAGGCCGCTGAAGCTGAAGTCCATGGCCGGCAAGGACTTCAAGGGCTCCGGAAATTGGAAGGCCTCTGGATTACCCTCAAGGGCCAGCTTATCGATCAAGGGACCTCCGGGATAGCCCAGTCCTATGGCCTTGGCCACCTTGTCGAAGCACTCTCCTGCCGCGTCGTCCCTGGTGGAACCCAGGAGCTCATAGGATCCTAGGGCCTTGGCCTTGACTATCTCCGTATGACCTCCTGAGACCACCAGGCACAGAAAGGGAAATTCCAAGTCCCCGTGGTCCACCAGGTTGGCCAAAAGATGGCCCTCCAGGTGGTTCACTCCGATCAGAGGTACTCCCCAGGCCTGAGACAGGGCCTTGGCGGCCATGACTCCGACCATCAGGGAGCCCATCAATCCGGGCCCGGCGGTGACGGCGATCAGGCCTAGCTGCCCTGCCGGGTCGGTGACGCCGCCTCGGGCCAATACCTCCCGGATCAGCGGCACGATGGCCTCTAGGTGCATCCGCGAGGCGTACTCGGGCACCACGCCGCCGAAGGGGCTGTGGCGCTCGGTCTGGCTGGAGATGTTCCAACTCAGCACCTTCCGGGCTCCCTCCAGAAGGGCCACCGATGTGTCGTCGCAGCTGCTCTCGATCCCCAGGGTCAAGAAGGGCTCTAGTGGCTGCATCCGCTACATCCGCAACAGGAGCCGCCGCAGGAGCATTTCTTTCGCAGCGACTCGCCGCTCTGGTGGATCAGGACCTTGCTGCCGCAACTGGGGCACCGCAGGGCCCTGCCATCGCTCTCGAATTCTTGACTGCACTCGGCACATCTAAACACGTGTTTCGACATCACCAATTCACCTCTTAGGAACTATCCAGCCCACTTCTTGGCCATCGTAGGAAAATTTCAGAGCGTTGCCGGGCTTTAGGAGCCCCCGTGGTACCCCAAAAGCCAGGACTCCCATCTCGCCGGGGATCATTTCTCCCACAGGTATCATGGCCAAATTGTTGTAAAGGCGGTCCTTCGTCAGGGCCCGGCCGTTCACGGCGATCTTGAAGGGGTCAAAATCCCAGGGCTTTTTCGCCTCGTACCCCAACAGGAAGAGCTCGCACTTGTCCCTTTCGGCCTGGCCCCGATACCCCACGTTCTGCCGCAATACGTCGGGAAATTCGCCGGGATTGTCCATAACCAGCTTGACCACGGCTCTGTCTACCCACCCAAATACCAGCTGGGCCCGGGAACCGATCACCATATCTCCCATCGGAGTGCCCTGGAACCACAGCACTGCCGTCCTGGTCTTGGCCAATTCCTTCATCTGCTCCGTCGCCGTGGCGCCGTAAGAAATCCCTGCCAGCACCATAAGAGCCCCTAAAGCAATCAAAAGCTTTCGCAGTCCCATAGATTTCATTTTTTCACCTCTTTTCGCCCTTTTCCGATGGCTTAGCGGAGCGCTGGCGAAGGGCCCCGGCGATGAGGGACCACTCTTCGCATCTCAGCAAAATGCTGGCTGAGAAAAAGACCGCCGCCCCAACGAGGCACTGACTCCCGAGCCACAGAGACCGAAGGGCCATCCCCGCCCCGGCTGGATAGGACCAAAGGGCCTTAAGAGCCCCGCAGGCCCCGGCCAACAGCGCCAGGCTGAGGCCCATCTTTACGAGCCAGCGCCGGGAGAAGAGGCCCAAGGGAGTTTTCATGGACCGCTGAAGCAGTCTTAGGCCCACCCAGCTGGAAAGGGAAAAAGCCAACGATCCGCCTAACGCCAGACCCCGCAGGCCCATAGGGCCTATAAGAGCCAGGCTAAGAACCAGTGTGGCGGCCACGCTGGAAGCCGTGGTGACCATGGCCTGCCGGGACAACTCTTTGGCGTAGAGGGCCCGCATAACCACGGTGCTACAGGCCATGCCTGGCAGCCCCAAGCTGGAATAAAACAGCGCCGCCGCCGTGCCCCGCGATGCCGCTCCGTCGAAGGCACCCCGGAAAAACAGGAAATGGACCGCCTCGGAGGATAGGACTAGGCTCCCTACCGTCACCGGCAGGATCAGAAAAAGGGCGAACCTCATGGCGTCCCGCAGAATCTGCTGAAAGGCCCCTTCGCTCTGGGACAGGGACCGGCTTAACTCAGGCAACACGGCCTGGGAGATGGCTATCACCACCAGTCCCAGAGGAAGCTGGATCACCCGATTGGCGTAGGTAAGCACCGATATGGAGCCGTCGGGCAGGAAGGACCCCAACAGGCGGCTCAACACCGGGTTGAGCTGGTTCAGCGACAACCCGGCGGCATAGGGCAGGAAGAGGGCCATCATGCGCCGCAGGTCGGGATCCCCCCGGGGGATCTTGGGCGTCAGGGCCATCGCCATAGGGCCGGCAGCCCAGCCCCACTGGAACAGCAGCTGCACCGCTCCACCGGCCATGACGGCCCACACCAGGCCGTTGACGCCCCAGGAAGGCGCCAGAGCGAAAGCTATCAAAATATAGATTCCGTTGCTCAGCGCCGGAGCCAGAGCGGGCACGAAAAAGCAGTCCAGACTGTTGAGGACCCCCATGACCAGCGCCGCCAGGGAGACCAGCAGCAAAAAGGGGAACATCTGGCGGGTCATGGTCACAGCCAGAGCCTGTTTTCCGGCGTCGAAGCCCGGGGCCATGATCTGGACCAGCTGGGGACTCAGCCAAATCCCCAAAAGCACCACCACCAGCGTGACCAGGCTCAGCACCGTAAGGGCCTGGCGGGCCAGCTCCCGGGCCCGGTCCTTGCCCTGATCGCTGAGGACCCTGGAAAAGACGGGCACAAAGGCCGCCGAAAGGGCCCCCTCGGCCAGCAGCTGCCTGGCCAGATTGGCCAAGGTATAGGCCACGAAAAAGGCGTCCAGGCTCCGGCTGGCGCCGAAGAGGGCCGCCGTGATGACCTCCCGCAACAGTCCCAGCACCCGGCTGGCCAAGGTTCCTACCATCATGGTCAAGGCGTTGCGGACCATGGCGCCGGAGCCTCTCAGGGCCATGGACTTGACCCCGCTCTCTTCTGGCCCATCACCAAGTGAAGCGCTCCCCCAGGTAGAACTTCCGGGCCACTTCGCTCTTGGCCACCTCGTCGGGAGTGCCCTGGATCACGATCTCGCCTCGGTGGATCAGATAGGCCCTGTCGGTGATAGCCAAGGTGTCCCTCACGTTGTGGTCCGTGATCATGATGCCGTAACCCTTGCTCCGGAGGCCCATGATGATCTGCTGGATA
Organism: uncultured Synergistaceae bacterium; assembly: GCA_964575405.1. Taxonomy (GTDB): domain Bacteria; phylum Synergistota; class Synergistia; order Synergistales; family Dethiosulfovibrionaceae; genus CAZCKP01. The sequence continues at coordinate 7,462 of CAZNRB010000047.1, read as the reverse complement.
TCGTAGACCGCTATGGGGTCAATGCCGGCGAAGGGCTCGTCCAACAGTATAAAATCCGGCATGATAGCCAGCGTGCGGGCTATTTCGACCCGGCGCCGCTCGCCGCCCGAAAGGGCGTAGCCCTTCACATGGGCCAGCCGCATCAGCCCGAAGTCCTCCATCAGCTGCTCCGCCAGATCCCGGCGCTCCCGGGCCGCCATGCTCTGCTCCTCCAGGACCACCTCGATGTTTTCCATCACCGTCAAGTCCCGAAACACCGAAGGCTCCTGGGGCAGGTAGCCCACGCCCCTTCGGGCCCGCTCGAATACAGGCATAGCCGTGATGTCCAGAGAGTCGATCTGGACGGTGCCCGAATCGGGCTCGATGAGCCCCACGATCATGTAAAAACTGGTAGTCTTGCCTGCCCCGTTGGGTCCCAGTAGGCCCACCACCTCGCCCATGCTGAACTCCAGATCGACGCCCGACACCACCCGGCGCTTGCGAAAGCTCTTGTTCAGGTCCCGGGCGATCAGCCGTTTGGCTCCGTCCCTAGCCGCCACCTGTGCTGCCTTGGTAGAGGCCACCTCAGTTTCCTCCTATGTTGCCGTTCGAGAGGTCCACCGTGATCTGGGGCCGTCCTCGGGCGTCCAACTTGCCGTTAGTGGGGTAATAGATAAGCTCCTCGGCAGTGATCCGGCGGCCCTCCTGGGTGGCCCTGGCGTTGCCCGTGGCGGTGATGGAATCGTTCCGCTCAGAGCGAACCATCCTATCGCCCCAGATCTCGGTGATCTGGCCGTCGGCGGCCACCTGCTTGATGTGGACCTTGCCGGTAGCCGTGGTGGTGCCCTGGCGGCGGGAATAGGTACCGCTGTCGCTCCAGAGCTCCATCACCGAGCCGTTCTCCTGGACCTGCTTGAGGTACACGTCGCCCTGGGCCCGAAAATCGGCGATCCCCTGGCCGTCGCTGGACCCTTCGGCGCTACAGGCCGCCAAGGTAGTCTTCTGCTGGGCGTCATAAAAGCGAGTCAGCTCCTGAGCGGCAAAGTCGCCGCCCTGCATCCAGGCACTCTCGGCCACGATGGTGCGGTCTCCCAAAGTGGCATCTACCTGGCCCGTCATGGTGTATCGAGGCTCGTCGCCGCTGAGGTCCACCGTAAGGTCCTGGCAGACGAAGTCCACCTTCTGGCCATCGTGGGCCCCAAAGCCCTTCACGTTGGACCACATACGGGCGGTCCGCGTCAAATTATTGGCTGCGCCGTTATCGGCGGTGATGGTCATTTGAAGCCGCTGAAGCCTCACGTTGCCTTTAGCGAAAAACTCCTGGGTTTCGGTGTCATAGTCCATCACATCGGCGCTAAGCTGGGTCAGGACCGTCTCTGCGCCGGCCCAGGCCGCGGCCGACAGCGCCAGGAGGCAGGCCAAAAGGAACCTCTTTTTAGTCGTTCCCATGGTAGTAGCACCTCTTTCGTCGAACTGGTTAGGGCGGGTGGCCGGAAAGCCCAAAGAGACTGGGACCGGCTCCGCCCAGAAAGAAGAAATCCGTCGGTGCCATTATATCCGAGATCGGGCCGCCGTAAAATAGAAAGGACCGCCAAGATTTATTTTCGATTTATTAAAAAAGACTTGCAGCCCAGGATATTCCGTGATATTATTCCTCATGACTTGTGGCATCGTCGTGGTCTTTGGGGTATCGTCCAACGGCAGGACACCTGACTCTGGATCAGGCGATTGGGGTTCGAATCCCTGTACCCCAGCCATTTTACAAGCTCTCTTCGTCCAGTGGCCTAGGACACTGGGTTCTCAGCCCAGGAACAGGGGTTCGAATCCCCTAGAGAGTGCCATTGATTTCAGCTCCCTTCTTCCAGAAGGGAGTTTTTTTGTTTAGCAGGATTTTTTCTGAGAAAAGGGATTTTTTGCCGCTTGCACAGCTCCCTTACTTATGGTATAGTTCTTCACGTCTTCGAAAGAAGCGGCTTTGGGGTATCGTCCAACGGCAGGACACCTGACTCTGGATCAGGCGATTGGGGTTCGAATCCCTGTACCCCAGCCATTTTACAAGCTCTCTTCGTCCAGTGGCCTAGGACACTGGGTTCTCAGCCCAGGAACAGGGGTTCGAATCCCCTAGAGAGTGCCATTCTTAATAGAAAAGCTTCCCTTTCGGCTTAGGCCTGGAAGGGGAGCTTTTTCGTTTAGCTTTTATGTGTAAGGCTATACGAAAGTTACTCAATTAGTCGTAATTTTTTAACCAAAGAAAAAGCCAGCCCCCGTAGGGACTGGCTGTTTTTGCGGATACCCAATTGGAGACTATAGTCTCACCACGTTGGCCGCCTGAGGGCCCTTCTCGCCTTCGACTACGTCGAAGGATACGGCCTCATTCTCCTCAAGGGACTTGTAACCGTCCATCTTGATAGCGCTGAAATGAACGAACACGTCCTTGCCCTCTTCGGTGGTGATGAAACCGAAACCCTTAGTGCTGTTGAACCATTTCACGGTGCCTTTCAAAGTTCATGCCTCCAAAAGTGTAGAAAAAATACCCGGTATCCCGGAAGAGCGGAAACTACGCCGCCCACAACTGATACTATATCGCCGCCTCAGTGCTCTGTCAAATATTTTTTGCACGGCCAAAGTACTTTCTTCACTAATTGCTAATGGATTTTGTTATCCTTCTTTCTTTTCTAAGAAAGTCAATTTTCCGGGGTTCAGGATCCCCTGAGGGTCGAAGGCATCCTTGATGCCCTTCAGGATCGCCAGCTCAGCGGGGCTTTTCGAAGCGATCAGGGCGTGCTGCTTCACGTAGCCCACGCCGTGTTCCCCGCTGCCCACGCCGCCAAGCTTCGTGGCCTCGGCTATGAGGGCCTCGATGTAGCGCTCCGAAAACTGTGGCCACTGCTGGGGCTCCATTCCCTGAGGCCTTAGCGGCATGGGATGGATGTTGCCGTCGCCGATGTGGGCAATGATGGCCGTAGGAACCTCCCATTCGGCGGCCAGCCTCTGAATCCGGCGGATCATCTCGGGGATCGCCGACAGGGGCACCACTATATCGCCGGAGGCGCACACGTCGGGGGCGTAGTTCTTCATGGCCTCCAGGATGTTCTCCCTGACAGACCACATGGCGGCCGATTCGCTGCGGCTTTCGGCCACGAAGACCTCAAAGGCGCCCCGGGCCTCGCAGAGTTTGCCTACCGTTATGAAGCCATCTTCCAGCTGATCTTCGGTCTCCCCTTCCACCTGGATCAGCAGATAGGCCTCGGTGCGGTCCTGCTCCGGCAGCGTTGTCCCCAGATAGTCGGTGGTCACCTTGGTGGTGAACTTGTCGGTAAACTCGCAGGAGATGATCTTCTTGCCCGAGCTCACCAGTGCGCTGGCGGCTTCCACCATGGACTCCAGCGTGGGGAAGCAGGCCAACAGGTTGGCGATCTTGCCGGGCTTGGGCTCCAAATTGACGATGATCTTCGTGGCTATCCCTAGGGTGCCTTCGCTACCGATCATCAGCGACAGCAGGTTGTAGCCCCAGCAGTCCTTGCGGAACTTGCCGCCCAGCTGGAGCACCTCGCCGGAGGCCAGGACCACCTCGGCTCCCAGGATGTGGCGCCGGGTGCTGCCGTAACGGATCACCTTTCCGCCGCCGGCGTTGGTGGCCAAGTTGCCGCCGATGAAGCTGGTGCCGGTGCTCATGGGATAGCCGGCGTAGAGAAAGCCCCGCTCCGCCACAGCCTTGCACAGGTCGTTGGTCACCACTCCAGGTTCCACCACGGCCACCCGGTTGAGGTCGTCGATCTCCAAAATGCGGTTCATCCGCTCCAGGCTCAGCACTATGCCGCCGCAGACCGGCACGGCACCGCCGGACACACCACTGCGGGCTCCCTGGGGCGTCACGGCCAAGTTGTAGCGGGAGGCCATTTTCATCACCGCCGACACCTCTTCGGTGCTGCCGGGCCGGACCACCGCCTCGGGGAGATGGCCCCAACAGGCCCCCGCCGAGTCAGCGCTGTAGTTGCCCAGAATTTCGGGGTCCACTATGACCTGCCGCTCTCCCAGGATACTGCGGAGCTCCTCGACAATCTGGGGTGTCACATTTCCGAAGGGCCTCATGAATTCCGCTCCTTTCTAGCCTTCAGGGCCCTGATCAGCCCTTGGGCCACCTCTACGGCGTCGCCCTGCACCGCCGCATCGGCCACCTGGAAGATGGGCGCTTCCGGATCGGTATTGACGGCCACCACCTTCTCAGCGCCGCTCATGCCGGAGATGTGCTGCACCGCCCCGGAGATGCCGAAGGCCAAATAGAGCCGCGGCGTCACCGATTTGCCGCTGAGGCCCACCTGGGCGCTGTAGGGAGCCCAGCCCAGGTCCACGGCGGCCCGGGAGGCCCCCAAAGACCCCCCCAGCAGCCCGGCCAATTCCTCCAGAAGGGCGAAGTTCTTGGCGCTCTTCATGCCCTTTCCACCGGCCACGATGATCTCGGCCTCCTGGATGGGCAGCCCCACGGTCTGGGCCTTTTCAAAGGCCAGCACTTGGACCAGCGACATCAGAGCCCCCTCTGAGACTCCGCAGGAAATCACCTCGCCACTGCGGGAATAGTCGGGATCCAGGGGGCGCCGGGACTTGGGCCTGACGGTACACATTTGGGGATCCCGCCCCTTGGTGCGAATATCGGCCATGATGTTGCCTCCGATGGCCGGCCTGGTCTGGATAAGCCGCTTCGTCCCGGCGTCGATGGCCAGAGAAGTGCAGTCCGCCGTGAGACCGCACCCCAGCTTGGCGTAGAGCAGCGGCATCACGGTCCGGCCCTGGGTGGTCGCAGCGGCGATGAGTATCTGGGGATTTTCCCTCTCGATCAGCTCCGCCAAGGCCCTGGCCTCGGCGTCGCCGTGAAACTGGGCCAATTCGGGCCGGTCCACCACGTAGACCTTGTCGGCCCCCCAGGGGATGAGCAACGGGGCCTGATCGGTCACGCCGTGGCCCAGCAGCACCGACGCCAGGGGAACCTGAAGATCGTCGGCCAATTGGCGCCCCCAGGCCAAAAGCTCCATCGATACGGGATGGATTTTGCCCCGGCGCAGCTCCGCCAGGGTCCAAAGCTCCTGCAAGGGGGCGCTCATCTCTGGGCCTCCAGACAGTTCATGTCCTCTAAAAGCTCCAGGACCTGGGCAGCCGCTTCGCCGGCACGGCCCTGAGCCAGTATCCGTCGCCCTTGGCGGGTCACCTTGGGGTAGCTGATGGCCACCACCTGGGTAGGCGAGCCCTTGAGGCCCAGCTGGTCCTCGGCGAGGCCCAAGTCGGCGGCGGAGCAGACTTCGATGGAGGCTCCTTTGGCCCGGATCACGCCCTTGAGGGTGCAGAGCCGGGGCCTATTCATGGCCTTGAGTGGGATGATCATCGCCGGGAGCTGGGCCGAGACCTTCTCGAAGCCATCCTCTACCGCCCTGATGGCCGTGACAGAATTGTCCTCCAGAGACTCCAGGGCCGTCACGTAGGTCAACACCGGAAGGCCCAGGAGCTGGGCCACAGCAGGAGCCACCTGACCGGTCTCGCCGTCGGTGGCCCGCTCTCCGGCCAGCAGCAGGTCAAAGGGGCCGAACTTTTTCAGCGCCGCGGCCAAGACCCTGGCGGTGGCCAAGGTGTCGCTGCCTCCGAACTTTCGGTCCGAGATCAACACGCCGCCATCGCATCCCATGGCGATGCCGTGGGCCACGGCCTTGCGGGCTCCCAGGGGCCCCATGGTAAAAAGCTGGACCTCGGTGGTCCCCTGGGGACGGCTCTCCTTGATCTGCAGAGCCGCCTCCAGGCCATGGAGGTCCGGCGGGTTCAATTCGGCCTCTACTCCATCGCGCACCATCGTACCGGTGGCCTCGTCGATCTTCACGGTATCCACCGCCGGCACCTGTTTCACTAAAACCCCAATCCTCACTCTAGTTGCCCCCTTAACAGACGTTCCCTTCCTATCCCAAAGCTCTGGAAGCCTTCAGAGGCCCAGGGGGATCTTCGGTATAGGTCAAGAACAAGTAAAAAGAAGTATGATGTTTTCAAATTCAGCTGTCAAGGCCAGTGATAGGAGAAAATCGGATTTATTGTGATTACCAACAAACCGTGAAAGACGAGAAAAGGCCCTTTAACCGGGCCAAGCCGCAGGGGCTGAGGACTACAGAAAAAGCCCAGAGACTCCCTCTGGAGCCGCTCCTGGGCTTTCTGTGGTTCTTTAATTTTAAACGGGCACCTTAGCCCTGGCAGGCTATTTTCAGATCGGCGATGAACTGCTCCACATCCTCTTCCCTGGTGGCCCAGCTGGTGCAGAACCGCACCGCCTGGCGTCCTCCTTCCATCCTCTGCCACGGCGACCAGCTGTAGCGGTCCTTAAGCCGGTCCAGCAGGGCATCGGGAAGGATGGGGAAAAGCTGGTTCGCTCTGGTGGCGATGAGGAATTCAAAGCCCTGGGCGGAGAAGCCATCCCTAAGCTTGTCGGCCATGGCGTCGGCATGGCGGGAGAGCTGGAAGTAGAGTCCATCGGTGCCGCCGTCCAGAAGCTCTGTGAACTGGATTCCCAGGAGCCGCCCCTTGGCCAGCAGGCCGCCGCGCTGTTTGATCAGATAGGGAAAATCCCGCTTCAGCTCGGGATTTAGCAGCACCAGAGCCTCGCCGAAGAGGGCCCCTTGTTTGGTGCCGCCGAGGTAGAAGCCGTCGCAGCACCGGGCGATCTCCGGCAGGTCCAGGTCGTTCCCGGCGGCGCAAAGGCCATAGCCCAGCCTGGCGCCGTCGAGGTACAGGTAAAGGCCCTTTTCACGGCAGACCTGCCAGAGGTCCATAAGCTCCTGGCGGCTGTAGAGGGTGCCCAGCTCGGTGGGATTAGAGATGTAGACCAGCTTGGGCTGGACCATATGTATCTGAGTGGGGTCTTCGAAATGGTCCTTCCAGGCCTGGAGCACCTGCCCTGCGGTGATCTTACCGTCGCGGCTGGGCAGGGCCAGGACTTTGTGGCCCGTGGCCTCCACGGCCCCGCTCTCGTGGACGTTAATGTGTCCGCTAGAGGCGGCAAGGGCTCCCTGATGGGGCCGCAGGGCCGCGGCGATGACCGTCAGGTTCACCTGGGTGCCGCCCACCAAAAAATAGACATCGCTTTCTGGGGCCTCACAGAGGTCCCGGATCATGGCGGCGGCTCTTCGGCAATAGGGATCCTCGCCGTATCCCGGCGTCTGTTCCAGGTTGGTCTGCTGGAGCTTTTCCAAAATGCGCCGATGGGCTCCTTCGTTGTAATCACATTCGAACAGGATCATTGCAGGGCCTCCTTTGGAATGGCTTAATCTCTCTGAGCTCCTATATAAGCCTTTTCTCGCCGGAGTGCAAGGGCCACAAAAAAAGAGCCCCTTCCGTAAAGAACGGGCTCTGGAGCGCGACAATGGCGGAGAGGGAGAGATTCGAACTCTCGGAGAGGCAAGCCCCTCATTTGATTTCGAGTCAAACGCCTTCGACCACTCGGCCACCTCTCCGC
>CAZNRB010000046.1:0-11409 GCA_964575405.1 uncultured Synergistaceae bacterium | reverse complement strand
CCTAGCGGGGCTGCTTTGTGCTAAGATACATCCTCGGAGCCGCAGCGAGGCAGAGGCCGGCAAGAGCCCCGCTGCCACGAAAGGGGGATGGCTATGGCAATCAGGAGGAAAAAGGCGGCGCTGCCCGATTTGACGGGCTTGGCCCGGTGGGAGGTCCGGATCATCGAGGAGCGCTGGAACGGTAATCCCCGAATCCCGGTGCCCCAGAGCTACCGGCTGGAGTCCGACGCTACGGCCTTTTTTCGCGAGGCCGACTGTCCTGGCTCGCCCTACTTCACGGCCCGGGATTATTACCACATGCACCGCCGGGGCTCCCTGTCCATTTTGCCCTGCTTTCGCACCTATCAGCAGACCCGGCCCTACACCTGCGGTTCCGCCGTGGCGTTGATGACCCTGTGGCACCACGGTGTCTACGATTGGGAGGAGCTCCAAATCGCCGGCAAGCTGGCTTCTTTCCATGGTCTGCCGCCGGACACCCGCCGCCCCATCCCCACGTCGGACCTGGTGAAGTTCTTCACCGAGCTTGGCTGGGAGGTGGAGTCCAATCTGCCCTGGTCGGCCAGGGCTTCGGGCTTCGAGGACCTGCCGCCTTGGCGCATCGAAGGGGATTGCCGGGCCTTTCCCACCTTGGAGGACTTCGGCCGCTTTTGCCGTCGCAGCATCGACGCTGGCGACCCCATCATGGTGGAGAACGTGGACTGGGGCGGCCATTGGCGGGTCATCATCGGCTACGACGACATGGGCACCGCCGATAACTTCGACGACGACGTGCTGATCCTGGCGGACCCCCACGACACCGGCGACCACTGCCAGGACGGCTATGTGATCGAACACATGGACAAGTTCTACAGCACCTGGTACGACGTGTTCATCATGGCCATAGAGGAAAAAATCCAGCCCTGGGTGGTGGCCCGGCCGCCCAAAGAAAGGCCATGACCTCCGGGTCCCCCTTCAGGCTGGGCCCTGGGGCCTAAGGCAGGTCCAGCAGCCGCACCTGGTTGCCGTGATCTTCTAGGACCTTCATCAGATCGCCGTAGGAAATCCAGGCTGTGGCGGTGTTGTCGTTGGGATGGAACCCCAGCCGCGGCTGGCCCACCAGGTCCCTGTCGAAGGCCACCACCACGGCCCTGTCCTGGTCGTTCAGCACCCCCAAGGGCGACACGGCCCCAGGAGTCAGGCCCAGGTATTTCATGAGCCGCTCCGGCGAGCCGAAGCTCAAACGGGAACAGCCCAGCTGGTGCCGCAGGGCCTTCAGGTCCACCTGCTTGTCCTCCCGGACCACCACCAGGAAATGGTTCTTGCCGCTGCCGTCCCGCAAAAAGAGGTTCTTGCAGCCCAGGCCGTCGCCGGAGCCGAAAATGCCCAGCCTTTCCATGTCTTCCACGGTGTAGGCCGCCGGGTGATCCACGATATCGTAGTGGATCGCCAGGGCCTTCAGTTTTTCCTCCACTTCCTTTCGTCCGACCATAGGGGCCTCCTAAAGAAAAATTTGTCCCATTATACAGCCATTCCGACCCTTTTGCCCTCTCAGGAGGACTGTCCTGTCGAATTACCCCGTTCCGGAAAAAATTGACGGAACGGCTTTGATGTTTTTTTGATCTATTATATAATCGCTAGACAATGCTCCACATTTTCTTCGAGAAAGAGGGTCCGATAATGAAGATTTTCAAGGCTTGGGGAACGGCTCTTTGCGCGCTGCTGCTGTGGCCATTGATGGCCTGCGCAGCGGTGGTCTACATGGGGCCCGAGGGGACTTTTAGCGAAGAAGCCGCCTACAGTTGGTTCCAGGGCTCGGGCCAGGAGATGGTAATGAAGGCCGACGTGCCCTCCTGCCTGGAGGACCTGGAGAGCGGCGCCGCAGAGTTCGCCGTGATCCCCCTGGAGAACACCATCGGCGGCCTGGCCGGCAGCGGAAGGCTCTACATGGATTCCTTCCTGGCCCACCAGGACCTGCGCATCGTGGGGCAGATCGACGTGGCCGTCCGGCAGATGCTCATGGGCGTAGAGGGCACCACCCTGGAGACTATCAAGACCGTATGGTCCCATCCCCAGGGCCTGACCCAGGGCAGGGCCTGGATGGAAGAGAACCTGCCCAACGTGACGGTGGAGCCCACGGCCACCACTGCCGAGGGCGCCCGGCTGGCGGCGGAGAAACAGGACACTTCTATAGCGGCCATCGCCGCCCCCCGAGCCGCCGAAGTCTACGGCCTGGAGATCGTGGCGCCTGACATCCAGATAACCCAGACCAACGTGACCCGGTTCTGGGTGGTCTGCAAGGCTGAAAAGGCCGCCGATGTGAAGCTGAACCGCGGACTGACCCGCACCTCCCTGGCCGTGACGGGCCTAACCGCCAAGCTGCCGGCCCTGCTTTCCGCCATGGAAGAGAGCGGCCTGACCCTGGCGGCCATCCACGAGCGGCCTCTGGGCACCAACTTAGGGGACTATCGTTGGGTCCTGGAGTTCCTGGACAACGGCGGCAACCAGGAAAGGATCGAAGCGGCCATTGCCGCCCTGCCAGAGCTGGAAGTGCGCTATCTGGGCACCTACAACTGCAAATAATCAGAGCTACCCTTTAAAGGCCGGCTCAGACCAAGCGGGTTCAGGAGACTCCTGGGCCCGCTTGTTTTTGTGGCCGCCCTTGGCGTTCCCCGCCGAAAACTTTAGTTAGTTTGTTCTAATAAAAAGTATTGAAATTTAAAATTCAGTGCTATAATAGGCTAACACCCTGGACCAGAAGAGGCGGACCTGGGAAGCGAAAAAGAGGTGATCGAAGATGCTGGAGCCTCAAGACCGGGAAGACCTGTCGGCGCTGTTGAAGGCCCTGGCCCATCCCGTGAGGCTGCACATTCTGGACCTGTTGGGCCAAGAGGAGCTGGAAGCCTGCGAGATAGCCAACCGCTTTCCCGGCTTCGACAGGACCACCATCAGCAAACACCTGGCCAAGATGCGGGACCTGGGCATAGTCCTGGACCGGCGGGAGGGCGTCAACATAAAATACCGCCTGCCAAGGGACTCCATCCTGCCGCTGCTCCACAGCCTGGCTGAAAAGGCGCACCGGCGCTGAGGCTCAGTACGCAGAAAATAGGACCCCTTTCCTAGGAATTACTTCTTGCCTCGCTAGTCTGTTGGTGCTATTATTTTGTTAAGAGGAGCTAACTACTCCACACCTTAGGAGGTATTAACTAATGGCCAAGATTGCAATTGTCTACGGGAGCACCACCGGAGTAACTCAGGGCGTAGCGGAGAAGCTGGGAGCTGCTCTCGGCGGCGACCTGATCAACGCGGCCGACGCCAGCGCCCCCGCACTGGAAGGCTATGACGTGCTGGTCCTTGGCTGCTCCACTTGGGGAAGCGGCGACCTGCAGGACGACTGGGCCGGCTTCATCGACGACTTCGAGAAAGCGAACCTTCAGGGCAAGAAGGTGGCTCTTTTCGGCTCCGGCGACCAGGAAGGCTTTGGCGACACCTTCGTGGACTCCCTGGCCATCCTCTACGATGCCGCCGTCCAGGCTGGCGCTCAGGTGATCGGCGCCTGGCCCACCGATGGCTATTCGGCCACCGAATCCCGGGCCGTCCGGGACGGTAAGTTCGTGGGCCTTCCCATCGACGAGAACAACCAGCCCGACCTGACGGACGAGCGCGTCGACGCTTGGGTCAAGGAACTGAAAGCCCAGATCGGCTAGACCTAAGCCGGAATAAAAACATCACAAAGGCCGAGAGCGCATGGCTGCGCCCTCGGCCTTTTGCTATATGCGATGCGGGGAATTTGGGTCCTACAAAAAAATGAGACGAGCCGCCAGCGAACTGGGTACGGCTCGTCTCATGCACAGGGGTTGTTCTCGCTCTCTATCTCGAACCTGCAGAGGCGTTTTGCAGATCCCGCAGGGGACTGCCAAAATGTAAGACATGGGAAAGTCCCTCCGGAAGGGATTGAACTCTAAGGAGGGGGTATAGAGGGACTTTCCCTATCGAGAGCTGTCAATTCCGGCGTCCCGACGATTATAGGGGGGAATCGGCGGGCCTGGACCGCCAAGAAAGACGAGCTCCAGCGTGGTACTGAAAGCTTGAGGTGTATTGGCCTGATGGCCGGTAGATTCCACAGGAGGTCGAAGACTGCGGAACGTACCTAAGCCCGGCAAGTTAGTTATAACTAACTTGCTTGAAGTATAGGAGGTCATTACTGACCTGTCAAGGGAGAATTTTCTCCGAAAGACGATTTTGCAGGGAATTTTTTCGATAGATTTCATAGATTCGGCGGAGAAAGGCGGCGAAAAGGCCCCCTTTCCTCGCCTTTTGTGATTATTGACGCTACTATAATCTTAGTGTATTCTGTCCTTAAGATTATAAAACTTTTTTCAAAAAGGAATGGATATGCTGCAGTATACCGTTGGACTCGATATAGGATCGGTGGGAGCCAAGGGGGTCCTTTTCGACGGCGCGGTGGTGGACAGCCTGATCATACCCACGGGATGGAGCCCCAAGGAGGCCGGCGAGAGCCTGCTGCGCCAGCTCCTGGAGCGCAACGGCCTCGGCCGGGGGGAACTGTCGGCTCTTGTGACCACCGGCTACGGACGCAAGGCCGTGACAGGGGCGGACCGGCAGGTCACCGAGATCACCTGTCACGGCAAGGGAGCCCATTTCTTGGCGCCCTCGGCCCGGACGGTGTTGGACATCGGCGGCCAGGACAGCAAGGCCATTCTGCTGGACCGCGACGGCTCGGTGGAGGACTTTTCGATGAACGACAAGTGCGCCGCCGGAACGGGCCGTTTCCTCCAGATGATGAGCCAGGCCCTGGAGTACGACCTGTCGGACTTCGGCCAGGTCTCGCCCCAGGGGGAGGTTCAGGCCATTTCCAGCATGTGCGCCGTCTTCGCCGAGACCGAAGTGGTGGCCCATCTGGCCCGGGGGGTGGACCGGGATTCGCTGGTAAGGGGATTGTTGAAGAGCATCGCCTCCCGTTCCGCGGCGATGCTTCAGCGGCTGGGTATCCGAGAGCCTGTGTTCTTTTCCGGCGGCGTCTCCAGGAGCCCCAGCCTGGTGGCCTTTCTGGAACAGGCCCTGGGCTGCTCGGTGCTGGTAAGCGCCCAGTCGCAGTTGGCCGGCGCCCTGGGCGCCGCTTTGATCGGTTGGGAGGGGGAAAAATCATGAGGTCCATTGCCGAGATCGTGGAGGACATGCGGGACCACCTGAAAGACGGGGTCATCCAGATAAAGGAGGCCAGCGAGGCCGGAGTGCCCATTGTGGGAACCTACTGCACCTACATGCCCTGGGAGATCGTCCACGCTGCCGGGGCCATCAGCGTGAGCCTCTGCGCCAAAAACGAGGTAGCCATAGCGGCGGCGGAGGAGCACCTGCCCCGGAACCTGTGCCCTCTGGTCAAGGCCAGCTACGGCCACGCACTGAAGGGTACTTGCCCCTATTTCCATTTCTGCGACCTCATAGTGGCCGAGACGACCTGCGACGGCAAGAAGAAGATGTACGAGCTGCTGAACCAGATCAAGCCGGTCTACCTGGTCCACATCCCCCAGAGTTACCACCGGCCCGAGGACGTAGCCCAGATGAAGTCCGAATTTCAGCTCCTGCGGCGCCGCATGGAGGAGCTGGTGGGCCGCGAAATCACCGACGGTCAGATCGCCCAGGCCATCAAGCTGCGCAACCGCGAGCGCCGGGCCCTCCAGAACCTCTGGGACCTCTCCCGGGAGGAGGACCCGCCCCTGACGGGCCGGGAGGCCCAGGAGTTCGGCGACTACATGCAGACCCACTTTTACAAAGAGGAGGCCGTGGCCTGGCTGGAGGATCGGGTCCAGGAGATCCGCCAGGCCTGGGAGGCCGGCGACCGGCGCCATCTGGAGGGCCGGCCGCGGATTTTGATCACCGGCTGCCCCATCGGCGGCGCCATGAAGGTGGTGGACGCCGTGGAAGAGGCCGGCGGGCTGATCGTGTGCTACGAGAACTGCGGCGGCCAGAAGGAGCGGCTCTACTACGTGGACGAGCAGAAGGACCCCATGGACGCCCTGGCCGAAAAGTACACCGCCATCGGCTGCTCCGTCATGAGCCCCAACGACCACCGCATGGACACATTAAAATACCTGATGGACCTCTACAGGGTCGACGGCGTGGTGGAGATGACCCTGACGGCCTGCCACACCTACGCAGTGGAGACCTATACCGTCCGCAAGACGGTGCGCGCCGCCGGCAGGGGCTACATCGCCGTGGAGACCGACTACTCAGAAAGCGACAGGGCCCAGCTTTCCACGCGCCTGGGCGCCTTCATGGAGATGCTTTAGTAGCCCGGCGAATCGGGCTCTCTAGTATATTTCGATACAGTGCAAGGAGCGAATGAACGATGAAAAAAGTGTTTGTAGCGCTGGCCCTGGCGGCCTCTCTGACGGGTGCCGCTTGGGCTGAGGAGTTGGCTCCCAGCGGTGAGGGCATGAAGGTATGGTTCGATGCCGGCGGCGCCGTGGGAGAACCCTACGCCACCACGGTGGTCAACGGCGCCAGGCAAGCAGCGGCCGACATGGGAGTGGACCTGGTGATCGTCTACTCCGATTGGAGTCCCGAGAAAATGTTGGAAAACTTCAAGACCGGCCTGGCCGCCAATCCTACGGGCTTTGTGATCATGGGCCATCCCGGCGACGACGCCTTCGAGCCCCTGGTGGACGAAGCCTTCGAAAAGGACATGATCGTCACCGCCGTGGACACCAACCTGCCTCGGCTCCAGGCTAAGTACAAATCCAGGGGCTTCGGTTTCATCGGCCCTGACAACTGGACCCAGGGCGCTGAGATGGCCCGAACCATCCTGGACCGTTTTCAGCCTCAGCAGGGCGATCGGGTCTTCGTGTGGGGCTTGAGGAGTCTGGAGGAGCGAGGACGCCGGGCCCGGGCTATTATCGAGATCTTCGAGAAAGCCGGTTTGACGGTGGATTATCTGGAGATCTCGCCGGAGGTCAACAAGGACGTGGCCCTGGGCGCTCCCGTATTGGCTGGCTATCTGGCCTCCCATCCTGACTGCAAGATCATCGTGGTGGACCACGGCGGACTGACGGGACAGCTGGGCAACTTCCTCCAGAGCGCCGGGGTGAAGCCCGGCGAGATCTTTGCCACAGGCTTCAGCCTGACTCCCGCCACTGCGGCGGCGTTGGAAAGCGGCTACGTCAACCTTATTTCCGAGGCCCAGCCCTATCTCATGGGCTATTTATCGGTGGCCCAGATCGTCAACACGGCAAAATACAACTTTGGCGGCCTGGACATCGACACCGGCGGCGGCTACGTTTCCAACGATAACATCGCCGCCATCGCACCGTTGGCCAAAGCCGGTATTCGTTGACCCTCCACAATCGGAGAGGCCAAACAGGCGAGGAAGGTCCCTTCCCCGCCTGTTTTCGTATGGAGTGCCTTTGGTCCGTCGAAGATTTAGTTTAGTTGACCCATCGAGGAGGCGTTTTTGTGGGGCCCATAGTGAAGATGAAAGGCATAGTCAAGTCCTTCGGTCCGGTCATGGCCCTTCGCGGCGTGGACTTGGAGCTGCGTCAAGGGGAGATTCTGGGATTGCTGGGGGACAATGGCGCGGGGAAATCCACGCTCATAAAGGTCCTGTCGGGGCTCCATCGTCCTGACGGCGGGACCATGGAAATTAATGGATGCCCTGTAGACTGGCGGCGCTACGACGTGGCCGAGGCCAGAAAAAGAGGTGTCGAGACGGTCTATCAGGAGCGCTCTCTGGGAGAGAAACAGCCTCTGTGGCGCAACGTCTTCGTGGGGAGGCCCTTGATCAAGGGCCTGGGGGTTATCGATGTAAAGCGGGAAAAGGAAGAGACTATGAAGCTGCTGACCCAAGTCTTGGGGCTGCGCGGCGTGGGGCTCCGGGCCGATTCGCCGGTGTCGATCCTTTCCGGAGGCGAACGCCAGGGCCTGGCCATTGCCCGAGCCATGTACTTCCAGGCGTCGATTATCGTGCTGGACGAGCCCACTACAGCCCTGGACGTAGGAGAAGTGGAGAAGGTGCTGCGCTTTGCCGAGACCATTCGGGAGGGCGGCCGCTCCTGTATTATTATCAGTCACGAGCTGTCCCATCTTTATCGGGTGGCCGATCGTTTTGCCTTAATGGAACAGGGGACGATCGCTCAAGTGCTGGACCGCCGGGAGGTCTCTCTGGAAAGGCTGGCTAAGCGTCTGATGTTCGGAAAGGAGAGCGCCCTGTCATGAACTTTTTTTGGGAAAAATACCGCCAGCAATTTCTGGTGACAGGGGCGTTGTTGCTGCTCTGGGCCGCCTTTACAGCCGCCAGTCCCTTGACTTTTACCAACGCCAGGATATACCGGTCCTTTATGTCCACCATACCGGTGACCATGATTTTGACGCTGGCCATGACTCTGCTAGTGATCATGGGCGAGACGGACCTGAGTTTTCCCTCCCTTTCCGCTGCTGGAGCCTATGTCTTCGCCTGGCTCTATAGCCAGTGGGGCCTACCGGCTCCGGCGGCCTTCGCTGCCGCTCTGGCCGCCGGAGCCTTAATGGGATGGCTCAACGGTCTTCTGGTGGTCTCTGTGGGAGTGCCCTCTATGGTGGCCACCATTGGAACCCAGTTTTTCTGGCGAGGCTTGATCCTGCTGCTTTCAGATGGCATTGCCATCCCTCTGGCGGCGGTACAGCAGGAGGTCCTTCACGGGCTTTTCGTAGGGCGGGCGGGGGCTTGGGGGGTGCCCCTTCAGGCCCTTTGGGCGCTGGCCGTGGCTGTACTGCTGGGGCTGCTGTTGAATCGCCACCGATTCGGCGACGCGGTGCTCTTTATCGGCGACAATCGAAGAGCGGCCGAGATGATGGGCATCGCCGTGAAAAAGGTCCGGATTCAGGCTTTCACGCTTATGGGATTAATGGCGGCCTTCGCCGGGCTGCTGGCCACTTTAGAGCTCAATAATTGGTGGCCCACCCAAGGCGAAGGCTATATGCTCCTGGTCTTCGCCTCTGTCTTCGTGGGCGGCACATCGGCTTACGGCGGCCAAGGAACTATTTACGGTTCCTTTATAGGCTCCATCATCATAGGCATTATCGAAGCCGGCATAGTCAGCGCCGGTCTGGTGGGATTTTGGACCCGTCTGGTCCACGGCCTGGTGATCATCCTCTCTATAGCCCTTTATTCTCTGGCCTCCAGGCGCAGTGCGCGAAAAAGGCCGGCCAAGGGCTTTTGATGGCCCTCCTTCTGGGAATTTGGGCACATTGCTGAATAAATAAGAATTGCAGATCACCGGAAATCTCCTATAATCTGAAATAGAATTGCCGCTCTGAGCCCTTCGGGGCCATCGGCTCTGGGAGGGAAACGACGCCGTTTCCTTGACGAAGCTCCGTAAGCTTTTTAGAGGAGGAGAGATGATGAATAGAGCCTTGACGAGGTGCTTTGCCGCGGCAGCCGCGGCGCTGATGCTGTCGGGCGCGGCTTCCTGCGCCTGGGCTATAAGCCAAAGCGAATTTCTGGAACTCTGCCGCACCGGCACGGCCGAAGAGGTGAGGGCTGGATTGGCTGGCGGAGGCAGCGTTGAGCGAGCCGACGGACAGGCCATGACGGCGCTGATGCACGCCGCCCAATCCAGCGACAGCCCCAAAGTGTTGCAGCTGCTCCTGGAGAGCGGCTCGGAGCTGGAAGCCAGGGGACAAAACAACAGGACCGCCCTGGGCTATGCCGCGGCGGGCAACAGCAATCCTTGGGTCACGGCCATGCTGATCGACAACGGCGCCGATTTAGAGGCCCGGGACAGCGCTGGCCAAAGGCCCCTGATGCTGGCCGCCCAGGGGAACAGCAACCCCGAGGTGCTGATGATGCTGCTGGAATCCGGCGCCGATCCTCAGGCCCAGGACCGGCAGGGGCGCAACGCCGCCTGGTTCGCCCAGCAGAACGAGGCTCTGAAGGACAACGGCGAGCTCATGGCGCTGCTCCAGGGACCGGCGGCGGCTACTCCTATGTCGCCGGAGCGCTTCGCCGTACTGTGCCGCACCGGCACGGCAGTGCGGATTAAAAAGGCCGTCCAGGCCGGCACGGATCCCAATGTGTTCGTGGAGGGCCTGACTCCCCTGATGTGGGTGGCCCGGGAGAAGCCCGACGCCGAGTCCATTTCCTACATGGTCAACTTCGGCGGCGCCGACATCAACGCCCTGGATCCGGTCCACCACACCAGTGCCCTGATGCTGGCAGCCCAAAAGGCCGACTCACCCCGGGTGCTCTCCTTCATGATAGGCATCGGCGCCCGCGGCGATTTCCGGGACTCCCAGGGCCGGACGGCTCTGGACTTCGCCCTCCAGAACCCCGCCCTCAAGCCCAAGGACCTGATGGCTCTCAGGGCCCACGTGGAGATCCTGGAGGCCGCTGAAGCCAGGATTCGCAAGGAAGCGGAGATGTATCTGGACGCCCAGAAGGACCTGACCGCCGCGGCCAAGGCGGAGCTGGAAAGCGAAAAGGCCAAGGTCCAAGAGCTTGAGGTGGCCCAAAGGGAGACCCTTGCCCAGCTGGAACTCAACCAGATCCAGGCCGGCGAGGCTATCCAGCGGCAGGCCCAGCTCGAGCAGGAGCTGGCCGGACAGGCCCAGCTGGTCGCAGAGCTGGAACAGAAGGCCACCGAGGCCGAGGCAGCCCTGGCAACGGTTCAAGAAGAAATGGAAGCCCTGGAAGGGGAGCTCAACTCCCAGAAGTCCATGGCCGCAGGACTGGCCGCTTCTCTGAAGAAATCCCAGGCCAGCTTTGCTGTCCAGGGCCGTGAACTGGCAGAGGCCAGGTCTTCGGCCAAAAAGGCCGCCAGCAACGCCGAGCGGGAGCGGGCCCAGCTGGAGAAATCCCTCCAGGAAGCCACTGCCCGCGGCGACAGCTTGGCCAAGGACCTAGAGGCAGCCAATGCCGCCCAAGAATCGCTCCGCCAGGAGATGGATGAGAAGCTGAGCGCCGCCGAGGAGCGGAGCACCACCCTGGAGAAGACCGTCTCGGGCGTCCAGAACAACCTGGCCGCCGAAAAGGACCGGACCGCTGCCCTCGAAAAGGACCTGAAAGAGAAGGAGTCCCAGCTCCAGGCTAGCCAGGCCCAGGCCGCCGCTCTGGAGGCCGAACTGAACCAGCTTAAGGCCCAGACCGCCGAGGCTGAGGCTGAAGACGCCACCGAAGCGGTCGAGGAAGCCCTGGAGGCTGAACCTGCCGAAATGACCGAAACTGAAGCCGAAGAAGTTGCAGAAGCAGCCGAGGCTGAAGTCGAGGCAGAAGAACCCGCTGAAGCTCCGGAAGCCGCCGAAGAGATCGAGGAGGCTCCCGAGGCACTGGAGGTCGAAGAGGAAGCCGATGAGCCCGCTGAGGCCTCCGAGACTGCCGAAGTGAACGAAGCCGAAACCGAAGAAGTTGCAGAAGCAGCCGAGGCTGAAGTCGAGGCAGAA
>CAZNRB010000045.1:0-11855 GCA_964575405.1 uncultured Synergistaceae bacterium | reverse complement strand
TCACGTGATCGGGTTAGAGCAACCGTATAGTTTTCACAGTCTGGTCCTCCTTTAAACCTATTAATCTCGCCTAGCACATCCGTCCCTGGGGCCTATGAAACTGGTCCCTAGACCTGGCGTTTCGCTATATAAAACGCGGCCCCACTCGAGGCCGCGTCTGTTGTATAACGAAAACTCCCGGCTTCGCCGGTGGTTCCTGATTTCTACTGTTTCAGCTTTTCCAGGGCCACTGCCAGGGTGTGCCACCCCAGGCCTGCGCATTTTACGCGCACCGGCAGTTTTGAGATGTCCTTCAGAGCATAGGCGGCCTCCAGCTCCTCCAGCATTGCCTCCTCGGTCACGTCGCCGCGGATCATGTCCAGGAAAAGCCGCACCAACCGTTGGGCTTCCTGGACGGTACGGCCCTGCAGGAGCTCGGCCATCATGGCACAGGAAGCCTGGCTGATGGCGCAGCCGCTGCCGGTGTAGGCCAGATCGGCTATCACATCGCCCTCCAACTTGACCTCCACAGTGATGTCGTCGCCGCAACTCGGATTATGGCCCCGCTCCGACAGAGAGGCGCCTTCGATCTTGCGCTTGTTCGTTTTATCCCGGTTGTACTCCAGGATCAGGTCGGTATAGATCTGCTGTAGGTCCATCAGTCATCGTACCCCATAACTTTGCGCACCTCGGCCAGTTTGGCCAGGAAATATTCGGCTTCCTCTTCGGTGTTATAGAAGTAGAAGCTGACCCGACAGCTCGCGTTGATTCCCAGGTAACGATGAAGAGGCTCAGCGCAGTGGTGGCCAGTGCGGATACATATTCCTTCGGAGGAGAGGATTTGCGCCACGTCGTGGGGATGGACGCCGTCGACCTCGAAGGAGATGAGGCCCTCCTTTTCCGCTGGATCGGTGGAGCCAATAACCCTTATGTGGGCCATCTGAGATAGGGCGCTGAGCACTCTTCGGGTCAACTTCTGCTCCTGTTGGCGGATTGCGTCGAAGCCTATAGTCTCTAGGTAGGCTATAGCGGCCTCTAGGGAAACAGCGCCTTCCACGTACTGGGTTCCAGCTTCGAACTTGGCTGGGAGCTCCGCAAAGTCGGTGTGCTGCTCCTCCACTCTGTCGATCATGTCGCCGCCAAGGAGAAAGGGCTCCATATCCTCCAACAGGGCCTTTCTGCCGTAGAGCACGCCGATGCCGCCAAGGGCCCCCATCTTGTGGCCCGAAAAGGCCAGAAAGTCGCAGTCCAGGTCCTGGACGTCCACCTTTTTGTGGGGAACGCTCTGGGCACCATCGAGGACCACCACAGCCCCGTGGCTGTGGGCCCGCTGGATCAGGGTCTTCACGTCCAGGTCAAGGCCCAACACGTTGGACACCTGGGCCAAGACTAGGATCTTCACCGACCGGTCGTCGATCTTCGCCAGCTCCTTTTCGGGGAGATGGCCCGTCTCAGGATCCACGTAGAGGTATTCCAGGGTAGCCCCGGTTTTGCGGGCCGCCCTTTGCCAGGGAATCAAATTGGAATGGTGCTCGGCGATGGAGATAAGGATCTTGTCTCCCTTGCCGAGATGGGTCTCTCCGTAGGACCTCGCCACCAGATTGAGGCCCTCGGTGGTGTTTCTGGTGTAGAGGATTTCCTGGACCGATGACCCGTTGACGAAGCGCCGCACCGTCTCCTTGGAACCGTCGTAGGCTTCCGACGCGGCGATGGAAAAGATGTGGGATCCTCGGTGGGGATTTCCGTTGCGGTGCAAATTGTAGTCTTGCACCGCCTGGAGCACCGGCAAGGGCCTCTGGGCCGTGGCGGCGTTATCAAAATAGACCACAGGCCGGCCGCCCTGGGCAGTCTGGAGAATAGGGAAATCTTTCCGGATAGCACTTATATCCATGGTTCCACATGCCTCCTGTCAGAGAGCCTAACGGTGAGCCATAGACTGGTCCAAACAGCGGTGGATCCCCTGGAGGACCCTTTCCTGCAGGCTCTCGTCCATTCGATCGATCAAAGGTCTAAGCATGGACTCAACCACGATGCGGCGGGCTTCCTGCTCCGAAAAGCCGCGGGTCATCAGATAATAGACCGTCCCGGGATCCATCTGGCCCGAGCTGGAGGCGTGGTTGCCCATCACATTGTCCTCGGTACAGAGCAACAGGGGCAGAGAGATGTTCTTGGTCTCCGGATCGAGCTGTATGGCGTAATCGCCTTCGCTGCCTTCGGAGCCGGAGCATCCCCGCTTGAAGTCCAGGGTGCCCCGGAAGGTCTTCTTCGACCGGTCCGATAAGGAGCCTTTCACGTCGATGTCGCATTCCGATTCCTCGCCCATGTGATCCACGTGATAGAACAGATCCAGCTCCTGAGTGCCGGCAGCGGCGTAGAGCGTGGATTCGTGCATCACCGATCGATCGCCTTCCAGATATCCCCGGCCGTGTTCGATCACGAAGCTCCCACCCAGATCGGCGGCGGCAAAATAGGCCTTGGCGTCCCTACCTAGAGTCACCATCCGTTGGGAACAGAGGATCCGCTCCTCAAGGCCGGTCTGGAGCTGGGAGACATGAAGCTCTGCTTCGTCGGCCAGGCGGTACACCGCCGTGAGGGCATAGACGCCCTTGGCGGCAGGCCCCTCCCATTTCCAAATCAGCTTGAGTTTGGAGCCCCGTCCTAGCTCGAACACAAAGGCTCCGGCGTAATCGGAAGCGATCTCACTGGTAGCCAGGTCCAGATTCAGCGACGTTTCCACTCCGTCGGGGATGCGCACTGTGTATTGCTCGCCCGCCAGCGAGGCCTCGATCCACCGGGGCGACGCGCCATTGAACCCCCGGGGCAACTCCACTCCCTTCTCGCAATAGGTCCTGTGGGACCATTGGGCCAGCGCCCTATGGTCCGGCATCTGAAAGGGCGCCTTCGTGTCGTTGGTCTTCAGGTACCGGTAGGTCACCATGGGCAGCAGGTTAATGGATTCTACGTTCATGGCTGCCTCCTTATCCGATGGACCCCTCAAATTCGAGGTCGATCAAACGGTTCATTTCCACAGCGTATTCCAAGGGCAAGGCCTTGGAAATGGGCTCCGCAAAGCCCCTTACCAGCATGGCCTTTGCATCTTCCTCCGAAAGCCCCCGGGTCATGAGGTAGTAAATGTCCTCCTCGGGAATGCGGCCGATCTTGGCCTCATGGCCCAGGTCGATATCATCGTTCTCGATGATAATATCGGGGATCGTATCAGAACGGGACAGATTGTCCAGCATCAGGGACTCGCAGCTGATAGAACCCTTGGCTCCCTTGGCCTTGGGGCCGATGTGGACTAAGCCTCGGTACACCGACGCACCGCCAGCCTTGGAAATGGACTTGGAGTGGATGGAAAAATTGGTATCCTTGCCGTGACATTCCACCTTGGAGCCAGTGTCCAGGAATTGATCCTTTCCGGCAAAGGTGATGCCCGTGAACTCGCAGGACGAACGGTCTCCATGCAGCACCGTGCTGGGATAGAGACAGGTAGTGTGGGATCCAAAGGATCCGCTCACCCAGATCATATTTCCGTCCTCCTGGACCAGGGCCTTTTTGGTGTTCAAGTTGTAGATGTTTTTCGACCAGTTCTCTATGGTGGAATAGCGAAGGGTGGCGCCCTTTCCGACAAAGAGTTCCACCGCTCCTACGTGGAGATTGGCCACGTTGTAGCGGGGGGCAGAACAGCCTTCGATGAAATGACAGTTGGCGCCCTCTTCCACGACTATCAGAGTATGTTCGAACTGGCCCGAACCGGGAGCGTTCAAGCGGAAGTAGCTCTGAAGGGGCATATTGACGTCCACGCCCTTGGGAACGTAAACAAAGGATCCACCGGACCAAACGGCGTAGTGAAGGGCCATGAGCTTGTGATAGCCCGGCGCCAGAAGCTTGCCGAAGTATTTCTTTATGAACTCCGGATACTGCTGGACCGCCGTCTCAAAATCCACGTAGATCACGCCTTGGCGCTCCAACTCTTCCTGGATGTTGTGGTATACCACCTCGGAGTCGTACTGAGCGCCCACGCCGGCGAGGGACTTCTTCTCCGCTTCGGGGATGCCCAGTCGGTCGAAGGTGTCCCTGATGTTCTGGGGCAGGTCCTCCCACCGGGTCTTCATGTCTGTCTTGGGACGCACGTACATGTCGATATGGTCCATATCCAGCCCCGACAGGTCGGGCATCCAAGGTCCCAGATCCATCTGGTCGTAGATCCTGAGAGC
Organism: uncultured Synergistaceae bacterium; assembly: GCA_964575405.1. Lineage (GTDB taxonomy): Bacteria > Synergistota > Synergistia > Synergistales > Dethiosulfovibrionaceae > CAZCKP01. The sequence continues at coordinate 7,659 of CAZNRB010000045.1, read as the reverse complement.
CCTAAGGCGAATGTCCAGCATCCATTGAGGCTCGTCCTTCTGGGCCGATATCTCCCGTACTATATCCCCGGTGATCCCTCCGCCAGAATTAAAGGAATACTCCACATCGTCTTTGATATCGTAGATACCGCGATCTACGTCATCGATTTTGCTCTTTTTTCTCTCTTCGACCATGGTTCTTACCTCTTGTGCCTGATCGCGATGTCAAACCAGGCTGCGATAGCCGTCAAAACCGTTGTTTTCCACCTCTTGGACTAGCTCCCATCCGCCCTCTTTCACGATGCGGCCATCGATCAAAATGTGCACGTGATCGGGCTGCACGAACTTGAGAAGCTGATTCAGATGGGTCACCAAGATGACGGCGTTGTCCTGGTTGTGGTAGTCCGAAATGCTCTTAGAGACCACCCGAACGGCGTCCACATCCAGCCCCGAGTCGGTCTCGTCCAGCATGGCCAACTTGGGCTCCAGAATGCGCATCTGGAGGATCTCGCTCTTCTTGCGCTCTCCGCCGGAAAAACCGTCGTTCAGATACCGTTCCGCATAGGAGAGATCCATCTCCAGCTCTTCCAGCCGGCTGTTCATTAACTTCTTAAAGGGGAAAAGGCGCTGCTGTTGGCCCGTGATGGTAGTCTTGGCGGTGCGGATAAAGTTTTCCATGGAAATTCCGGCCACCGAAATAGGCGCTTGGAAGGATAGGAAGATGCCCAGCTTCGCCCGTTTGTCCACCGACAGCTCGGTTATGTCTTCGCCTTCAAAGAGTATGCGGCCCTCCGTTACGGTGTAGGCCGGATTTCCCATGATGGCGTGGAGCAGCGTAGACTTACCGGCCCCGTTAACCCCCATGATCACGTGGACCTCGCCCCTATTCACGGTGAGATTAATTCCGTGTAGGAGTTTTTTGCCCTCCACCGAAACGTGGAGATTCTCAATACGTAGAAATTCGCTCATCTATGTCACCTCAAGTAATCAAACCGAATAAGGATAAGTAGATCGGACTAAACCCGATTTTTTTTGTATTATATCCCTTTTCCCCACCTCTGTAAGTAGGCTCTACTACGGAAATTTTTGACTTTCCTTGAAGATAGCCTCCTGATCTATAAAGGCCACAAAAAAGGACCCCGCCCTCTCCGCGGAGTCCTTGAAGATACCCAAGCCTTTAGAAGAAAAGATGGCGCGCTCGGCGAGATTCGAACTCACGACCTTCGCCTCCGGAGGGCGACACTCTATCCAGCTGAGCTACGAGCGCATGCCACAACGAAGTGAATCATATACCAGAGATCTTTTTTCGTCAAGCCTGGCTCAGTGGAAACGAACGATGGTCACACCATAGCCGCCCTCGCCATGGTCCCCTAGACGGTATTGGGCCACATAGGGCAGCCTGGCGCAGAGCTCCTGGACTTTCCGGCGCAGGATGCCCTCTCCTCTGCCGTGGATGACGCTGACCTCTCCGTAACCGGCCCGCATGGCCTGGTCCAGATAATTTTCCACTATGGGCATGGCTTCGTCCACCGTCAGCCCTCGGACCATAACGGAGCTGGGGATCCCCTCAGGCCGCTTTGCTGTTGGAACATAATCCACCAAGGCTGATTTTGGTGGTTTTGCTGCGGCTAGCTTCACCAGGGGGACGGTGATCCGCATGGGGCCCACTTGGACCTCGGCGTTCTTCCCGTCGATGGCCAGGATTTCGCCGACGGTCTTTCCCTCCTGAAGCCGGACCGTGGAGCCAACTTTCAAGGGGACCTCGTCGGTCTTAGCGTGTCGGGCTTCCAGGCTCCGCTGGCGCACCGTGGAGCGCCGGCGGCTTTTATCGATCGATATTTTGTGTTTTTCCATTTCCCGGTGGGCCGCCGATTCGGCGGCGCTGTTGAGATCTTTGATCAGCGACCGGGCCTCCGCCTCGGCTTCGTCGATGACCCGCTGGGCTTCTCTCTCGGCTTTGAGGATCATATCGTCGCGGCGGCGCTCAGAGGCGGCCCGGCTGGCCACAAAGGAGCGGCGCTCCTTTTCCAACTCGTTCCTTTGCTCCAAGAGGTCCCGTTCCAGCTTGTCCAGGGCTACTCGCTTTTCCTGGAGTTGGGCCATCAATTTTTCGGCGTCGATCTCGCCGGAGTCAAGGCACTGGGCTGCGCGGTCCACGATCCTAGAGGGCATGCCCCACCGCCTGGCTATGGCCAAGGCGTTGCTCTGGCCTGGAATGCCTATCAGCAGATGATAGGTGGGACTTAAAGTCTCCATGTCGAAGTCCACGCAGGCCGTTTCCACGCCGGGCGTAGTGGCGGCAAAGCGCTTGATGGGATTATGGTGGGTCGTGGCCAGCACCAAGGTGCCCTTCTTTAAAAATTCCTCCAGCACCGCAATGCCCAAGGCGGCGCCTTCCTGGGGATCCGTACCGGCGCCAAGCTCATCCAGCAGCACCAGAGAATTCCGGTCCGCCTCTTCCAACATGGCAACAATACGTTTTAAATGGGAGCTGAAAGTGGACAGATTCTGCTCGATGCTCTGCTCGTCGCCGATATCCACGTGGAGCGACGAAAGGCAACCGATCTGGGATCCCTCCATAGCAGGGATGGGGAGACCGCACCATCCTATGTAAATGGCCAAGGCTGCGGTCTTCAGAGAGACTGTTTTCCCGCCCGTGTTGGGCCCCGTGACCACTAGAGCTCTGAAATCTCTACCGCAGCGGATATGGATGGGCACGGCCCGTTCGCCCAACAGCGGATGGCGGACCTCCCGAAGGTCCAATTCCGACCGGTTAGTCACCACAGGAAGATGCCACTTTTTCCTGGACATTATCTCCGCCAGGCCGTAGAGCATGTCGAGCCGACAGAGGGCCTCTTCGGCGTCTTCCACTGCCGGGAGCCGTTTTAGCAGCCTTTGGGTCAATTCCCGGAGGATTTTGCGCTCTTCCTGTCGCTGCTCTTCGGCCAATTCCGCCAGTTTATTGTTCAGCGGCACCAGGCTATGGGGTTCCATATAAAGGGAGTTGCCGGAGGTTGAACGGTCGGTCACGATACCTGGGAAGCGGCCGGCAAAGCTCTGTTTCACCAACACGGCGAAACGGCCGCCCCTGAGGGCCAGCATGCGCTCCTGCAACATAGAGGCCTGGGAACCGTTGAGGAAGCTGTTGCCCACTCTCCTGGCATGATGACGGACCTCTTCAAGGCTTTCCCGGATCTGACGCAGCTTAGGGGAAGCGCTGTCAGCCAACGATCCGTCGCTGTTCAACACCTTCAAGGCCGCGATCTCGTTTTCAAAATTTCCGATCTTGCCGGAAAAGTAGCCCAGAGGTCCAAAGGTCTCGCGGGCTTTCTCGGCGCAGGCTCGAACCTCTAGAGCCAAGGATAAAAGGTTCCGGACCTTTAGAAGCTCCTCGCCCAGCAAAAAACCGCTGTGACGGCCTTCGGCCAGGCGGTCCACTACTGGTTCAAGCCCCAAGGCCCAGGGGAAATCGCCGTTCTGAGAAGTAAAATCCCAATAGGCTCTCAGAAGGGCCTGGCGATTTTCCAGGTCCTGGGAGTCCACAGAAGGTTCCAAACGGCTCAAGGCCAAACGGCCCAGATCGCTTCGAGTCCCTTGAGCTATAAGGCCAAGGACCTCGTCGACCTCCAGGATCCGCCGGACATGAGCTTGGGCTCTCATCCTGCTATACCCCTGCGGAGAAAAGCTCCCTCAGGAGCCAGCTCCAGGAGCAGAGGCTGCACGTAGGGCCAAGCCAGGGCTGCGACCTGATAGGCCAGGCTTGGCGATAAATCGACGCCGGGGGCAATCTCGGAAACATAGACTAAAAGCAATGTCATCGCCAAGGCCTTGACTATGCCTGCCAGAGCGCCCAAAAGGTGGTCTAAGGCAGAGAGCCACACGAAATCCAGGAAGATCTTGATCAGCCGTCCGATTAAGGAACAGACCAGCGTCACGGCCACGAACATGGATGCCATGGCCACAATACTGGCCATGGTTGGCGACAGGGACGGAATCAGCCTCAACAACAGGGCCTCCGCACCACCGGAAAGCCGAAGGGCAGCATAGACGCCGCCAAGGATGCCCACCAGAGACAGAATTTCCCCGACGAATCCGCGAAATCCTCCCTTGATCACGAAAAAGAGCGTCATGAGCAGCACGAAAATATCAAAGGCCGCTGCGAAATTCATGGGACCTAGTCCTCCTATTCTTTTGGACTTTTCTCAAGGGAAAGGAGCAGGGTCCGAAGGCTCTGCTCCGCTTTATCGAGTTCATAGGCCATCAACATCCAACCGAGGACGAGCTTTCGTTCCTGGTCCTGTACGCCCTTGAGAGCATCCAAGACTTGGCCGCTGAAGCGCTCAAGCCGTTCCAGCTCCTCGGCGTTCAAAGTCGTCCGAAGTGAGTAGCTTTTATTCCCCAAGGTGACCCTGACGTCGCGAGTCGGGTTATCCACGCCTTGCTAGCTCCTCTCTGGAGACGAGCTCTCAGGGGAGATCACGGACTGCAGACGTTTGAAAATATCCTGCAGCTTTTGTTCCAAAAGGCTCTTTTCCTTCTGAAGAGCCAATTTTTCCCTCTCCAGCTGTTCGATCTGGCGGTCCTTTTCATTGGCCAGACGGATCTTCTCTAGTTCCTTGGCGTTCAATAGATCTTTCTGTTTTTTGTTCTCTTCCCTCAGAGCAATGGCCTCGTTTTTGATTGTTGAGACCTGAGAGGAAACGCGATCGAGGAGCTGATCGAAATCTGCCAAATTGTTCATGCTTTACGCCTCCTATCTCTATAGATATGGATTCTTTTAATAAATAATAAATCGTCAGCCCCTAGCGAAGCCTATACCCCAGTTTTTCCAATGCGCTGCGAAGGCCATTGTGTAGACCGTCCACTTCCTCGTCGGTCAAGGTACGATCCTCCCGATAGGCCATGGAAAAAGCCATGCTGCGATAACCTTTAGGAATGCCAGGACCTCTGTAGATATCGAAGAGCCGGACCTGATAAAGCATCGAGCCGGAAGCGGAGCGGATGTCCTCTTCCACGGCCTCGCAGGGTTTTTCATCGGGGACTATCATGGAAATGTCGCGGTATACCGGCGGGTATATGAAACCTTTGCTGAAGCTCAGCGCTTCACCTCCGATCAGGGGATCCAAATCGAGCTCAAAGCCGTAGAGAGGCTCCTGAAGGTCCATATCGGCAGCCACAGCAGGCTTGATCCGCGCGAGATATCCTGCGGGACGGCCCTTGGCCCAAATTTCCGCCGTCTGGCCGCCGTGGCCCCACGGAAGATTTCCCTGGCGGAAAGTCAGCTTCACGCCTCGGGTCATGGCCAAAGCCTCCACGTCGGCTTTCACCGAAAGAAAATCGTCCTTCGCCGAGCTGTAGAGGCAACGACGGTCCGCCCCGGTATAGATTAATCCGGCGCAGCGGGTCTTTTCGACAATAGAACCGTCATCGGGCACAAAGGCCTTGCCGCACTCGAAAAGGCGAATCGGCTCCCTCCAGCCCTCGTGGACCGATCTGCTCACCGCGGCCATAAGGCTGGGAAGCACCAGAGGGCGCATGGTAGTCTCGGCGCTGATGGGATTGCTCAGAACCTTGCAGTCCTCCACCTGGGGATAGCGAAGGGTCTTTAACAGCTCGGGACGGATAAAGCTGTAGGTCACCACTTCCGTATAGCCTCGGGATATGGCGCATTGCCGCAGCAGACGATGGGTCTCCATCAGAGGGCCCACAACGCCAGCTTTGTACAGTCTGGGGATAGTGGGCTCTATATCGTTGTAGCCTCTGATACGGCCCACTTCTTCGATCAGGTCCTCTTCAATGGCAATGTCGGGGCGCCTGGTGGGAGCCAGGTAAAGGGCCTTTTCCTGGTCGCCCTCAAGTTTTTCGATGCCCAATCTGCTCAAAATGCGCTCCCCTTCGTCTATATCGCCCCAACTTAAATAGGTCTGGAGCTTGCGGCGAGTCAGGGGAACTTTCTTGGGCTCTATGGCCTTGGGCTGGGCGTAATAGTTTTTGGCAAAGCAACGGGCAGCTCCCCACTGCTCCATCAGGTAGAGCACGTAGTTCAGGGAATCCAGGGTCTGAAGAGGGTCCACTCCCCGGGCGTAGCGGAAGGAGGCTTCGCTTGGAATACCCAGGCGCCGAGAGGTCTTGGAGATCAACGGAGCGGCGAAATTCGCGCTTTCCACCAGGATGTGCTGGGTCTTGTCGGTGATCTCCGAATTTTCGCCTCCCATAACGCCGGCAAGGCCAACGGCCACGCCGCCGCTGGAGATCACCATGTCGCTGGGCAGCAACGCCCGGTCCTTGCCGTCCAGTGAGATCAGGTGTTCCCCCTCCCTGGCAGCTCGGACTCCGATGTCCCGTCCCGGCAGGCTGGCGGCGTCAAAGGCGTGCAGAGGCTGACCTAGGGTCAACATGGCCAGGTTGGTGGCATCTACCACGTTGTTGATGGGCCTCATCCCCGACAGACATAGGCGGACCTGCATCTGAATCGGCGCAGGGGCTATGCGCACCTGATCGGCCATGCCCAAGCGGTAAGCGGCGCACCCCTCAGACTCCAAGCGAATCCCCTCAAAGGGCAGGGACCATTCCCCGCCGTAGCTGGGAGCTTGGATCTTCGGAAGATGGAGCTCCGCCTCTGGAAAGAGGGCGTACAGCTCTCGAGCGGCGCCGTAAAGGCTCAGCATATCGCCCCGATTGGGCGTGATGGACATCTCCAGAATAGCGTCGTCCAGGCCCAGCCATTCCACCACATCGGCACCAAGGGGCGCGTCGTCGGGCAGAATCAAAATGCCGTGGACGGAGCTGAGGTCCGGCACTCCCAATTCTGCGGCGGAAGCCATCATGCCAGCGCTGTTGAAGCCGTCGAAGTCCCGATAGCCCAGCACCATTCCGCTGGCCACCGATGAACCGGGCACGCAGTAGGGCACCTTGTGGCCTACCTTGACGTTTTTAGCCGCCGTCACACAGAGCTGTGGCGCTCCTTCGCCCAAGTCCAAGCGGGTTACCGTGAGGCCCGATTTGGTGGGATGCTGTTCTGTCGAGACCACCTTGGCCACCCTGAGGCCCTTCACTTTTCCGCAGGGACGGTGGATTGCTTCGATCTCGTTGCCCGTAACGGTCAACCGTTCGGCCACCTGGTCGATCGAAGCGGGAAGGGAGATCAGTTCATTGAGCCATTTCCACGAAAGCAACATCAGACTCGCCTCCCAGAGAGCAGATAGGAGATGTCTCCGTCAAAGAGGATTCGGAGGTCCTGAAGACCGTACTTGAGCATGGCGATGCGATCCAGCCCCATGCCCCAGGCAAAGCCGCTGTAGCGCTCCGGATCAATGCCGCCGGCCCTGAGCACATTGGGGTGGACCATGCCCATGCCGCCGATTTCGAGCCATCCCGTGCCCTTGCAGATGCGGCAGTCCGAATCGGAGCCGCTGCAGGAAAAACACTCAACATCCACTTCAAGGGAAGGTTCCGTAAAGGGGAAGTAGCTCGAGCGGTAGCGAGCCGCCAGTTTCTTGCCGAACACGCTGTTCACCATGGCCTCAAGGCATCCCTTCAGGTCCCCCACGGAGATATCCTCTCCGATGATCAGCCCTTCCACTTGGTGAAACATAGGAGAATGGGTCGGGTCGCTGTCGCGGCGATAGACTCGGCCAGGACAGGCCACACGGAGGGGCGCCCCCTGCTCCAACATGGAGC
>CAZNRB010000044.1:0-12316 GCA_964575405.1 uncultured Synergistaceae bacterium | reverse complement strand
CCCACGACCTTTTGGTCCGTAGCCAAACGCTCTATCCAGCTGAGCTACTGGCGCAATCAAAAATGGCGGAGAGAGAGGGATTTGAACCCTCGGATCCATAGAGGATCACACACTTAGCAGGCGTGCGCCTTCGACCACTCGGCCATCTCTCCGCTTCCAGCGGACAGAGAGCATTCTACGCTGTAAGGCCTGGTCTGTCAAGCCCTGCGCCGGGCACTTCCTTTCCCTAAGGGGCCGCGTTGTGGGTGCCCTCTTCTGTCCCTTGGCTTTTCCGGTGGACTTTCGTAGAATGGGAACCGTTTCAATAGGAGCAAAGGAGGCTTTGACATGGGAAGACTGCTAGTGATTTTCACCGGTGGAACTATCGCCAGCGGCTTTGAAGGAGACGGCAAGGGCCCTTCGTCCCGGGCCTCACAGCGGCTCCGGGCGTCGCTCCAGGAGATCTGCGACGAGCGGGGCCTGGAGCCCCTTTTCAGGGAACCCTTGGGACAGCCAGGGCTGGACAGCTCGGAGCTGGACCCTGGGCACTGGCAGATCCTGACGGCCCAGATCGCTTCGGAGCTGCGACAGGGCCTTTCGGGAGTTCTGGTGCTCCACGGCACCGACACGATGGCCAACACGGCCTCCTGGCTGAGCCTCTGTTTCAGCGGCCTATCGATCCCTGTGATCCTGACGGGAAGCCAGCTCACGCTGGACTACATGGCCGAGGACGTGACAACCAACCTCCGAGGCGCCGTCCAGGCCTGCTGCGCCCCCCTTCAAGGGGTGTGGATCTACTTCAACTGGAAGCTGATCCCCGGGAGCCGGGGCCACAAGGAGCAGGCCCAGCATCCCGACGCCTTCCGGGCCATCAACGGCCGGCCACTCTACTTCAATCCCGACTGGGCCCTGGCGGGCTCTAAGGGCTCCTCGGCCCAGGAGCGCTGGGACCGGCTGCCGCCGGAACTGGAGAGAATCCTCCAAGAGGAGCCCCAGGAGCACCGGCGGCGCTGCGAGAAAATTCGGTGGCTTTTGGCCCAGCCCGGGACCTTCCCGGTCCTTTCGGGCCAGGAGCTGCTGCTGGGACTGGTGGGCTACGGCTCCGGCAACGTGCCTTCGGGCCTTCAGGAGCGGATCGCCGGGACCTACGGCGATCAGAAGCCGCTGATCGTTGCATGCAGCCAAGCTGAAGAGGGAATGAAGCGCCCCGATGGCTACGCCTCCGTGGGGGCAGCGAACTTGACTCAACGGGGATTTCGGGTATGGAGCCAGATGGACCGCTCCCTGGAGTTCGTCCATAGCCTCTGCTGTTTCGCCCTCATGGCCTCGCCCCAGGACCCCGGCGCGGTCCTGAGCCGCTACCTTTTGGAGCTTCGGCGGCCCTGAGGCGCCTTCCGGATCTTGGCCACGAAAAAGCCCTCGTAAAGCTCATCGGGCCTCAGGCACAGCGTACCAGGTACCGACACGGGCAGCCGCGGCAGGGTCTCTATGCCGGGAAAGTGGATAGGCACCACCTCGGCCGGCTCTCCCTTCAGGGCCTTGAGCAGAATGGCCTCGTTTTCCCTGGCCAGGACGGAACAGGTGGAGTAGACCAGCTCGCCGCCGGGCTTCAGCAGCGCCAGGGCCTTTTTGAGGAGCGCCAGTTGGGAGGCCTCGCTCTTGGCCAGCAGTGCGGGAGTAAAACGCTGATGCACCTTGGGATCGCCCAGGCGTAGAATCCCGCTGCCGCTGCAGGGAGCGTCCAAAAGGATCTGATCGAAGGCGAACCAAGGGTCCAGCCGCCTCGCGTCGGTCACCATTACGGAGACCGACGTGGCTCCCTGCTTTCGCAGGTTGTATTTCAGCCGCTCGGCCCGAAGGGGCTTGATCTCGCAGGCCGTTATGGGGGCCCTGTTGCCCGTCATGGCGGCCATCTGAGTCGTCTTGCCTCCGGGAGCTGCCGCCATGTCCAGCAGGTCCAATCCGGCCCTGGGTGCCAACACAATAGGCGGCACCATAGACGACAGGCTCTGAAGGTAGATTTTCCCCTGGTCGTAGATCTCCAGGGCCTGGAGGTCCCTTTCCCGGGCCCCTGGGATCACGAAAGCCCAGGGATTCCAGGCCACAGGGCAGCTCTTCAGGCCCGCCTCTCCAAGGGCCTGGGTAATCTCTTGGGGCGCCGCCTTAAGGGAGTTGACCCGCAGCGTCACTGGCCGCGAGAGGCCATAGCTCTGGCCGATGGTCCGAGCCAAATCTAGGCCGTACTGTTCTGCCAGTGAGGGGCCCAGAAAGGGCGGCAGCTGGGCCAGCTCGGGGCCGTAGTCCACAGCAGTCATGGCGCCTTCTCGATCAGAGGCCCCAAAGGGCTTACCTTGGGCCCGCGGGCTCGCCCTGGGAACCGTCGCCGAGGAGCGATGCCGCGCCGATCAGGGCCCCGTCGGCGCCCAGGGCGGCCTTCCGCAGCTGGGGGCCAGGGCGGCAATGGAGACCCAACAGGGGCAAAAGGTAGTCCTGGACTTCATCGATCAGCCCCGGCAGATTGGAAAGGCCGCCGCCAATGACGATGGCCTCGGGGTCCAGCAGCGCCGTGATAGCGCCGAGGCAACAGGCCAGCGCCGTCAAGGCTCGCCCCCAAAGGGGAGCCAGCCCGGCCTCTTCGTGGTGTTCCCAAAGAACGGCCATGTCGGAGCCCCAGGGAGTCTTGGCTCCCCACTCTTCCAGCCTGTCGGCGGAGAAAAAGCTCTCAATATGGCCCCGGCCGCCGCAGCCGCAGGGGGCATCGTACATCAAAGGGATGTGACCGGCTTCGCCGGCCCATCCACGGGCACCTGTGATCACTTTGCGGCCGGCGAAGACCGCCCCGCCTATGCCCGTGCCCAGGGAGATAAAGACGAAGTCCTTCAGGTCCGCCGCCGCTCCCCTTTCCAACTCCCCCAGGGCGGCGCAGTGGCAGTCGTTGGCCAACGCCACCGGCAGCCCCAGCCGCTCCGACAAGACCTGCCTGGCCGGGAAGCCCTCCCAGCCCTTCAGGTTCGGCAGCGTGACCACCCTCTCTCGATCCCGGCTCAGCAGGCCCGGCAGCCCCACGCCGATACCCTCTAGGGGTCCTTCCTTTCCAAGTTCCTCCACCATGGCCGCCATGGCGTCGATCACAGCCCCGGGGTCTCGATTCTCGGGAGTGGCTCTTTCGAGCTTCTTCAGGATTTTCCCTTCCTGTAACAGACCGGCGGCGATGTGATGGCCCCCCAGGTCGATTCCAATCCTCATTTTCCTACCTCCTCAGCGGCACCGCCAAGGGGCGCCCACCTGGTGTTGACCAGAGCTATTTCCTGGCCCTGCTGGTTTTCGATGCGGTGCCGGAACGAAAGGCTTTCCTGCTGGGTCGTCACCGTCAAGGTCATGCCGTAAGTGGCCTCGTGGACAAACAGTATATGGGCCTCCAGAAGTCCCGAGGTCATGTAGACCTCCCAGGGCAGGGCCTCGCTGGCCCAGGCCAGATAATAGGCGTTGTTCACGTGGCCGTTCCCGTCCAGGTCCCCCATGCGGACCTCTAGGACCCTTTGAATATCCGTCCTTTGGGGCGCCAGGGGGACAGTAAACTGTTCTTCGAAGGGTTCCTCGGCCCTATCGTAAAAGGCCCCCTGAAGGCGGCGGCTCAGCCTCTGGGGGCGGCGGCTCTCCAGGTCCACCAGGATCCAGGCGCTGTCGGCCAGGCCGAAGGGGCCATCCTGGTCTTCCAGGATAAAGCGGCGGATCGAGTACAGGTCCCGCCGGGGTTGGTGGCCCGTGTCGATGTGGAACTGCTGGCCCATCACCAGAGGCCGGTCCAGGACGATACTGTATTGGTGGACCATCCAGGCGCAACCGAAGTCCCGCCCGTCGGGAATGCCGCCGTCGTCTACCGCAGCGTCGGCGGAGTTTTGCAGGCAGGCCAGCAGATGGAAAGGTTTCTGAGCGCCGCAGGGCGTCACCTCCGAGGCCAGCACCGAGGTGGGATGCCTGTAGGTAAGAGCCATCACGTTTTCCTCCGTTCTGATATTTCTCTGGAATTTTCGGATCTTTTTAAGGCCCTATGGGGGCCTAGGGCCCTTAAGCGCTCGGAGGCCCTAGAGTCATAGTAACAGCCGGGCCAGCACCACCGCCACTGCCAGGGCCGGCAGGGCGTCGGTGACCTTGATTCGCTCTTTTAAAGCGCCGGCCATGTCCAGCCCCAGGGCTATGAGCATAAGCCCTCCAGCGGCGCTCATCTCCACCACCGCCGGTTCGGTCATCAGGGGCTGCAATAGCCCGGCGGCCAGAGTCAACGTGCCTTGATAGACCAGCACTGCCCCGGCAGAAAAGAGCACCCCCAGGCCCATGGAGGCCGAAAGGGCCACCGATGCCAAGCCGTCCATCAATGCCTTGGTCAGCAGGAGCCGGGGCGGCCCGCCAAGGCCCTCCTCGAAGGCCCCCAGCACCGCCAAGGAGCCCACGCAGAACAGCAGACTGGCCGTCATAAAGCCGTTGGCCAAATTGGAACCGGACCGGCTGAAGCGCCTCTCCAGAGCCTGACTGCCCCGGGCCATGGCTCCGTCCAGGTCCAACAATCCTCCTATGACCGTGCCCAGGGCTATGCTGACGATCAGGACCAGCACGTTCTGGCTTTTCATGGCCATGGAGAGGCCCAGGGAGATCACGAAAAGGCCCATGGACTGGAAGGGCAGTTTCATGAGCCCGTCGGGGATCCTGGACCGGAGGCCCAGCCCCACCAGAGAGCCCGCCACTACGGCGGCTCCGTTGACCAAGGAGCCGAAAAGAGGAATCGACGGGATATCCACTATTGGCGCCCCCTCTCGCAGGCCTCAACGAAACGGCAGAAGAATTTCAACGTCTCAGGGCTGTGGTTCCACATACCCTCGGGGTGCCATTGAACTCCCACTACAAAGGGATGATCCTGATGCTCCAGAGCCTCCACAACGCCGTCGGGCGCCGTGGCGGTGACCTTTAAGGACGGTGCCGGACGGTCCACGGCCTGGTGGTGGAAGCTGTTGACCTGGAATTTCTCGCCGAAGACATCTGCGATTTTGGAGCCCGCCAGAGCCATCACAGAGTGAAAGGGCCAGCGGGGCTCCATGTCCTGATTGTGATTCAGCCAGGGAGCCTGCTGGGGAATGTGCTGGATCAGGGTGCCTCCCAGGACCACGTTCAGCAACTGATGGCCCCTGCAAATGGCCAAAATGGGCAGTTTCTGCTCCATGGCCTCTTGGATCAGGCCGATCTGGTAGCTGTCCAACAGGGGATCCACTGGGCCCAGGTTGGGCTCGGGCTGGGCTCCGTAGAAGTCCGGCAACACGTCGATGCCTCCCGGCAACAGCAGCCCCTGGCACTGGCCCAGATATTGGGACCGGGCCTCATCGTTCAGAGTCAGAGGCACCACCATAGGCAGACCACCGGCGGCCAGCAGGCTGTCGGTGTAGTTCCTGTTGACCGAGACCTTCTGACGGCCGTTGTAAAATTCGAGATTACAGGCAATTGCTATGACAGGTTTCACGATAAACCTCCTCTATTGGAGACGCCAGGCTGTGGAGATTCCATTGTACGACCTCCGCCCTTTCAGAGAGACCGGCGAAAAAATCTGTCTATTTTTGAGGATTTTCAAAATTTACCGGGATCAGCTGAAGTAGTCGAAAAGAATACCCACGTCAAAACCCGGCAGACTGCGCTGGCCAAATTCCTTGGCGATCCTCCGCCGGCCCTCCCGGAGATAGGACGAGGAGACGCCCATGCTGATGGATTGGCTGGCCTCGATGAAGGCCGAGAGTTTGTCGCAGATCTCCACCACCGAACCGTCTATTCCGTCCAGCTCGGGGGCGTCGTCGCCGGGGCCCAGATCGCGGTCCAGCCGCTGGACTTGGCCGCCGGGGCGAATCCTGTTGCAGAACTCGTCGGCCACCAGATAGAGCAGGTCCTCCCGCCAGGAAGGAGGTATCAAGGGGAAAATGGTCTCCTGGAGGCTCTGTTTTTCCAGGTCCTTGATGAGCTCCTCCAGGCCTTGAACGCTGCGCTTCACCGGCGAGACGATGTCCCGGGTCAGCACCTCCGGCAGATCGTGGAGGAGGCCGCAATAGAAGTTGTTCCGCCGCCGGGTTGCTCCGGCACCGATTTCCAGGGACACCAGCCAGGCCAGCAAGGCCACCATGAGCAAATGGCCCAACACCGACGTGGCTGGAATCCGCTGGACCTGGGCCCAGCGCTTTTGGAACCGGAGCTGGCCCACCAGGGAGATAAAGCCGTAGAGGCCCTCTTGGGACCCCGATTCGATGCTTTGCAGGCACTGGGCCACGGCGGCCAAGTCCCTGTGGCGCTCGATCTCCTCCATGATCTGCCGGTGGGTCTTCTCGATGCCGTATAGAGGCTGGCTCCAGCTGTAGATGAAGCTGAACTCCCAACGGCTGGCCAGGTAGTGGGCGGCGCTGAGGATCCGTCGTTCCAGGGTGCTGTGGTCCTCCTGGAAATAGGCGATGCAGCGGTCCAGTACGCCCTGGGGCAGGGACCACAGCAGCGGATGTAGCTGGTCCAGCACCCAGCTGTTGAGCTTCTGTTTTTGCAGGCCGTCGGCCATGAGGCGATGGAACACCGGCGGCTTGATGTCGGTCACCACCACTCGGTGGAGGAACTCGAAAATCCCCCCTTCGATGAGCCGCTCCCACTGGACCGTGGCGCCTCGATCCTCTTCGGTCCTGGCGATCGCGTAGGCTATAATGGCCTTGTGGGCCTGCTTGTCCATCTCCGTAAATTGGGCTGTCCGCGGATGGTCGTTCCAGCGTTCGATGCTGAAAGCCGAAAAGATCTGTTCGATCAGTCCCCGCTTGATCATGGCGCCTCCTTGCCGCTCCCTTAGGGAGCTCGAGAATCGTGGTTCTTAAGGATATTTCGGGATCCTTTCTGTGGTATTCTTAAAAAACGGAAAAACTGGCTTTTAGGAAAGCCTAAATCTCCCGGCGGAAGTTGTCAAATCCCTACCGATTTTCCGCCGGGAACTAGGCCTGGAGGTATAGGGTGATTTCTTTGATAAAAGCTCTTTTGGTTTTCCTGACCCTACTGGTGGCCACCGGTGCAGGGGCCGAGGCAGCTCCACCAAGTCCTTCGGCCATGGAAGAGGCCTTTTACAGCCGGAACTGGGCCGAGGTGGACCGGCTGCTGGCTCAGGGCGGCCTTTCGTTCCGGGAAATATCGCTGGGCGCCAATGGCCTGTGGGCCCAGGGCCGCTGGTCCCATTCCCTGGATCTGATGCGGAGCCTCGAGGGCACTTACCCCCAGGAGGTTGCGCCCTACGCCAAGCTGCTCCAGGTCCTGGCCTTGGAGCGGCTGGGACAGCGCTCCGAAGGCCACGGCCAGGCTCTGGGACTTTACCTGTCGGACCCTCCGGCGACGGTGAAATACTACAGCGCCTACGCCCTTTCCCGAATAACCACCAACCCCGACGAGGCGGAAAAGTGGCTCCACCGCATGGTGGGACTGGCCGTCACCCCATCGCAGCAGCGCACAGCTCTTATGGCCCTGGCGGACCGAAAAAAGCTGACTTCTTCGGAAGCTCTGGCTCTGCTGAGGCTCCAGCCCCGACAGGGCGACGCCTTGACGCTGGCCCAGCAGGCTCCGGCCTCGGCAGAGCGGGATTACCGAGTGGGCTACAGCCATTATCTGGCGGGGCGCCATTCCGAGGCGGTCCAATGGCTTCAGCGCCTCGATCCCCAAGGGCCCTACGGGGAGCCGGGCAGCTACTATCTAGCCCTCAGCCTGGCTAGGCTGGGGCGCCTGGCCGAAGCGCAAAAAATCTACCAAAGCCTGGTCTTCCGCCCTGGCGGAGACTACTATATCCGCTCTCTTCGCCAGCTCTCCCGGATGTTGGAGGGCTCCGCCGGAGCTCAAGCCCTGGCAGTGCTGGAGCAGGTCGCCGCCGGAGAGGAGCCCCAGAAGGCCGCCGCTGCCCTGAGCTTTCTGGCGGGCTCTCGGCACTACAGCCGCCGGGATCAGGCCCGGCAGGAGCTTCTGCGACGCTTTCCCCAAAGCCGCCAGGCCCAGGAAATCCTGTGGGACCAAGGCTGGAACTGCTGGCTCCAGCAGGATTACAGCGCCGCCCTGGAATTCTGGACCCAAGGCTGGAACAGCGGCGGCCAGGACGGCGACCGGCTGCTGTACTGGCGAATTCAGGCCCTCCAGAAGCTGGGGCGGCAGTCAGAGGCCGGCGAACTGCTGGAGAAACTGCGGACAGAGCACCCCATGAGCTTTTACAGCTTCCAGGCCTCGCCTGGCGGTTCGTTGGAGATCGTCGATGAAGATCTCCCTCAGGATTTTGCGGACCGCCACGTCACCGAGCTGGAGCGCTGGGGCTTTATGGTCCACGCCCATCTGGAACTGTCCGAAAGAACCGACAGTGCCTCCAAGATCTCGGCGGCCTTCATAGCCCGATGGCTGGGCCAAGAGGGCCAGGCCTATGGCCACATTCGAGGTATCCTGCCCCGGTACCTAGCGGCCAATCCCGTGGCCAGGCCCCTGCTGGAGATGGCCTATCCCCGGCCCTACCGGCAGCAGGTGGAAACCGCCGCATCCCGGTGGGGCCTGGATCCCCTGCTCATCTGGGCCGTCATGCGGCAGGAAAGCTCCTTTGATCCCCAAGCCCGCAGCAATTCCGGCGCTACGGGCCTCATGCAGCTCATGGCCGGGACGGCCTCCGACGAAGCCCGCCGGTCAGGTCTCAGCAGCTACAGCCTTTACGATGTGGAGGACAACATCCTTTTAGGGGCCTCGCACCTGCGATGGCTCCGGCAGCGCATCGGCCCAATCCAGTGGATCTTGGCGGCCTACAACGCCGGCAGCGGCAACCTGAACCGCTGGAATGAGCTCCGGGGCGACTGGCCTATGGACAGCTGGATCGAGGCCATCCCCTTCCCGGAGACCAGGAACTACGTCAAAATCGTGATGGCCAACTATCAAATTTATCAAAGGCTCTACTGCTCCCAGGAGGGGCCATCGGGCCCATAATTCCGACTTTTTCTCTGTAAAATAGCCCTGGATCGGCTGGGCAACGGTAATACAATCAAGCCACAACGGGGCGCCCGGATCGGAGCGCCCAATTCTAAGGAGGCATTTTTGTGGAACACCAATACAAGCCCCTGGAGCTGTCCATGTTCTCGGACTATAACGCCCTGTGGCATCGATCTTTAGAGTACTCGTCGGATCAGAGCTTCATAGTCCTGTGGTCCTGGAGCGACTATTTCGGCTACGAAGCCAGGTGGACCGGCGACCTGATCTGGCTCCGCCAGAATCGGCCCTTCCCTTGCTGGCTCCCGCCGGCCGGTGAGTGGCGGCAGGACGACTGGGAGCGGCTCCTCCGGGAGGAAGTGGGCCCCCAGGGCCGTTTCATCGACGTTCCCAAGGGGCTGGTCCAGATCTGGCAGGACCAGTTGGGAGCTAAAATCTCCGCCGAGCCGAACCGGGACAGCTTCGAATACCTCTACGCTGTGGAGGACCTGGCCACCCTGTCGGGCAACCGCCACATGCGGCGACGCAACAAGGTAAACCAGTTCCGGCGGCACTACGACGCCCAATACCTCACCATGACGCCCAAAATGACCCCTCGGGTTGTGGAGCTTCAGAAGGCCTGGCTGGCCGAACAGAACCTCCACCAATACCCCCTGTTGGAGTCCGAGCACCAGGGCATTTTGAAGGTCCTGGACTGCTGGCCCCAGCTGGCCATGTTGGGCGGCGTCATAGAGCTGGACGGGGAGCTCATCGCCTACACCCTGGCGGAGCCCGTGGGAGATACTCTGATGATCCACTACGAGAAGGCCCTGGAAAAGTACCCCGCCGCCTATCAGGTGATCAACAAGGACTTTCTATACTACGACGGGCGGGATTTCAAGGTGGCCAACCGGGAAGAGGACATGGGCGACGAAGGGCTGCGCCACGCCAAAATGGCCTATTCGCCCTACGGCTTCGTGGAAAAGTACAATGTGATCTGGAACGCCGATGCCTAAAAGCACCGGAACATCATAACCCCTTAAGAGCAGGAGAGCCTCCGGGCCTTCTGCTCTCTTTTTTGCTCCCGCCGGGCTACAAAAAAAGACAAAATCCCCGCAAGAGGACTTTGTCTTTCTGTGAAACCGGGCCCGTCAGCTGGTGCCTTTTCGGGCTCCCTTTTTCTTGGCGGCCTTGGCCTTTTTGCCCTTGCCGAAGATCTTTCCCAGCAGGCCGTCGTCGGAGGCCTCGGCGGGATCGGAGCTCTCCAGGCCCAATCCCTGGCCCAGCTCGGCCATGAGCTCCCTGCCCCGGTCGCTCAAGTCCTTGGGCGATGGAACGTGGACGGTGATCCGCAGGAACAGATCGCCCCGGCTGTTGCTGTTCCGCAGCCGGGCCATGCCGTAGCCCTTGAGGCGGATCTGGTCGCCCGGCTGTGTGCCCGGCGGGATCTGGAAATCCACGGCGCCGTCGATCAGCGTGTCCACCTGGAACTTGCCGCCCATGACCGCCAGAGGGAAGGGGATGGCAAGGCGGCGCATCAGGTCGGCGCCGTCCCGCTGGAAATCGGGATGGGCCTTCACGTCCATGACGATATAGAGGTCCCCCGGAGGGCCTCCGTTGGCGCCCAGGTCTCCGGCGCCGGGGACCCGCAGCCTAGTGCCCCGGTCCACGCCGGGCTGGATTTTTATCTCCTGGTCCCTGCGGCGCCGCACCCGGCCCTCGCCGTGGCACTGGTGGCAGGGATCGTCCACGATTTGGCCCTTGCCGCCGCAGTTGGGGCAGGTTCCCACCGTGACGGTCTCACCGAAGATGGTGCGCATCCGCTGCCGCACCTGGCCAGAACCGCCGCAGGTGGGACAACTGTGGACCTGGCTTCCGGGCTCCACGCCCTTGCCGCTGCAATGATCGCAGGGCTCCCAGCGGGCGATGGTCACCTTTTTGGTCACCCCACGGGCGGCCTCTTCCAGGGTGATGGTCAGCACCGTCTCCAGGTCCGCTCCCCTGACGGGGCCCCGGGGCCCCGATGAGCCGCGGGCCCCAAAGCCGCCGCCGAAGAAACTGCCGAAGAGATCGCCGAAGAGGTCCTCGGCAGAGCTGAAACCGCCGTTAAAGGGCCCCGTATCGTCGGCGGTACCGAAGCGGTCGTAGCGCTGCCGCTTTTCGGCGTCGCTCAGCACCGAATAGGCCTCGTTGATCTCCTTGAACTTGCGCTCTGCGTCGGGATCGTCGCGATGGAGGTCGGGATGGCAGGTCCGGGCTTTGCTCCGAAAGGCCTTCCGGATCTCCTCGCTGGAGGCCTCCCGGGAGACCTCCAGGATCTCGTAATAATCCCGCTTGGTGGACTGGCTCATTCGGCCGCCGGCTCAGGCTATTCGCTGAACTCGGCGTCTACCGTGTTGTCGCCGTCCTGTTTGTCCTGGCCACCGGGCTGGTCCTGGGAAGCTCCCTGGTCGCCGCCCTGCTGATAGAGCTTCACCGACAACTTCTGAACTTCCTGGGACAGGGCCTCGGAAGCGCTATTGACGGCCTCGATGTCGTCGCCGGCCACGGCCTTCTTGACCTCTTCGGCCTTGGCCTCCACGGCGCCCTTCTCCTCAGGCGTCACCTTGTCGCCCAGGTCCTTCAGGAGCTTCTCGGACTGGTAGACCAGGCTGTCGGCGCTGTTTTTGGCCTCGATGAACTCCCTCTTGCGGTTGTCCTCGGCCTCGCTGGCCTCGGCCTCGGCCTTCATCCGCTCGATCTGGTCCTTCGAGAGATTCGAGGACTGGATGGTGATCTTCTGGGATTTGCCGGTGCCCTTGTCGGTGGCGCTGACGTTCAGGATGCCGTTGACGTCGATGTTAAAGGTCACCTCGATCTGAGGAATTCCCCGGGGTGCCGGAGGCAGGTCCGTGAGCTGGAAGGTGCCCAGCAGCACGTTGTCGGCCGCCATGGCCCGCTCGCCCTGGAGGACCTTGATCTCCACCGAGGGCTGATTGTCGGCGGCGGTGGTGAAGATCTGGCTCCGAGACACGGGGATGGCGGTGTTGCGCTCGATGATCTTGGTGCAGACGCCGCCCAGGGTCTCGATGCCCAACGACAGGGGGGCCACGTCGACGAGCACGATGTTCTTGTCGCTGTCGCCGCTCAAAATGGCACCCTGGATGGCGGCTCCGGCGGCCACGCACTCGTCGGGGTTAATGCCCTTGGTAGGCTCCTTGCCCAGGAGCTCCTTGATCTTGGACTGCACCGCCGGCATACGGGAAGAGCCGCCCACCAGCAGGATCTTGTCCACCGCCGTGGCGCTGAGGCCGGCGTCGCACATGGCATCCTTCACGGGAGCCACCACGCGCTTCAGCAGGTCGGCGGTGAGCTCTTC
>CAZNRB010000043.1:0-12523 GCA_964575405.1 uncultured Synergistaceae bacterium | reverse complement strand
TTTCGCGCTTGGCCAAAAGGCCGCCGCAAAGCTCGTCAATGCTCTTCGTCGCCATCATACTGCCTCCTAGCCATAAATTAATGGTCCTATCGATGTCTATACTCTGACAAATGACCTTTTATGAGTATTCACAGGGATCGGGTTCAAAAAAGACAAGCCCTCGCTAGGTATTGAAAGCCCTTTAAATAAACTGTTTTCCAAGCAGAGCTCCAAAAAAGAAGCATGCCGCCCCTGCTAGCAAAAACCCCAGAACCATCCTAAGGTAAATTAGAGATCCTGCTCCTCCGGGCAATTTTCCTGCCAAAATCTTGTTCACTATTTTGGCCGTAAAGATCGCGGCTAGAAAGCAGATCACTCCGAGAAGGGCCTGAAAATTAAGCACTGGAATGCCCCAAATCTCAGTGGATTCCATGGAAGCTCCTTTCTCAACACCATAATCTCATAGTATTCAAATCAACATTTGGATAAAACTACAATTACTCTATCTGACAATCAAACAAAGCTAAATCTCATAAAATCTGCGTCGCCACTTTGCATAGCCTTTTAGATTATTGCAGATGGATTTGCTTCAGCACGGCAATTGCCACTTCAAGAGCCCTTTTCCCGTCGGAAATCCCAACTAAGGGCTGTTTCCCCTCGCGCACGCATGAAATGAAGTGCTGAAGCTCCAGCTTCAAAGGCTCTCCCTTGGGAAAAAGGGGATGCTCTATCACTTCCATCAACCCAGAATCTCCTTCGGGGTGAACACAGCGGTGAATGGAAACATCCTGAGTCTCGAAGTTCACGGAGAAATAGCGATTCTGCTCCATAATATCCATTTGGCGAAGGCGCCGTTCAGCAACCCGGCTGACTTGAATATCAGCAATGACGCCGTTTTTGAAGACAATTTGTGCTAATGCCAAATCTTCGTGGCCGGTTCGTATTTTTCTGCCCACGGCAGAAATTGACTGGACTTCTGACTTGACCAACGACAGTATGATGTCTATATCGTGAATCATCAGATCTAACACTACTCCCACATCACTGATGCGCGGTGAAAAAGGTCCCTGACGGCGAGATTGTATGCAGAGTGGGTCTTTCAACTCGTGGGAAATATAGCGAATGGCACTGTTAAAGCGTTCGATGTGCCCTACCTGAAGGACCAGATGGTGTTCTTTGGCAATGGACAACAATTCCGAAGCTTGTTCAACCGTAGTGGTCACTGGTTTTTCTATAATGGTGTTAATTCCCTGGGCCATCAGCTCCTTGGCAACTTCGAAATGAGCTACCGTAGGGACTACCACACTCACCGCTTCGGGCTGACGTTCCTCCATAAAACGATGGATATCAGTATAAAAGGGGACGCTCAGACCTTCACCAATAGCAGCAGCCTGGATGGGGTCGCTGTCTACGACGCCAACCAGCGCAGCTCCAAGAATTTCCGTATATACCCGGGCATGGTGGCGGCCCAAATGACCTACGCCAACGACGCCAACTTTAATGCTTTCCAATGTTGTCACCTCATAGGGGCTGGGGAAATCGAAACGCTTGGGCGTATCTTACCATGAACGCGGCGATTATAAAAACCTCCAAGTATCCTTATTGCACATCAGCCGTTCCCTTATTTTGGAGTTAAAGGCGAAAAGATCCCCTATTCTATCTCTTCATAGTCTACCGATAGGGCCTTTTGGGGAAATCAATAAAATTAAAATCGCCTTTCCCCATTTAATAATTAGGATTGGAAGCGTTCGATTAAGTTCCTACGGACTAGGGCGATAAAATACAAACTACCGCAGAACAACAGTGGATCGCCAAAGCTCAAAGCAATTTCGGTTGCGGAAAAGGGATTATCAAAGCTTTGTGGCGGAAAACTCCATGAAATAGAGGAGGCTTTTTCAGCTAACTTAGAAGCTATTTCGCTCCTATGATTATGGGGGACTTCGGTACAGACCAGTCGAATCTGCCGTCCTGTATTATGGAGAATTTCAAGGCTCTCCATATAATTTTTATCGGACATGGTGGCGTAGACCACCGTCAAGGGGCGATCCTCTGCAAGGAGCGCTTTTAGCGATCGAGCCAAGGCCTCCATACCGTGGGGATTGTGGGCGCCATCGATCAGCACCAGCGGATTTTCTGAAATCAACTCTAGGCGGCCTGGCCATTGAGTTTTTGCCATTCCCCTACTACGGGCTTCCTGTGAACAGGGGAAATCACCTTGCAGCAGTTCCATTGCTCTAAGAGCCAAAGCCCCGTTCTGAGGCTGGTGGACACCTAAAAGAGGCTCATTCCACAGAGCCGTGCCGTCGGGCGTTCTCAAGCGGAAAAGATTTCCATTTAAAGAACTTTCTAAAGTAGTGAGTTCACAATCCTCTTCGAACACACTACCAAAGGCCCCCACTTCTGAACAGACACTACGAAACTGTTCGTTCAACTTGGGGCCTCCTCCGATGAAAAGGGCTCGATCGCCGCTATGGATAATGCCGAATTTTTCCGAAGCTATCTCCTCAATAGTGCCGCCCAGGAATTCCATATGGTCCATGCCTATAGGAGTAATTATTGCAAGCCGACAGTCCTTCAGCAGATTGGTAGCGTCGAACCGCCCACCCATGCCGGTTTCGATTACAGCTGCTTGGACTTGCTCCTCGGCAATAAGCAGAAAAGCTGCGGCCGTAAAAATTTCAAAATACGTAGGAGGATTGAGCCGCAGTACCTCGGTTCCTTTGATGGCTGCTTCCACGGCATCTGCCGCTTTCATCCATCGTTCTGCAGGAAGGGGGGCGCCATTGATCAAAAGACGCTCACCAGCATGAAGCAGATGGGGGCTCGTATAGAGGGCAGTTTTATAGCCGCCCTCCATTAGCATAAAAGCCAAGTACGCAGAGGTGGATCCTTTGCCATTGGTACCTGCCAAATGTATGGCCGGGAAATTTTGTGGAGCTCCAAGAGCTTTATAGAGAGCCTCCGCTCTTTCGAGGCCTGGATGAATTCCAGGCCTCGAAAGAGCGTTAAGGCGCGCCTCTATCTGCTCATAGCCATGAATTAGGTCTTGCTGAATCATGATCAGCTATCGGCAAGGCTGGACAGATTTTCGTTGATCCGCATGATGCGGGATTTGGAATCTGCCAAACGCTGCTGCTCCTTTTCAACTACATCGGCTGGAGCTTTTTCCAGGAAACTGGCGCTTGAAAGTTTTTTCTCACTGCGCTCAAGGTTGGCCCTAACCTGCTTCAGTTCGTTTTGGAGCCTGGCGATTTCTGACTCCACATCAAGGAGGTCGCCGGCTGGCAAAAAGAGCTGGCCCACCGACAAAACGGAGCTCAATGCTCTGTGGGGCTTTTCGGCATCGGCTGCTATCAGCTTGATCTGGTCCACCTTTGTAAGAGCGCTGATCAGATCTCCATAGCTTTTCACGATTTCCGCAAAATGGCTATTGCTTCCGCGCAGCACTACCTGCTCTACTCTCTGGCTGGGAGGCAATCCTGCTTCAGCGCGAAGATTGCGGATGCAACGAACCAAGTCCTGAAGCTGAGCCATATCGTCCAGGACCGAGGGATCCTCTCCATCCAAAAGATTTCCATCAGGCCAGGGCTCATTTTCAACTGCCCCCTTGCTGTAGTCAAAAGCGTGCCACAGCTCCTCCGTAACAAAGGGAATAAAAGGATGGAGCATCTTCAAAACGTCTTTAAATAGGTAGTTCATCACCCGGCAGACCGCGTCTTTGCGAATTTCCCCTTCGTCTCCATAAAGCGCTGGCTTGGACATCTCCAAATACCAGTCGCAGAGATCGCCCCAGACAAACTCATAAAGGTTCCGTGCGGCCTCGCCGATATAGTAGCTGTCCAGCTGGCGAGTTACCTCACCTTCCAGGATGCGAAGTTTTTCCAGGATCCAACGATCTTGTATTCGCTGACTGGACTTTTCGGGAAGCCCATCGTAGTCCTTGTCGCCCAGGTTCATGAGCGCAAAGCGGCTGGCATTCCAGAGCTTGTTGATAAAGTGCTTGTTACCCTCTATTTTTGAGGGACCAAGCAGAATATCCCGTCCTTGGACTGTCAGTGCAGCCATGGTAAAGCGCAGCGCATCGGCTCCAAATAGGTCTATCATATCTAAAGGATCAATGCCGTTGCCCTTGGACTTACTCATCTTCTGGCCCTTTTCATCGCGCACCAAAGCGTGAATGAAAATATCCTTAAAGGGCACGTCGTCCATGAACTCCAGGCCCATCATGATCATTCTGGCTACCCAGAAGAAAATGATGTCAAATCCCGTGACCATCACCGATGTGGGATAGTAGTACTTCAGTTCCGGCGTGTTTTCTGGCCATCCCATAGTCGAGAAGGGCCAAAGAGCGCTGCTGAACCAGGTGTCCAGCACGTCCTCGTCCTGGTGCAGCTTTGAGGAACCGCAGAGAGGACAAGCCTCAGGAGCTTCTACCTGGACGGTCAACTGGCCGCAGTCCTGGCAGGTCCATGCCGGGATTCTGTGGCCCCACCAAAGTTGCCTGGAGATGCACCAATCCCGCACGCCGTCCATCCATTGATAATAGGTTTTGTCCCAGTGCTTGGGCGTCCAGGTCATTTTTCCTGCCTTGGAGGCCTCGACGCCGCGCTCCGCCAAGGGAGCTACCTTGACGAACCACTGCTCGGAAAGATAGGGTTCCACCACGGTGCTGCAGCGATAGCAATGCCCCACCTGGTGAGGCAACTCCTCTACCCTGTCTAGGACGCCTTCCTGCTTAAGCAATTCCTGGCTCTTCTCTCGAGCCTCGGCGACGGTCATTCCAGCCATAGTGCCGGCCTGATCGTTCATGATGCCGTTGTCGTCGACGACCTGAATAGAGGGAAGGCTGTGCCGTTGGCCCACCAGGAAGTCGTTGGGGTCGTGAGCCGGAGTGATCTTCACGAAACCAGTACCAAAAGCGGGGTCCACCATGGCATCGGCAATAATGGGCACCCGACGTCCGCCTGTCATCGGAACGATCACTTCTCGCCCGACAAAGACGCTGTTTTTTTCATCCCTGGGGTGTACAGCCACGGCCACGTCGGCGATGATCGTCTCAGGCCGGGTCGTCGCGATGGTAATAAAGCCGTCTCCGTCAGCAAAGGGATAGCGCACGTAGTATAGATGCCCCATTTCCTCGGCGTGATCCACTTCGATGTCGGCCAGCGCCGTATGGCAACGAGGACACCAATTGACGATATACTTGCCCTTGTAGATCAACCCCTTTTCGTAGAGGCTCACGAAGACCTGCCGAACGGCCTTGGAAAGGCCTTCATCCATGGTAAAACGCTCGTGACTCCAGTCGCAGGAGTCGCCCAGGCGCTTCATCTGGCTGACGATGCGATCCCGGTATTCCTCTTTCCAGGCCCACACCTGCTTTAGGAACTCCTCCCTTCCCAAGTCATCGCGGCTCAGGCCTTTTTCGGCGAGGCGACGCTCCACCACGTTTTGAGTTGCTATGCCGGCATGGTCGGTGCCGGGCAACCAGAGAACGCTGTAGCCCTGGGCCCTCTTGTAGCGGCTTAAAATATCCTGAAAGGTGTGATCGTAGGCGTGGCCCATGTGCAACGCCCCGGTGACGTTAGGCGGCGGAAGGACTATGGAAAAGGGCTTTTTGTCAGCATCGATCTTAGCTGTGAAAATCCCTTGATCGATCCACCACTGGTACCACTTGTCTTCCAAGGGCACCGGATCGTAGGTTTTGGCAAGATTTCTATTTCGTGCAGCCACTTCAATCCCCCCAGTGATTAAGCTGATTCTCCCGTCAGGTAGCTGTCAAGGCGATCCTTGAAATTTTCTATGGTCACCTGCTCCTCCGTTGAACATACTATAGGAGCTCCCCAGGAGTAAAGCCCCTCTCGCACGTATTGGAAAACCAAATCGCGACGCTTGCTTTTAGCGATCTTATCCGCCTTGGTAAAGACAACTTGAAGAGGAACGTCTAGGGCTTTTAGCCACTGCTGGAGCATTTTATCGTTCGATAAAGGTCCGTGGCGAAAGTCAATCAAATGGATGACCAAGGCCAACTGTTCCCTCGACGATATATAGTTCTCAATTAGCGAAGCCCATTGCCCCCGTTCATCTTTGCTGCGAGCAGCGTAGCCAAAACCAGGCAGATCTACGAGGATGAAGGGATGGGGCGCTGCCACTTCAAAAAAGTTTACACTGCGGGTCTTTCCTGGCTTTGAACTGACGTGAGCCAGTTTCTGACCGATCAATTTATTGATCAAAGATGACTTACCGACGTTCGATCGTCCAGCAAAGGCGACCTCCGGCATGGCTCCCTGTAGAAACTGTTTAGGAGTAAAAGCAGTTTGTAAAAGCCTGGCTCGCCAAGGGGCCATCTATAACTCCTCCTCTAGGGCATTACTGAAAACCTCTTCTACAGATCGCACGGGAATGAATGTCAAATCCTCCATGACCCATGGCTCCAGCTCCTGAATGTCGGGCTGATTGGCAAAGGGTACTATTAGTTTTAATATGCCGTTTCGCTTCGCCGCCAAAGCTTTTTCGCGCAAGCCCCCAATGGGCAACACGTTGCCTCGCAAGGAAATTTCCCCCGTCATGGCATAGCCAGGCAAAAAGCGGCGTCCTGAGAAAATGGACATCAAAACGGTGGCCATGGTGATCCCCGCCGAAGGTCCGTCTTTCGGTATGGCTCCTTCCGGTACGTGAATATGGACGTCCATGGCTGACCAGTCCGGTTCAGGCCTATTCGAAAGGTTCTTCCAACGGGATTTCAAAAAGCCTATGGCGGTCCGGGCCGATTCTTTCATCACCGCGCCTAGGTTCCCCGTCAAGGTGATCTCTCCCTTGCCAGCGGTGGAAGCTGCCTCGATTACCAGCACTTCGCCTCCAGCCCCAGTCCAAGCCAGGCCAGTGGCCACACCGATTGAGGGCTCTTGGGGAATCCGAAGGTCTGGCCGGTGAGAAGCGCCGAGGTAATCTGCCAGCTTGCCCGGAGAAATCACCCTTCGCTTTGAGCTTGTCGAGGAGCTGAGGACTTGCAACGCCGTTTTTCGAAAAATAGTCGCCAGCTTGCGGTCCAGCTCGCGGACACCGGCCTCGTGGGTATATTCGGTAATCAACTTTCGCAACGCGGGAGCGCCGATGGACAGCTGAGACCTTGTCAGTCCGCTTTGTCGATACAGCCGAGGCAACAGGTGCTCTTTCGCGATATGGAACTTCTCCTCCGGCATGTAGCTGGGCAGGTCGATCATTTCCATACGATCCAATAAGGGCTGGGGGATCGTATGAGCCACGTTCGCTGTAGTGATGAACAGGACGTCGCTGAGATCAAAGGGCATTTCCAGATAATGATCGGTAAACTGGCTATTCTGTTCTGGATCAAGCACTTCCAGCAACGCCGAGGCCGGATCGCCGCGGTAGTCGGAACCTATTTTATCGACCTCGTCCAGCAGTATCACCGGGTTTCGACATTCGGCAAGACGGATTTTTTGGATGATCCGCCCAGGCATGGAGCCTATATAGGTTCGACGGTGTCCGCGAATTTCGGCCTCGTCCCTCATTCCTCCCAAAGAAAAGGAGACAAAAGGACGCTTCAGTGCCTCAGCGATAGATTTGCCTAGAGAAGTTTTCCCTACGCCAGGAGGCCCGATCAGGCAAAGAATCTGGGCCCGCGCGCTTTTACCGGCCAATTTCCGTACCGCCAAATATTCCAGCAGGCGATCCTTGACCTTCTTAAGGCCGTAATGGTTGCTGTCCAGTAGGCACCTTACCTGCTCCAAATCGAGGTTTTCTTGAACCGATTTTGTCCACGGCAAGGCTAAAAGCCACTCTATATAGCTCCGAGAAACCGTCGATTCAGGCGTCATAGGGGCCATTTTTGACAGCTTTTGGAGCTCTAAGTCCACCCTTTTCCTAACCCCTTCTGGCAGCTCCGTTTGCTCAGCCTGCTCTTTCAGATCTCTGATTTCAGGGGGATCATCGACACCTAGCTCTTGCTGAATAGCCTTGAGCTGCTCCCGCAGGTAGTACTGTCTCTGGTTTTGATCCATTTCCTGCTGGACTTTGGTGTGAATTTGGGCAGCCAATTCCAGCAGGTCAATTTCCGTGGCCAGATATTTCAACAGCAATTCCAGCCGGGTCGCTACGTTAAAACATTCCAATAGATTTTGCTTCTTATCCACATCGATCATCATGTGAGAAGCGATCATATCAGCCGCTTGACTGGCATCTTTGGTGGCACTCACGGCCAATGTCAGCTCAGTCGGAAGATTGGGGTGGACGTTCACGTAGCGCTCGAATTCCTGTACAGCGCTCAATCTCAATGCCTCGAGGTGCTTAGAATCTTGATATCCCATCGAAGACGGGGAGGTGTCAGCTGTCAGGGCAGATTGGTCCTCTCCGTAGGATCGGACGTGCATCCGCTCCCGACCTTCCAATAGCACTTTTACAGAGCCGTCGGGAAGTCGAATGATCTGCAAAATAGAGCAGAGCGTTCCCACAGTGTACAGATCTTCGGGATCTGGATCGTCCTTAGCTATATCTTTCTGGGCGACCACAAAAATACGGCGTTTTTCGTCCAATAGAGCCAGCTCAAGGGCCTTCAAGGACCTAGCTCGTCCAACGAATAGCGGGGCCAGAATGCCTGGAAACAGCACCGTATCCCGTACGGGCAAAACATAAAACATATGCTTACAGCTCCCTGCCTTTAGAACCGTAGAGCTTGGGCGCGGCGCCGTCGGTGATACACTCTCGGCCTATCACAATTTTCTTGATCGGAGGAGTGGCCGAAGGCGCTTCATACATCAGATCCAGCATCAGATTTTCCAATATTGCCCGAAGCCCTCTAGCTCCTGTATTTCTGATGGTGGCTTTTTCAGCGATGGCCCGCAGGGCTTCCGGTTCGTACTCCAGTTCGATACCTTCAAGCTCAAAATTCTTTTTATACTGTCGAATCAAAGAATTTTTAGGCTCCGTAAGAACCCGCACTAAGGCGTCCACGTCAAGGCTCTGTAAGGGCACAATTAATGGAAGCCGGCCAACCAGCTCGGGGATGAAACCATAGGCCACCAAGTCCTCCGGTTCAGTCTGCTCCAACAGCTCGTACTTGTCTATACCGCTGCGTTTTGTCACGTCACCGCCAAAGCCGATGACCTTTTTGTTGACCCTACGGGCCACGATATCCTCCAATCCGTCAAAGGCTCCGCCGCAGATGAACAGAATATTGGAGGTATTGATCTGAATAAATTCCTGTTGGGGATGCTTTCGCCCACCCTTAGGAGGGATATTGGCTATTGTCCCTTCGAGGATTTTCAGTAAAGCCTGTTGTACTCCCTCGCCAGAGACATCCCTAGTGATGGAAGTGGACTCTGACTTTCGGGAAATTTTGTCAATTTCGTCAAGATAGATGATCCCTTGTTCGGCAGCCGCAACGTCGTAATTAGCAGCCTGAACAAGTCTCGTTAGGATATTTTCCACGTCCTCGCCGACGTAGCCTGCCTCGGTCAACGTGGTGGCGTCGGACATGGCGAAGGGCACCTGAAGCTTTTTAGCCAAGGTCTGAGCCAATAAGGTTTTACCGCATCCCGTGGGGCCCAACAGCAACAGATTGCTCTTCTGAAGTTCCACGGTTTCGTTGCCCTCTGCCGCTTCCTTGTCCCTACTATATTTGATGCGCTTATAGTGGTTGTATACCGCCACGGACATGGCTTTTTTAGCCTGTTCCTGTCCTATGACGTACTCATCGAGATATTTCTTAATTTCGACGGGCTTGGGGGGAGCCGTCATAAGGCCGGGATTCTCGTCGATTTCGGAAGTCTCCATATCCTCTTCTGCCCCATCTTCCCTGAGGTACATGTTGCAGAGCTTTACGCATTCACTGCAGATATTGACCCCCTGAGGGCCGGCGATCAACTGCACGCCATCCTCAGTTCGTCTTCCACAGAAAGAGCAGCGCACACCACCCTGTCCTTTATGGTCTGACCGTCCCAAGTTTCCCATTCCTTCCAGATAATTATTTCATTGAAGACAAAAGATCTTTGAATTAAAAAATGCAAGAATAAGGGATCCCCCAAGGGAGTCCCTTATTCCGCAAAATCACCTATTGAAAAAAACTGCTAAGCTATTCATCAGCGATGCTCGATGACCTTATCGACGATCCCGTAGCTCAGAGCTTCCTGGGACGTCATGTAATAGTCTCGGTCCATGTCGCTTTTCAACCGGCGTACCGTCTGGCCTGTATGGTCAGATAAAAGCTTAGTCAGCAACTCCTTTGTTTTAATAATCTCCTTGGCCTGAATTTCTATATCGCTGGCCTGGCCGCGCGCACCGCCCAAGGGCTGATGGATCATGATTCTCGCGCTAGGAAGAGCGATCCGTTTACCTGGAGTTCCAGCAGCCAACAACACCGCGGCCATGCTGGCGGCCATTCCCACTACAATCGTGGAGATGTCGCACTTGACGTACTGCATCGTATCGTAGATTGCCAGTCCGGCCGACACCGATCCGCCAGGAGAATTGATGTAAATGCTTATATCCCTGTCGGGACCTTCGCTCTCCAGGAACAAAAGCTGAGCCACGATCGAATTGGCCACCACATCGTCGATCTCGTCTCCGAGAAAAATAATGCGGTCCTTCAGCAGACGGGAGTAAATATCATAGGAACGCTCTCCTCTCCCGGTCTGTTCGATGACGTAGGGAATATACAACTTTGTCAGCTCCTTTTTGCCCTTTTGCGCTCGATCAGAGTCCTATTCTCCCTTTTCGTTTTCCTCGTCATTGGCCGGAAGGGATTTGGGCACGTCCACCACATTAACTTTTGCCATGATCGCATCCACCGTCTTGCGATACCGCGCGGAGGAAAGGAGGTTCTCAAGGTCCTCGGGGCGCTTTCGCAGCATAGCCTTCACGCTTTCTGGAGCGATATGGTAGGAGGCAGCCATCTTTTCTACTTCCAGATCCAGGTCTTCTGAGCCTACGGAGACACCATACTCTCTGGCACAGCCATCCATGACAAAAAAGGTCTTGACGCGGTCTTTGGCGTCACGGTCTAGTTCCGTTTCGAAGGACGCTAGATCCTGCCCCCTATCGGCATAGTGTTCTTCGATGGATTTGTGGAGGCGCTGTTGCAGGTTCTCTTCGTAACGCCGGCGGAGTTCCTCCTTTTGGCGTTGAACCGTTGAATCCGGGAGGTCTATCTGAGCCCCGTCGACGACTTTCTTAATAGCGTCGTTCTCGGCCACTTTTTGGGCTTCGGCCTTAAAGCGTCCTTCTATGTCCTCGCGAACATAGCTGCGCAGCTCTTCCTCGTTGTGAAGCTCCCTGGTAGGATTGAGGGACTTGAGGAATTCCTCGTCCAGCTCCGGCAAGATGGGCTCCAACACTTCGATGATATCGAAGTCGTAATGGGCCCTTTTGCCGGCCACCTTGGCGTCCCGGAAGTCGGGATCCACCTGGAGGTCGGCCTCACGTTTGTCTCCAGCCACAACTCCGGTCAGAGCAGCCGATATCTCGGGCCGCAGAGAGATCTTTTCCAGCGTAAAGGTCTCTATCTGAGCTTCGTGGGAGGCGATAACGCTACCGTCATCGTCTAGGATCGTGGTGCTGTAGGCTGCTTTGACCTGATCCCGATGTTTGCTAGCGCGATCGACCTTTTGATACACCGCTTTCTGCCATCTAATATGGTTAATGGCGTCGTCTACGGCTTGCTCGGAAACCTCAAAGACTGGACGCTCCACGGTGATAGCCGATAGGTCGGGCAAGGTAACCTCTGGACGGACTTCGAATTTAACGGTAAAAACTACGTCCTCTCCGGACTTTAGAGTGTCGATAGAGAGCTCGGGCTCGTCTATGGGATCCATGTCGTATTCCGAGACCAACTGTTTTAACGTCCCAGGCACTAGGGCTTCCAGGGCTTCGGCCATGAGGGCTTCCTTGCCAAAACGCATTTCAATAATATTTTTAGGGGCTTTGCCGCGGCGGAAACCTGGAATGTTCGCTCTGGCAGCCACAGAGGCGTAGGTTTTTTTCAGCTGGCCCTGGAAGTCATCCTGAGGGATAGTCACTTTCAGGGTGACGATATTTTTTTCTTGTGACAGGATCTCCGATTTCACAAGAAACACTCCTTTCAAAAATCTATTTCGCAGGATTACAGACTCAAGTAGTATAACACAGAGAGACTGTTCCCCTCCTTACAAAACAAAAGGGCAGAAAACAGATTTTCCTTACCGTATTTCCTTACCGTGTAAAGGACGTAGCACAGGCAATTTTTTAAGATATCCCTTGACCATAGGATTATCTGGGCATAAAAAATCCTCTCCAACAAACTGGAGAGGATTTTATCATAAACCTCTAAAAAAATAAAAACACACTTTTAACCAGAGAATGGTGCGAGAGAGGGGACTTGAACCCCTACGCCCGAAGGCACCAGATCCTAAGTCTGGCGCGTATACCTTTTCGCCACTCTCGCGATAGGCAGGAAACAAAGAGGTACAGAACGGCACCTCTTTGATTACACATAAACATAATGGTGGGCCATGTAGGAATCGAACCTGCAACCCTCTGATTAAGAGTCAGATGC
>CAZNRB010000042.1:0-12577 GCA_964575405.1 uncultured Synergistaceae bacterium | reverse complement strand
AACTTGTGACCTCTTCCGTGTCAGGGAAGCGCTCTTCCTCTGAGCTAATCACCCCAAAAAACCATCTCTAGGCCCACAGCAACGCAACTGCTCAGTCACAGCTAGATATTTTACAAGTCCGCGCCATCCCTGTCAATCGCTTTCCACAGAGCCGTTGATAGGCTGCTGGTTCTCCATCTGGGCATTAAGGGCGTTGCGAAACTCTTCTGCTCCGGCTTTGCCGCTTTCGGCGGCGGCCACGACCGCTTCGATGAAGGCGCTCTTAAAGCCCGTGCGCTCCAGGGTGCGAATAGCGGCGATGGTGGTGCCTCCGGGGGTGCAGACCTGGTCCCGAAGCTCCGCGGGATGGGCGCCGCTTTGG
Organism: uncultured Synergistaceae bacterium; assembly: GCA_964575405.1. GTDB lineage: Bacteria > Synergistota > Synergistia > Synergistales > Dethiosulfovibrionaceae > CAZCKP01. The sequence continues at coordinate 12,216 of CAZNRB010000042.1, read as the reverse complement.
CGGACCAGCTCGGCGGCGCCGGTCAGCGTTCCGATGCCGGCCCTTAGAGAGAGGTCCCTCTTCAATCCTACAGCTAATCCCCCCTGAATAAATCCTTCAAGGAGAGAGAATATATAGGCTATGGCCGAGCCGGAAATGCCTATGATGCCGTCTATGTCCTTTTCTTCGACCACCAAAGCATCGCCGAAGGAGCGGAAGAGGGCCATCATGGTCTCCATCTCTTCATCGCTCCAGCTTCCCCTGGCGACACCGGTAAATCCAGCCCCCACGGCAGAAGCTATATTAGTCATGGCCCGCCCCCAATGGGCCTCAGGGGCAGAAAAGGCCAGGCCCTTTATCTCCACCAACGCGGCCATGGAACAGCAGAGCCGTCCCTTCAGCAGATCCTTTAGATCGGCGCAGACCGGCATCATCATCCAGGGCTTCAGGGCCACCAGCACCGGCCCGTTCGAAGAAGCCAGGGCCTCGGAGCTATCGGCCAGGGCTTTGATCCCCCGGGCCTCCAAGGCCTGGCGGACCGCCTCGCTGGGATCTGCCACAACCGGATCGATTCCGGCCCTTTTCAGCCCACGAGCCACAGAGCCCCCCAGGGCTCCGCCGCCGATTATCACGGGATTTAACGTTTTTACGTCCATATTACAGCCTCCTCGTCGACTTCTACATTAGTCCCTATCGCCGTTCCGCTGAAGGTCCCCAGAGACGGACCCACTCGAAGATCCCCAGCGACGCCGCCACGCTGGCGTTCAGCGATTCCGTCTTGCCTGCCATGGGCAGTTTGACTAAGAAATCGCACTTTTTCGCGGTCAGAGCTCCTATCCCTGAGCCCTCGGAGCCCACCACCAGGGCCATTCGCTCCGGCAAGGGGCTGTCCCATAGAGTCCTGTCGCTCCGATGATCCAGCCCCACGGCCCAATAGCCCCGGGCCTTCAGGTCCTCCAGGACCCTGTTTAGGTTCACCGCCTGGACCAGGGGCAGGCAAAGGGCCGCGCCAGCGCTGGCCTTGATAACGGCGCCGCTGATGGCCGCCGAGCGGTCTTTCTGGTAGACCAGGCAGCAGGCCCCGGCCACTTCGGCGGAGCGGATCACGGCTCCCAAGTTATGGGGGTCCTGGCAGTGGTCCATCAGCACCACCAAAGAAGGTACCGAAGCTGGGACTTGGTCCAGCAGTTGGTCCAACTCCACCGGCGGAAGGCGATCCAGGATCACCGCGATCCCCTGGTGGTTCTCCTGTTCGGTAAGGCGATCCAGCTCGGCCCGATCGGTCTCGGTCAGGCCTATGGATGGACCCGAAAGGTCCAGGACCTGCTGGCGAAAAGCCGGTTGAACTCCTCGGGCAAGATAGATCTGGCGGCATAGCTGGGGCCGTTTCTCCAGGGCTGTCAGCGCCGGGTTCCTGCCCCATATTAACAGAGAGTCCCTCCACGGTTTCTGTAAACCTTGGCCCTTAAAGGCGGCGTCCCCTTGAGCCCCTTGGTGCCTTGGAGCCGATCGCTGGGTGCCAGGCCGGGCGGCAGGTTTTCTTTTAGCGTCGGGATTTCGCGCCATCTAACGGCCCTCCTTGAACAGTTTCAGGTACTCCCTGATGGCCTCTGCCGTATAGCCTTGGGCCGAGGCCATCTCCTTGGGCGAGCCGCAGGCTACCAGACGGCCGCCAGCGTCGCCGCCTTCGGGGCCCAGATCGATGATGTAGTCGCTGGAACAGATGATGTCCATGTTGTGTTCGATCAGCACCACTGAGTTGCCCTGGTCCACCAGGCTGTGAAATATCTCCAGCAGCTTGGCCACGTCGGTGTAGTAAAGTCCCGTAGAGGGCTCGTCCAGCAAATAGAGAGTATTGCCGGTAAAGCGCTTGCTCAGCTCCCGGGCCAACTTGACCCGCTGGGCCTCGCCGCCGCTTAGGGTCAAGGCCGATTGGCCGAGATGGAGATAGCCTAAACCGGCCTGCTGGAGCAATTCCAACCGCTTGGCGATCTTCGGGATGTCCCGGAAAAGCTCGGCCGCCTGATCCACCGATAGATCGAGCACGTCAGCGATGCTGTGGCCCTTAAACTTCACCTCCAGGGTCTCTCGATTGTACCGCCGGCCGCCGCAGACGTCGCATTTCACGTAGACATCGGCCATGAAGAGCATGGAGACCCGCTTTTCTCCGGCGCCTCCACAGGCCTCGCAGCGGCCGCCCTTGACGTTAAAGCTGAAACGGCCCTGTTCGAAGCCGCGAATTTTCGCTTCCGGCAGTTGGGCGAAGAGCTCTCTGATCGAGGAGAACAGCCCCGTATAGGTGGCGGGATTAGAACGGGGAGTCCGCCCTATGGGATCCTGGTCCACCAGGGCCACGTTTTTCAGCTGTTCCCAGCCCTCTATGGCCCTGTGCTGGCCAGGCCGGTCTCGAAAAGCGTCGTCCATTTTGCGGCGCAGGCCCTTGTAGAGGATTTCGTGGAGCACCGTGCTCTTGCCGGAGCCCGATATGCCGGTGAGGCACACCAAGGCGTTCAGCGGAATCGAGAGGTCCAGGTTTTTCAGGTTGTGCTCCCGAGCGCCCCTGACGGTCAGTTTAGACTTTGAGAGGTTCTTCCTCGGCGATGGCACCATGCCGCAGCAATCGCCTTTGATATAGGGCCCCGTAAGGCCTTGGCTTTGGCGGACCGCTTCGATAGGGCCGGCCTGGACTATCTGACCCCCTAACTCGCCCGACCCTGGCCCCACCTCAACCACGAAATCGGCGGCCGTCATGGTGTCCCGGTCGTGCTCCACCACTATGACGGTGTTGCCCATGTCCCTAACGCCTTGAAGGGTCCTGATCAGTCGGGCGGTGTCACAGCTGTGAAGGCCGATGGTGGGCTCGTCGAGGACGTACATGACCCCCGACAGCTTGGAGCCGATCTGGGTGGCCAGCCGGATCCTTTGGCTTTCGCCTCCGCTGAGGGTGTCGGCCCGGCGGTTCAGCGAAAGGTATCCAGCTCCCACATCGTTCAGGAAGCCCAGGCGTTTGACAAGCTCGATCATCACCTGTCCGATTACTTCGTTGGATTGGGGTTTTTCTTTTTCCTTTTGCAACACCAGGCTGTAAAGGTCCGAAATGGCCATAGAGACCAGATCGTGGATGGTCAGATCCCAAAAGCGGACGCTGAGGGCCTCTTTGCGGAGCCGCTTTCCGCCGCAGCTCTGACAGAGGTCCTCCGAGCGGTAGCGCTGCAGGTCTTCCAGGGTCTGGTCGGAGTCGGTTTGGTCCCACCGTTTTTCTAACCAAGGGTAGACTCCTTCGTAACGGCCGGTGTAGTCCGAGATCTCTCCGTGGAGCTCGAACTGAAGGGCCAATGGGGCCTCAGATCCGTGGAGCAACAGCTCCCGCTGTTCCTCCGGAAGGTTTTTGTAGGGCCGATCCAGGTCCAGGCCCACCTGTGGGGCCAGCTTTTCCAGCTTGGTCATCATGTACTGTTTCCCCCGAAAGGGCAACAGCGCGCCGTCGCGTACCGATAGATCGGGGTTCACGCAGAGCTCCTCGGCAAAGTGGCTGTGAAAGCCCAAGCCCGAGCAGTCTGGGCAGGCCCCCTGGGGATTGTTGAAGGAGAAAAGAGCCGGTTCGATATCAGGCAACGCCACGCCGCAGTCAGGGCAGGCGAATTTTTCGGTCATCAGCTCCTCGGTGCCGTCGGAGCAGAGCAATACGAAGCCGTCGCTGAGCTCCAAGGCCGTCTGGACGGCTTCGGTGATGCGCCCCCTCCGGTCGGGCTGAACCGACAGGCGGTCTATAACCACTTCGATGGAGTGCTTGCGCCGCTTGTCCAGAGGGATCTCCTCTTCCAGCCAAAGCACCTGGCCGTCTACTCGGACTCGCATGAAGCCCCGCTTGCGCAATCCCGCCAGGACGTTTTTGAACTCGCCCTTTTTGTTCCGTGCCACCGGGGCCAGAACCTCAAGTCTGGCGCCGGTGAAGGCGCTGTAGACGTGGTCCACGATTTCGTCTACCGAATAGCGGTGGACCACCTTGCCGCAGAGGGGGCAATAGGGCGTACCGGCCCGGGCGAAGAGGAGCCTCAGGTAATCGTAGACCTCTGTCACCGTCCCCACAGTAGAGCGAGGATTATGGGACGAGCCCTTCTGTTCGATCGATATGGCCGGAGAAAGACCGTCTATATCGTCTACGTCAGGCTTTTTTTGCACTCCCAGGAACTGGCGGGCGTAGGACGACAGGGACTCTACGTAACGCCGCTGCCCCTCGGCGTAGAGGGTGTCAAAGGCCAGGGAGCTCTTGCCGGAGCCCGAGGGGCCTGTGATGACTATTAACTGATTTTTGGGAATTTCCAAGGACAGGTTCTTGAGATTATGCTCTCTTGCGCCTCGAATGGCGATGACTTGCGACACGGAGCTGTCGGCCTCCTTCTGATTCTTCCATGGCTTGGATCATGTCCCTGATCCGGGCGGCCTTTTCGAACTGGAGCTTCTTCACCGATTCCCACATAAGCTTTTCCAACTCGGCGCAGCTCATGGCCGTCAACTGAGGGCCTTGGTGGCCTTCCTTTTCCGGCGTGGCCTCGAATTCCACCTCCGGCAACAGATTGGAAACTGCCTTATGGATGGTCTGGGGCTTTATGCCGTGGTCCTGGTTGTAGCGGATCTGCTTTTCCCTGCGGCGCCGGGACTCCGTCAAGGCCTCTCGGATGCTGTCGGTCTCCTGGTCCGCGTAGAGCAACACCAGCGAATCGGTGTTTCGAGCGGCACGCCCCATGATCTGGATCAGCGAGCGATAGGACCGCAGGAATCCTTCCCGGTCGGCGTCCAGAATGGCCACCAAGGTGACTTCGGGCATGTCGATGCCCTCTCGGAGCAGGTTTATGCCCACCAGCACGTCTACTTCGCCGGAGCGGAGATCGTTGACCAACTGGGCCCGTTCAAAGGCGTTCAGCTCCGAGTGGATGTACTTGGCCTTTATGCCCAGGTTGTGGAGGTAGTCCGACAGGTCTTCAGCGCCCTTTTTCGTTAGCGTCGTCACCAGGGCCCGGCCGCCGCCGTCAATGGTCCGCCGGAGCTGCTCCAACAGGTCGTCCACTTGGCCCGTGGCAGGACGCACCAGCACTTCGGGATCCACGATGCCGGTGGGGCGAATGACCTGCTCCACCACCTGAGCGGAATGTTCCAGCTCCCAGGGGCCCGGCGTGGCAGAACAGCAGATCACGCAATGCATATATTGCTCGAACTCGGGCCACCGCAGGGGCCTATTGTCCAAGCAGGAAGGGAGACGGAAACCGTGCTCTACCAGCACTTCCTTTCGTGCCCTGTCGCCGTTGAACATCCCCCGGACCTGGGGCAGCGTTATATGGGACTCGTCGACGACCAGCAAAAAGTCCGGCGGGAAGAAGTCGATCAACGTTCCCGGCTGCTCCCCGGGCTGGCGTCCGTCGAGATAGCGCGAATAGTTTTCGATGCCAGAACAGTAGCCTGCCTCGGCCAACATCTCCATGTCGTAATGGGTTCGGCTGGCCAGGCGCTGGGCCTCCAGGAACTTCTTTTGGGAGTTGAATAAATCTACCTGCTGGTTCAGCTCTTCCTGGATGGCCGCCATGGAATCGGCAATGGCGTTGTCGCTGGTCACGTAGTGCTGGGCCGGGAACACCGACACCTGGGTCCTCCTCTGAAGTGTCTTGCCGCTGACTGGGTCCACTTCGTCGATGGACTCCAGTTCGTCGTCGAAGAAGGAAAACCTCAGAGTGCTGTCACTGTAGACGGGATAGAGCTCCACCAGATCGCCACGGACTCTGAAGCGCCCCGGCGCCAAGACCGTGTCGTTTCGCTCGTAGTAGCTGGCCATGAGGCTCTGCAAAAAGGTCCGTCGCTCCCAGCGCTCGCCTACATTGATGGTCACCACGGCGTCTTCGTAGTTTTCCCTTTTTCCCATGCCGTAGATGCAGGACACGCTGGCCACCACTATGACGTCGCGCCGCTCGATCAGCGATTTAGTGGTGGCCAGCCGCATCCGCTCGATCTGGTCGTTACGGGAGGCGTCCTTTTCGATGTAGGTATCGGAGCTGGGCAGATAGGCTTCTGGCTGATAGTAATCGTAGTAGCTGATGAAATAGTGGACCGCGTTCTCAGGGAAAAAGCTTTTAAACTCGCTGTAAAGCTGGGCCGCCAGGGTTTTGTTGTGGGCCAGCACCAGCGTGGGCTTCTGCAGCTGGGAGATCACGTTGGCCACCGTGAAGGTCTTGCCGCTGCCCGTGACGCCCATGAGGGTTTCGCAGCGATCTCCCCGCCTCAGGCCCCGAACCAGGGCCTCGATGGCCTGGGGTTGGTCGCCCGAGGGCTTCCAATCGGAATGAAGCTTAAACGAGATGTCTTCCATGCGTCCTCCTTTCCAGGCCTCTAGATCACTGTAAGCTCTCATAGCACAAGGGCGGAGCCGTGATCTCTCCGCCCTTGCAAGTCCCGATTAAATTTGCTGCCCCTCGTGGATGGGCTTTTCTCCGGAAGGGCTTTGAGGTGCCTCGCTGTGCTTTTCTTCGCCTGGGGCTTCCTCGCCGGTAAAAAGACCGGAGGCTTCTCCCTGATCCGGTGATTCTAAAGGTTCACCGGAGAATCCGGCGTCCGGGGCTTCAGGTTCCGCAGTATCGGAAGCCTGATCCTCCAGAGTGCCCTTTTCCAGGAGCTGATCCAGCTCGTGGCCGTCTATGATCTCCCGCTGAAGCAGCGTCTGGGCCACCAAATGGAGGTCTTCCATATGGGCCTTCAACAGCTCTTCCACAGTGTTGTAGGCGCTGTCCACGATGGTCCGAACTTCCTGGTCGATGGCGTAGGCGATCTGATCGCTGTAGTTCCGCTCTTCGCCCAGATCTCTGCCAAGGAAGACCTCGTGGCGGGCACGGCCCAAGGTAACCGGCCCTAGGGCGCTCATGCCGTACTGGGTCACCATCTGGCGGGCGATGTGGGTGGCCCGCTGGAGGTCGTTGCTGGCGCCAGTGGTGATGTCGCCGAAGATCAGCGACTCGGTGACCCGGCCGCCAAGGAGCACGCAGATGTTGTTGGTCAGCTCGTTCTTAGAGGCCAGGAAGCGGTCTTCGGCTGGAAGCTGGAGGGTATAGCCCAGAGCAGCACTGCCCCGAGGGATGATCGATATTTTGTGTACAGGATCGCAGCCCGGCAGATACTTGGCCACCAGGGCGTGGCCCGTCTCGTGGTAGGCTATGATCTTCCTTTCCCGATCGTTGATCAAGCGGCTTTTGCGCTCGGTGCCGGCGATGGCCCTGTCGATGCCCTCTTCCAGCTCTGTCATGGAGATCTCAGGCTTTCCTGCACGGGCGGCTAGAAGTGCAGCCTCGTTGATAAGGTTTGCCAGATCGGCGCCCACAAAGCCCGGGGTCCGCTTGGCCAGCACCTCCAGATCCACGTCGGAGGCCAGGTGCTTGCCCTTGGTGTGGACCTTCAGGATTTCCACCCGGCCCTTTACGTCGGGAGCATCCACCACAATATGGCGGTCGAAGCGGCCAGGACGGAGCAACGCCGGATCCAGCACGTCAGCCCGGTTGGTGGCGGCTATCAGGATGATACCGGTCTTTTCGTCGAAGCCGTCCATTTCAACCAGAAGCTGATTCAGGGTCTGCTCCCGCTCGTCGTGGCCTCCGCCCAGGCCGGCGCCGCGCTGCCGTCCCACGGCGTCGATCTCATCTATAAAGACTATGCAGGGCTGGTATTTCCGAGCCTGGTCGAAAAGATCCCGCACCCGGGAAGCGCCGACGCCCACGAACATCTCCACGAAGTCAGATCCGCTGGTGCTGAAAAAGGGCACGTCGGCCTCGCCGGCGCAGGCCCGGGCCAACAGGGTCTTGCCCGTGCCGGGAGATCCCAGCAGCAGCACGCCCTTGGGGACCTTGGCGCCCAGTTTGGTGAACCGCGAGGAGTCCTTCAGGTACTCCACCACTTCCCTGAGCTCCTCTTTAGCTTCGTCGCAGCCTGCCACGTCGGCAAAGCTCACCTTGGGGCGGTTGTCCAGGAACATCTTGGCCTTGCTTTTGGCGAAGCTCATCACCTTGCCGCCGCTCTGCATGTTGTGCATGAAAAAAATCCACACGCCGATCAACAGCAACGTGGGGAACAGCGATGACGCTATGGTAATCCACCAGGAAGTCTTGGGCGGAGGGGCAATGGTCACATCCACGCCCTTAGACGCGGCGTTTTGAGCTACCTGGTCCTCGCCGACGATGGTGGCCGTAAAAGCTCTGCCGTCGGTGTAACGTCCCCGGGCTGACATGGCATCCAGAGTAAAGCTCTCGATGTTTCCGGCGTCCACGTCGGCAATGAATTGGCTGTAGGAAATTTCATGGTTATCGCTCACATTCTGAACTGGAGCGAGAAACATATTGACAATGACGACGACCAGCGTCACTAAGATCAAATATAGTCCAAAATTCTTTAACATTCGTTGCAACACAGCGCCTCCTTTTCTGCTCTTTCGATCGATCTATCAGGACTCCACAGGCCGCATCACGTGGATGGCCGGGAGATTGCGCCACCGTTCGGCGTAGTCCAATCCGTAGCCTACCACAAATCTATCGGGGATCTCAAAGCCCACGTAATCCAAATCTACCTGCACTATGCGGCGTTCCTTCTTGTCCAGCAGGGCGCAAATTTCCAAGGATGCAGGATTCTTCTGCAACAGGTATTCTTTCAAACGATTCAAAGACAACCCCGTATCAATAATATCCTCCACTATCAACACATGGGCTCCATTGATGGTGTTGTCCAGATCCTGGAGGATCTTGATCTCGCCGCTGTTCACCGTGGAATTGCCGTAGGAGGAGACCCGCATAAAATCCAGCGAGAGCTTCACCGAGGGATCGATCTGCCTGATCAGGTCCGACAGAAACACCACGGCACCCCGGAGAATAGCTATCACCGTAAGGGGCTTGCCGCGATATTTGCGGCTGATTTCTTGGCCAATCTCGGCTACACGGCTCGTGATGATCTCCGCCGAGAGCAGTTCTTCTGCCACTTCATATTCCATCATCAATCCTCCAGTGACCGCACAAGGGCCTCATGTCCAATCGCAAAATGCTCTCCCATTCTACACTATCACTGCTATTTTCCCACCCCGTAATCTTCGGATCTATAGGAAATTCTCCCCAAAAAAGCCTGGGCAGACGATCGGCAAACCAATCCCCTTTAAGGGACTGCCGGCGGATCAGCCGAATTTTCTCGACCCTAGGTCCCCAAAGGCTCCAAGGGGCAGAAGCTTTTTGTGAACACGGGCTGAGCCTAATCTCCCAGCCTCCCCAGCGGAGGATCTCGCCCGCCCTTAGGGACATCTCAGGGTTGAGCTTCTCAGCAGCGGGACCAAGGATCACCAAGCCATCTCGCGCCACAATATCAACAAAAGATCCCCATTGAAAGGTCCAGCGCCCTGACCGGCGGATCAGAGCCTCCAAGCAGTGCCAACGCTGCCTTTCCAAAGACGTGAGCCCCGCTTTCCTAGCGCAGTGCCGCAAGAGCCTTACCACCCCAGAGGACTCCATCCTGCGAAGCCCCGATAAATCCAGCCCTATCCACGGCCAGGGAACTGGTCTTTTTAGTCGTGCCCAATCCAGTTGGGCAGACCGCTCTTCCTCGCAGCGCCATTGCGCCACTTCCCCTGCTAGAGCCGCTAAATGCTCCACAATTCTGGGATTCATGCGCTGTGACATCAGAGGCATGACCTCAAGCCGGACCCGGTTCCGCAGATAAATGTCGGAACTGTTAGTCTCGTCGTCGACCCAAGCCCACTGGGCTTCTCTTAAAATATCACGCAATTCCTCACGAGAAAAGTCCAGCACCGGCCGTATAAAGGGATCTCGTATCTCTGGCATACCGGCCAATCCCCAGAGACCGCAGCCTCTAGCCAAATTCATCAATACCGTCTCGGCCAGGTCGTCGCGGGTATGGCCCAAGGCTATCCATCGGGCCAGATGGGCGGCCCTGACTTCTTCCAAGAAATCATAACGCACTCTGCGGGCAGCCTCTTCCACGGACTCTCCCTTGCAGCGAAGTTCCAGCACCGGGCGCCGGTCAGAGCAGCAGGGCACACCTAAATTTTCGCAGGCCCTTTGAACAAAGCGGCAGTCCCTATCAGAGGTCTCGCGGATGCCATGATCGAGATGGGCCACCACTATGCTATCCCGTCCGTAAAGCTCTATAAAGAGCCTGAGCATGGCCATGGAATCGCTGCCACCCGAGACGGCCAAGACACATTTGGCCACAGGAGGCAGCCACCCCTGGCTTTTGCCGCGATCATAAAAACGTTGGCGCTGACTTGGCTTCACTGATTCCACTCCCTGAAGTCGACCCTTCCCCTATCTTCTATTCGCTATCCTACTAATGCAACAGTAGATAATCTTACCGGAACTTCCTAAAAGAAGCAAAGCCATATAAAAAAGCGGTCCCAGGCAAAGACCTGGAACCACTTTCCGTTAATGCTATCTTCGATGCTTCTAGAGTACCAAATACCAGAGTTTAGGCCGCAGCTTTCTTTTCCTTTTTGAAGTAGGGAGCCACAACGGGGTACAGCAACAGGACGATGCTCAGCACCATCAGGCTGCCGGCGATGGGGCGCATGAACATGGCCGACAGGCTGGCGCGGTTGATGGTGAAGGCCCGGCTGAAGTTGCCCTCGCAGATGATGCCCAGCACCAGGCCCAGGATCATAGCGGCGCTGTTGAAGCGGCACACGCCGAAGATGATTCCGGCGATACCGGCGATGGCCATGATCCGCACGTCGGCGATGCTGTTGCTGGTGGCATAGGAGCCGATGATGGCCAGCATGACGATGATGGGGCCCAGATAGGAATAGGGCACCGACAGGATCTGGGCGAAGACCTTGGCGATACCGATGGCCACGATGACCATCACGATGTTGGTGATGAACATGGAGGCGAAGGTAGCGGTGAGGTACTCCGGCTGGTTGGTCAGCAGCAGGGGGCCCAGCTGAACGCCCTTGAGCACCAGGGCGCTCATCATAACCGCCGCGGCGTTACCGCCTGGGATGCCCAAGGAAAGGAGGGGCACCATGGCGCCACCGGTTGCTGCGTTGTTGGCCGTCTCGGAAGCGGCCACGCCGTCGATGATGCCGGTGCCGAACTTATCGGGATACTTGGAGATCTTGGTCTCCGTGGAATAGCACAGGAAGGAGGCGATAGTGGCGCCGGCGCCGGGGAGAATGCCCACTATAGTCCCCAAAATGGCGCAGCGAAGCATGATCCACTTCAGATGGAGCCATTCCTTCAGGCTGGGCATAACAGTGTTGACACGACCGCCGCCGATACCCTGTTCGGCCTTAAGGCGCTCGTCCTTGTCGGTCTGCTTCAGCACTTCAGTGACGGCGAAGATACCGATCAGCACGGGGATCATCTCAAGGCCGGCGATGAGCTGAACAGAGCCGAAGGTCAGACGCTGTACGGCGTACATGGGGTCCTGGCCGACACAGGCCATCAGGAGGCCCAGAAGGCCCGAAATCACCGTGCGGAGGATGTTGTCCGACTCCAGACAGGTCAGGATCGACAGGCCCATGAAGGTGATGGCGAAGAGGTCCGAGGGGCCAAAGGACAGGGCCGCCTGGGTCAGCTGCGGTGAAAGGAGCAACATGCAGAAGGCAGAGAACATGCCGCCCACAGCCGAGGTGCCCAGGGCCACGCCCAGAGCCTTGCCGGCCTGGCCCTTCTGGGCCATTGGGTAGCCGTCGAAGGTGGTGGGGGCGCTGGAGGGCACGCCTGGAATCTTGAACAGAATGGCGGTGATGCTTCCGCCGGTGATGGAGGAACAGTAGATGGCCACCAAGAAGACGATGGCAGGCACCGGCGCCATGCTGTAGGTGAAGGGCAGCCCCAGAGCCACCGCCATGGTGGCGCTGACGCCCGGCAGAGCGCCGAAAATGGTCCCCAACACGATGGCGAACATCACCATCATGAAGATGTAGGGATCGGAGAGGATAGCAAAACCGTTAAGCAACAGCTCCCAGCTTGACATGGCAAATCACCGTCCTAGGGAAGAATAGATTCCAGCGCCAACGTCATGCTGCGGATGGCCGTCACGGTGCCCCGTGGCAGGTTCACGGCCAGGAAGACGCTGAAGAAAAGGTACAGGAACAACGTGATCAGGGCACTGGCCAACAGGAGCCGGACGATGCGCCGCTCGCCCAGCAGCACCCCATAGGCGAAGAGCAGATAAAAGCTAGTGACCATGAAGCCAACACGTTCCATA
>CAZNRB010000041.1:0-12609 GCA_964575405.1 uncultured Synergistaceae bacterium | reverse complement strand
CCAGTTGGGTCTGGGTCTCGCTTTTGGTGGAGATGGACCGGCGGCCCCAGTCGGAAAGGGACTGTTCCAGCGCCACGCCGTTGTCCCAGTCGCTGCCGTCGGGATCCGACCGGCTGGTGGTGCCCGTGCGGCGGTAGGAGCCGGTAAGGCTGCCCTGGAGCCTGCCGCCGGCCTGGACTTCGCTCACCACGGCTCTTTGATAGTCGATGTCGCTCTGAGCTGACCGGAGGTCAGGGTGCTGGGCCAGGGCCAGGTCGATGCATTCCTGTAGTGTCCAGGTCCCTTGTCCTTGAGCCCAGCCCGACGGCGCCGAAAGGGCCAATCCCGCCAGCGCCAGGGCGCAGAGAATTTTGTTTTTCATAGCGTCCTTACCTCCTGGGCGGCCCCTATCATCATCGGGCCGCCTACGACTAGTATATTATCTGAGTATTATAGGAGACATTGTAGGATTCCACAAACTTCTCGCTGGTGCAAATGACGGCCTTAAGGGGCGGAATTGTTATGAATTGACAGGTCCAAGGCCCTTCAGTCTTCTATACGGAATCGCAGAACCGAGCCCAAATCCACCTTTGGCGCCTGCCGGCTGGCAACGCGGCACCGCAGATTCTGGCCCTGCCATTTCAAGGAGATTTCCACCAGGGCGCCCAGAAACTGTAGGGACGTCACAACGCCTTCCAGGGGGCCTTCTGGGTCCAGGACGATTTGATCGGGCCGCAGGAAACGATTTAGCCCACCCAGGGTCACCGGGAAGGCGCCGGCGATAAATTGAGCCACAAAAGGGCTTTGGGGATAGAAGTAGACCTCCTGAGGCGTGCCGGTTTGAACCAGTCGGCCCCCGTCCATCACGGCCACCCGGTCCGATACTGACAGGGCCTCTTCCTGATCGTGGGTCACGTAAAGGGCCGTAATCGCCAGGGCCCGCTGGATCGCGCGTATCTCCTGGCGCATGCTGGTGCGCAGTTTTGCGTCCAGGCTGGATAAAGGTTCGTCCAGCAGCAACAGCTGAGGCCTGAGTATCAGGGCCCGGGCCAGGGCCACCCTTTGCTGCTGCCCTCCCGAGAGCTCCTGTACCCGCTTTGAACCCATGGCGCGGAGCCGCACCAGCTCCAACGCTTCTTCGACGCGGCGCCGCTGTTCGGTCCTGTCTACGCCTCGGACTTGAAGGCCGTAGGCCAAGTTTTCCTCCACGGTCCTGTGGGGAAAGAGGGCGTGATGTTGGAACACCGTAGCGGTAGGACGTTTTTCCGGTGGGAGCTCCGAGATGTCTCTGCCCTGGAGAAGGATCTGCCCGGCGCTGGGCCGGAGAAAGCCCCCTGCGATCTTGATGACCGTGCTTTTCCCACAGCCCGAAGGGCCCAACAGAGTCACCATCTCGCCCTGGTGCAGCTCCAAATTTAAACCCTTCAGTGCGGCAAAATCGCCGTAGAAGGCCCAGAGATCTTCAAAGACCAACATGGCGGCTCCTTTCTGCGGCCCTCCAGGCCAGGAAATTGACGGCCAGCACCGTGAGTATCAACAGGGACCCCATGGCCGAGGCTGCTCCGAAGTCGCCCTGATTGATGGCATCGAAGAGCTCCACTGAAGCCACTTTGGCGTAGGGCGTCACCAAAAAAATGATAGGCCCCGTGGAAGTCATGGCAGCGCTGAAACTGTTGACAAAGGCAACGGCCATAAAGGGCCGCAGCAGAGGCAAAAGCAGATCTGAGAAGACGCGCCAGGGCGAGCCTCCCAGATCCCGGAGGGCCCGTTCCAGGTCGGGATCTATCCGGGCCAATCCAGCCTGACAGCAGCGGGTCGACGGCGACAGCTGCCGAAAAAGACAATTAGCGGCGATCAAAGCGCCGGCGCTGAGCTCCCAGGGGAGCGACGAGGAGACCAGCAGATAGCCCAAGCCGAAGAAAGTCCCAGGCAGGAGGTAGGGCAAGTCCAGGAGGATCTGGACGATTCGTCGGAGCTTTGGAGAAGCTCCTATGGTAAGACGGGCCAACAGGCACCCCAGCAGAACCCCGCCGATGGCCGCTGTGAAGGCGCAGCTGAGGCTGCGCAGATAGCTGGAGGCCTGGAAGTTCCAGAGCGCCGAGAGGTGTCTCATGGACCAGGAGAAATCTACGCCCCAGGTGCGCGTCAGGGCCCCCAAAAATATCAGCCCATAGACCAGAAACTGGATCAAGGCGAATGTCCAGATCATGGATCCGGTCAGTGCCAAAGACCACCGGGGCAGCTTCAAGGCCCGCTCTTGGGCCAACCCCATGGAAAAATCCTGTTCCCGCCGGGGTCCGAGGGCTATCAGAGCCAGCGCGGGGACCAGCAACAAAACGTTCATGGCGCAGGCCTGTGGAAAGTCCCCCAAGCCGATCAGAACGTTATAGGCCCGAGAGGCCAGGACCTGAAAGCGCCCGCCCACGAAAAGAGGGGTGCCGAAGTCCGACAGTGATCTGACGAAGGCCATTACCGCTGCCGATGCGATCCCTGGCCCAGCCAGGGGCAGAGTGATCGAGACCAAGGTCCTCAACGGCGATGCTCCCAGGTCCAAAGACGCTCCTTCCAGAGCTCCGTCGGTCTGACGGAGCGAGGCCGCTATGAGCAGCGTGGTGAGCCCCATGACGGATAGAACCTCCATGGCCAGGACGCCGTGGAAACCGTAGGGATTCCATTCCAGGCCCAACAATCGCCAAGTGACCAACCCACGGCGGCCGAAGAGCATCAGATAGGCCGTGGAGCACAAAAAGGGCGGCGATATGGTGGAAATTGTCAAGGCCCCCAGCAGAATCGCCCGGCCCTGGCGAGGGCCGTAGACCAAATGGAGAGCTCCGGCCAGGGCAAAGGGCACCGCCGCCAGCACGACGCAGAAGGCCAGGACGAAGCTGCGAACCACCAGGGGCCAATTCTGCCGCGCCAGGCCCCGATAGGCCGCCAAGGAGAAACTGCCGTCCTCGAGGAAGCTCTCCCACAGCACAGCGCCAAAGGGCCAGAGCACAAAAAAGAAAAGGCCGCTTCCTGCGGCGGCCCAGATCAAAAGCTCCGGCATCGGGAAGCGGCGTTTTTTCTTCAATTTACTTGTGACCAATCTACTTGTGACCAAATTTTTCCTGCCATAGAGCCAGCACGTCTTGGCGCCTCTCGCCGCCGAGGACCACGTCGGTGCGCATCAGATTAGAATCCTTCATAGCCTGGACGTTGGGGGCCAAAGCCACACCGGGCCGCAGCGGAGCTTGAGTATTGTACCGTCCCAGGGCCGCCTGGCCCTTCTCGGAGAGGACCCAGTCCACCAAAGCCCGGGCCCCTTCGGGGTTCTTGGCGTTTTTGAGCATCGCCACCGGAGCGATGTACCAGGGCACGCCGTCGGAGGGGAAGGCCGACACTACCTTGTAGCCCTGTTCCTTGAGCTGTTCTGCCGTGTCGAAAGGAGCCAGGGCCAAGGCAGCCTCGCCGGCGCTCACTCTGTTGGCAGGATCGGCGCCGCGCTTGGAATAATAGGGCACGTTGGCGTCCATGGCCTCCAGCAGAGCCCAGCCCTTTTCCTCGCCGAAACTCTCCAAAATACCCCAGACCATGGCGTAGAAAGTGCCGCTGACTGCTGGCGTGGCCATCAGCAGCTCGTCCTTATAGATCGGATCGGTGAGATCGGCCCAGCTCTGCGGCATGGGCAGCCCCTTCTTTTCCAGGATCTCTGTGTTCCCCAAGATCACTACGGTACTCAGAGAGATGCCACTCCAGAGCCCTTCAGCGTTGTAGAACAGGGGATCGTAAACGCTCCGTTCCGGCGATATATAGGGCTCTAGATAGCCTTCCTTGCCGGCGCTTACGTAGCTGTCCAGACCGCCGCCGAACCAGGCATCGCCCTGGGCCCGGCCTTTAGCGGCCCGCAGCCTGGTAAGCACCTCGCCGGAAGACATTTCCAGATATTCCACTGGAATTCCGGTGTCTTCTGTGAACTGCTGCAAAATGGGCTCGATGCCGGTGTAGGCTATGAATATGCTCACCGGTTCCTTTTCAGCGGCGCCGGCAAAGCCCGAAAACGCCAACAGCCCCAAAAGTACCGCCAGGACCATCTTTTTTCGTCCCATGGGAAGACCTCCTCAAAAAAAATTTGTCCTCGCCCTATTCCGCGGTGTAAAGCCTTAAAGCTGGACCCTACTCCGGCCTTTCCTCCAGCTGCCGAAGGCACCAGCTTTCGGCGTCGACGAACCTTTGCCCGTCCCAGGCCAGGGGCGAGCAGCCGCCCTTTCGGATGGCCCCTATAAGATCCCGCTCGTCCCGAAGAAAACCGGGGAAGCTGGTCACGAAGAGGCCGATCCGATTGTCCCAATGGGCGTCGCTGGCTCCCAGGGTGGATTTTCCCAGCTCCCGGGCCATTTTCAGGGCTTGAAGATTGGCTTCGGGTTTGGTGCTGCCGTTAAAACATTCCACACCGGCCAGGGTGGGGAGCTGTCTGATCAGATCGCCGGCTCCCCGGCCGTTATCCCGGAAGGGATGGGCCGCTGTGGCAACGGCGTCTTTGGAGTCCACCAGCTCCATGAGCTCTTGGGGCGTCAGCATTCGCTCCGGCACCTGGTCCAGTCCGAAGACCACAAAGTCGCCGCCGGTGGTCAAAATTTCCACGCCCACGAAAAGAGGGAAGTGGCATTCCCGGCGCAGGCTATCGATTTCCGCCATTACGCCCAGGGTGTCGTGGTCGGTGATGCACAGGCCGTCCAGGCCCATGGCCTTGGCCCTGGCTACGGCATCCCTCACCGGCATAAAGCTGTCGGGAGAGTATTCGCTGATATGGAGATGGGTATCTAGTATCATGAGACCGGTCCTTCTTTCCACTTCTCGGCAAAATTAACAAGCTATCTTATAGTATGCTGCTAGTATGCTGCAAAAAGTTGCTATTAAAATTAGTCCTAGTTATTATAGATAAAAAACGAGAAAAGGGCAATCACTCTATTTTGAGGCCCTTTTTTCGGCGGTTCCGCCTGCTCCTTTCCCGTTTTGCAGTCCATTTTCTTGGCCGCCTCTGGAATTTTTCTTTTTTCCTATAGGGGAGTAAAATACAGCCTTGAAGAGATTCCGCGGACACTGGACCGGCCTGCGGATTGGCAATTACCTCGGAGCGCCGGCCAGGCGCTTATAATTGGAGTTGAGAACGATGTCAGCACTGCTTGAGATCAGGGACCTTCAGGTCACCGTGGGGGGACGGGAGGTGCTCAAAGGGGTGAATCTCACCATCGGCCAGGGGGAAATTCACATCCTCTTTGGCCCCAATGGATCGGGAAAGACCACCCTTTTGAATTCCATCATAGGATTCAGCAACTACAAAGTCACAGGGGGAGCCATTATCTTCAAAGGCCAGGACATCACCTGGGCCACCATCGACGAACGGGCCCGGCTGGGTATCGGCATATCTTTCCAGCGTCCGCCGGTGATCAGCGGCGTCAGGCTCCGGTCGCTGACCGCCTCCAGCAATCCCGGCCTGGGAGAAGACAAAATCGAAGAGACCGCCGAAATGCTCAATGCCGGCCAGTTCCTGGACAGGGAGATCAACGCCGGTTTCTCCGGAGGCGAGATCAAGCGCACCGAGATGCTCCAGATCATACTTCAGGACCCTGACCTGGTCTGTCTAGACGAGCCCGAGTCGGGGGTGGATCTGGACAACATGTCCCTGATCGGCCAGGCCACCCGTCTCGCCCTGGGCCGCCATCCCAAGGGCCTGCGTTGCAGCAGGTCCCTGGACTGGGGCGAACCCAAGGCCGGGCTGGTGATCACCCACACGGGCCAGATCATGGAGTATATCGACGTGGACCAGGGCCACGTGTTCATCGACGGCCAGATAGTATGCTCCGGCAACGCCAGGGACATCCTGGCCGATATCAGGCGGCACGGCTACAGCGAATGTCTTCGTCACGCCGTGGATTGCGCCGCCTGCCTGGGAGGGGACCGGCAATGAAAGAACTCCGACTTGAGGACCGACTGGACCAGTTCAAAAGCGACGCTCCCGACCATCCCTACCTGGAGGACATGGCCCGCTTGGGCGAAGAGGACCAGAAAAAGCTGGCCAGCGTGGGCGTCGACGTGGCCGACAGAGAGGCCCCGGCGTCGGGTACCTTTCTGCACAGCGATTGCTCCACAGTCCACTGCGACGTCAAAAGGCCCGGCGTGGAGATGCTGCCCCTGACCTACGCCCTGAAAAAATACGACGGCCTTAAGGAATACTACTGGAAGATAATGGAGCCCGGCAGGGACAGTTTCACCGAGCGGACCGCCAGGCGCCCCAGGGGAGGCTACTACATCCGCACCGAAAAGGGCGCCGCCGTGACCTATCCGATCCGGGCCTGCATGTACATCTCCACCGACGGACTGGAACAGGACGTTCACAACTTGGTGATCACCGAAGAAGGCTCCAGCCTGAACATCATCTCGGGCTGCGCCTCCAGCCCCCAGGTCCGTTCGGGGCTCCACGTGGGCGTGTCGGAGATGTACGTCAAAAAAGGCGCCACCCTCTCCTTCACCATGATCCACGACTGGGCCGAAGACATGGCAGTCCGGCCCCGCACCACCGTGGTAGTTGAAGAGGGAGGCACCTATATTTCCAATTACATCTGCCTGAAGCCCGCCCGGGATCTCCAGATGTATCCAACCGTGTACCTCCAGGGCGACAATTCGGTGGCCACCTTCAGCACAGTGCTGCTGGCCGGTCCCGGGTCAAAGATGGACACGGGCTCCCGGGTGTACCTCCAGGGCAAGGGCAGCCGGGCCGAGATAGTTTCCCGCGCCGTCTCCACCGGCGGCGAGATCTACGCCCGGGGGCACCTGATCGGTCAGACCGCCGGAGTCCGGGCCCACCTGGAATGTGACGGCCTGATCCTCTCGGACCGGGGGCTGATCCACGCCATACCCGAGCTGGAGGCCCGCTGCTCCGACCTGGAGATGTCCCACGAGGCCGCCGTGGGCAAAATCGACCAGGCCGAGACGGAATATCTCATGTCCCGGGGCCTCACGGAGGCCCAGGCCCAGTCGCTGATCATCAAGGGCTTTTTGAGCCTCGACATCCTGGGGTTGCCGGAGCCCTTGAAAAGGGAAATCGACAAAATGATAGACCAGGCCACCGCCGAGGGAGCCCTGTAGCTCCTCGGCCCAGCTCCCCCTCTGGCCGGGGAGAGGCCAGATGAAACGAAGGAGGCTCAGGCGCGTTCCTGAGCCTCCTTCGTTTTTTCTTTTCTCTTGGACTTCTTTCCCTGGGATCAAAGGCTACAGTGAGCTACAGTGCCCAGCTATGTAGTCTCTGACCTTTTGGCTGGCCGGCGAGAGAGGGTGGGTCTTGTGAAAGGTCAGGTAGACGGTGCGGATAAAGTCTGGGTCCCCGTCGTGGAGGGTCAGCACCGACACCTTGCCGCTCTCCATAGCAGGCACCTCGGGCAGCACCGATACGCCAAAGCCCATGCCGACGTACTGTAGGGCGGCGTTGCACTCTTTCACCTCGAACATGATCTTGGGGATATAGCCCCGGCTGGCGAAGAGGTGGTTCAGGCTGTTCCTAAGGTTGCTCTCGGGGCCCAGCATGATCTGGGGCTCGTCGATGAAATCGGCGATGGTCGCGCTCTTGTGCCCCGCCAGGCGATGGCCAGCCGGGACAGCCAGGTAGAGAGGCTGCTTGAGCACGGCGATGGACTGGGCCCAGGGTGCCTGATGGAGGCTGAAGCCCAGATCGATGTGGCCCGACGAGATCATGGACAACACCTCGGTGGAGCTCCCTTCGGTGAACTGAAAACGGATGCCGCAGCCGGGATTCTGGAGGTAAAAGCCCTCCACCAGCGACGGAATGAAGGAGGCCGAAATGCTGTGAAAATAGCCCAGCCGGACCATCCTGGTGGCGTCGCTGCCCATCCGCTGGACCCTCTCGATGCCCTCGGCCAGCAGCGCCAGGGTCTTTTCCACGTAGGCCAGAAACTGCTGGCCCTGGAGCGTCAGGACCACCTTTTTCTTTTCTTTTTCAAAGAGTTTAACGCCCAGCTCCTTTTCCAGCTCGGTGATGGCATAGCTCAGGCTGGGCTGGGAGATGTGGAGCTCCTCGGAAGTCCGTGTGTAGTGGAGACGCTGGGCCAGAGCCTGAAAGTACTGCAATTGCAATAATGTCATGGCATCACCCCCTGGATTCTACGGGTGAAATGTTTCGTCATCGCAGCCAGGGCCGCGAGAAGTCCATTATGCCGGTAATTTTACTCTAGATTATATCAATAGATGAAAAATAAATCAACAAAATCAACAATATGATAATCTCCCAGGATGGGCATGACGTCGTAGGGCTCGCGCGTCGCCAATTGAGATAAGTCGATCAATATGATATGTTATAGAATTTTATCTATGGTTTTTATAAGTGTCGTCGTATTGGACGGCTTTTTTTTAAAATGCTTAAATAAAATCAAGCAAAAGAGGTCTTTGGCATAGGAAGCACGGATTTAACGCATTTAATAAAAAGAGGTGTTCACCATGGCAAAAGAAGTAACGGCGGAACAGATCGCGATGTTGGAAGAGATGGTGGCCCGGGCCCGCAAGGCCGCGGCAATCATCGAGACCTATGACCAGGAGCGAGTGGATCGGCTCTGCCGGGCCGTCACGGCGGCGCTCTACGACCTGAAGACTTGGGCTCCCCTCTGCGATGAGGCCGTCGACGAGACGGGCCTGGGCGACAAGGTGACCAAGCGGGGCAAGAGGAACAAGCTGAAGCTGATCCTGCGGGACTGCCTTCGGGCCAAGAGTGTCGGCGCCATCGAGACCATCCCCGAAAAGGGTCTGGTTAAGTATGCCAAGCCCGTGGGCGTCATCGCCTCGCTGGTGCCCACCACCAACCCCTGCCTGACCCCGGCAGGACAGTCCATCTTCGCTATCAAGGCTCGGGATGTGATCATCTGCAGCCCCCATCCCCGCGCCAAGGTGGTCACCAACAAGTGCGTCGACATCATCCGGGATGTGCTGGTCCGGGAAGGCGCTCCCGCCGACATCATCCAGTGCATCAAAGAGCCTTCCATCGCCCTGACCCAGGAGCTGATGAAGCGCTGCGACCTGGTGATCGCCACCGGCGGCCGGCCCATGGTCAAGTCGGCCTATTCCTCGGGAACGCCGGCCTATGGTTCCGGCGCCGGCAACGCCACGGTGATCATCGACGAGACCGCCAACACCCCGGAGCGCCAGCAGGAGGCAGCCTCTAACACCCGCATCTCCAAGACCTCCGACTTCGGTTCGGGTTGCTCCTGCGACGGCAACCTGGTGATCCACGGCTCCATCTACGACGACATGGTCAAGGCCCTCCAGGCCGAGGGCGGCTATCTGGCCAACGCCGAAGAGGCCGAAAAGTTCAAGAAGGCCCTTTGGGACGAAGAAGGCCACCGTCTGCCTAACACCGTGGCCGTAAGCCCCCAGAAGCTGGGCCAAGTGGCCGGCGTGGAAGTCCCTGCTGACTGCAAGTTCATCATGGTCACCGGCGGCGGCAGGGAGAACATCGGCAAGGAGCATCTTTTCTCCTCGGAGAAGCTCACCACCCTTCTGGCGCTGTTCAAGTACGACGGCGAGTTCGAGAACGCCCTGGACATGATGCGGGCCATCTTCGAGGTGGGCGGCAAGGGTCACTCCTGCGGCATCTACTCCTGGGACGACGACCACATCGACCGGCTGGGCAAAGCCGCTCCGGTATCCCGGATCATGGTGCGCCAGCCCAACAACAAGGGCAACGCGGGAGCAGCTACCAACGGCATGC
Source organism: uncultured Synergistaceae bacterium (assembly GCA_964575405.1). Lineage (GTDB taxonomy): Bacteria > Synergistota > Synergistia > Synergistales > Dethiosulfovibrionaceae > CAZCKP01. Next base: position 2,876 of record CAZNRB010000041.1, on the reverse strand, counting down.
CCGCCACCTCTTCGATGGGCTGCGGCACCTGGGGCGGCAACATCGTCTCCGAGAACATCTGCCTGAAGCACTACATGAACACCACCTGGGTGGCCCGGCCTATCGCCGAGGACATGCCGTCGCTGCAGGACCTCTTCGGCGAGTTCTACAAGGACGGCATGGACACGGAGTAACGCCTAAAGCCTCGCCCCTGAGGTCTTGGCCTTCCTTTCCCCGCCGAACTCAGGCGGGGAAAGGCGTACTCGGGGAGGCCTCCCTCCCCGAGAGATCCAGCTAGGAGGAATTTTTTTTCGATGGATGGTTTTCGCTACTACATGCCCACCGAGGTCTTCTTCGGCCGCGGCGTGGTCCAGGAGAAAAAGGCCCTGTTCCAAGGGCTAGGAAAGCGGGCTTTGATCATTACCTATACCATCCCGGGGAGGCACTACGCCCTGGAGGACGTCTCGGCGGTTCTTGACCAGTTTGGCATCGACTACGTCGTCGAGACCGGCGTCGAGGAAAACCCCTCCACCGAGACGGTGGAACAGGCCGCGGCCAAGGCAGGGCAGTTCGCCCCCGACTTTATCGTGGCCATCGGCGGCGGCTCTCCCATCGACGCGGCCAAGGCCATCGGGGTGCTGCTGAAAAACCCCGACAAGGCGGGGCTGGATCTCTTTTCCGACGGAACTTTGCAGTCCCTGCCCATCGTCGCGGTGCCCACCACGGCGGGTACCGGCGCCGAGGTGACTCATTTTTCGGTGCTCACCCGCAACGACTTGGCCACCAAACAGGCCATCGCCCCGCGGATCTTCCCCCGCTATGCCCTGCTGGACCCCCAATACCTGATGGAGATGCCCCTGCGGCTCAGCTGCGCCACCTCCATCGATGCCCTGTGCCACTGTCTGGAGTCCTATATCTCGGCGGCGGGGAGCGAGCTCTCTCGGGCGATCTGCGAGATCGGCTTCCAGTACTTCGCCCAGTGCGTCCCTGAGATGCGCCAGGTCCTGAGCGACGCTGGCTCTCTCACGGCCAAGTGCCCCTACAGCTACGAGACCAGGGAGAAGCACATGATGGTCTCGCTGATCGGCGGCATCACCAACACCCAGACGGGCTCCTGCCTGCCCCACGGCATGAGCTATGCTCTGACCCATCACAAGCGGATCCCCCACGGTCTGGCCTGCGGCCTGCTGATCGCCCAGTACCTCAAGATCTTCAAGGAGCCTGTCAACGTTGCCCGGGTCCAGAGGGCCATGGAGCTCTGCGGATTTTCTGGGGTCGATGACTTTGCCGCCTTTATCGATTCAATGTTGCTGCTGAAGGCCGACATAACCCCCACCATGGAGGAGATCGAGGCCTACGCCGAGGAGTTCTCCCAGCAGAAGCACCGCTTTGCCCGCCACCCCGAACCGGCTGGCAAGGCCGAGGTGCTCCAGATCTACGTCAACAGCCTTCTCAAGGGCTAGGCACTGCAAGGCTCTAATTGAAAATCGTCGGTTCTCTTCGCTAACTTCCGCGATCGAAGGACCTTCAAGGTCCCCGATTCACACAGCCAGGCCCTTCCAGGAGAAGGACCTGTCAATTCAACGATAGGAGTGTGGATCCATGACATTTGGTAGCCTTTTTAACGACATGATCGTTCTGTTTGCCTACCTGCTGGCCGGTTTCGCCGTCCGGGAAGTAGTCAAGCCCCTTCAGCGCTACTACATCCCCGCGTCCATCGTGGGCGGATGCATCGCTCTGTTTTTGGGCCCCCAGGGACTGAACCTGCTTCCGGTGCCCCAGTCCTTCGCCTCTATGGCCGGCGTGATGATCACCATGGTGCTCACCTGCTCGGTCATCGGCGTGGACATGGACCGCTCCAAGGCCAACGCCTACTTTACCCATCTCTGCATCACCGTGTCGGTCTACGGCATGCAGATGGCCCTGGGCTGCGGCATGGGCGCCTTCATGGAGAAGATCTGGCCCGAGCTGCCCTTCGGTTGGGGCTCCGAGGCGGTGTTCTCCTACTGGGGCGGCCACGGCACGGCGGCCAGCGCCGGCGCTGCCTGGGAGGAGTTCGGCATCGTGGGCAACACCTCGGTGGGCATGATCATGTCCACCCTGGGCGTGCTGTCCTGCTTCGTCTTCGGCATGGTCATGATCAACTGGGGCGTCCGCAAGGGCTGGGCCACCCAGGCTTCTAACGACTTCAAAAACAACCCCAGCTTCTTCGGCGGCCTTCTTCCTGCCGACAAGCAGTCGCCTATCGGCGTGGCCCGGGTTCCCAGCACGGGCATCGACAACTTCTCCTTCCAGCTGGCCATCGTGCTGTCCTGCATGGCCCTGGGCAACTGGGGCATGGGCCTCATCAAGGGCGCCGCTCGGGGCGTGCCCTATCTGAACATCATCTCCGAGCTTCCCTCGCTGATGAACGGCATCCTGGCCGGTATGCTGGTCTGGAACGTGATAAAGCGCACTAAGTTCAAGGGCTTCGTGGATCGCCGGACCATCAACTCCATCTCCGGCCTGGGCCTGGAGATCACCATCGTCTCGGCGGTGGCCACCATGGATCTGAAACTGGTGTCGGCGCTGATCGTGCCCATTCTGATCCTCAGCGTCCCCGTGGTGGCTTTGACGGCTCTGTTCTGCCTGGTGCTCCACAAGGCCCTGCACCGTCACAACTGGTTCGAGAAGTGCGTGGGCCTCTACGGCGCCGCCACCGGCTCGGTTCCCACCGGTCTGGCCCTGATCCGCTGCGTGGACCCCGACGGAAAGACCGACGCCGCCGATACCCTGGCTATAGGAAACTCCCTCTGGGCTCCGGTCTACGGCTCCATGCCGGCGCTGTTGCCTATGCTGATGATGTCCGTAGGCGCCACCGCCGCCGTGTGGCTGGGCCTGGGCTTTATGATCGTGCC
>CAZNRB010000040.1:0-12765 GCA_964575405.1 uncultured Synergistaceae bacterium | reverse complement strand
ACTAAAAAATACGTAAAGACCATCCACATCGACGAGGTGTTGGCGGAGATTCCCCAGGATCCCAACGTCAAGGGACTGGTGCCCCACATCCCCTTGATCTTCTTGATCGCCTACATGCTGCTGAAGAGCGAGTTCCCTCAGATTGACCCCGGCACTCCGTTGGTGTTCTTCATGGCCATTATCGTGGCCCTCTTCTGCGGCCGCCGCATCAACTTCTTCAAGGTAGCCCACGACTCCATGGAAAACGCCATCGAAGTTATGGCCCTCTTCGCCGCCGTGGGCGCTCTGATCCAGGTCATGGGCATGACCGGTGCCCGGGGCGTGACGGTGCTGGCGGCTCTGGGCCTTTCGGGCATGCTGCTTTACCTGTCCATCGCCATAATCTGCCCCATCGTCGGCGGCTTGCTGATGCCCTTCGGCGCTGCTGGCGTTTTGGGCATCCCCCTGGTCATGGCCTTCACCAACAAGGACGCCATCTGGATTACTTCGGCTCTGACCCTTCTGATGAGCGTCGGCGCCCTGTTGCCTCCCACCGCCGTCAGCGGCCTCTTTGCCGGCAAGGTGCTGCAGCTCAGCGGCGAAGAGAACAAGGCTATGCTGAAGAAATGCGCGGTTCCAGCAGTACTGTCGCTGATTCTCGGCGCAGCCGTTCTGATTTACATTTAAGCCGTCTTTGCTGATAGAGCTGATAGATAGAAGGAACGGTGAAAAACTATGCAACTGTTGATCATGAAGTACGCCTACATGGCCATGGTGGCCCTTTTCACTGGGCTGTTTTTCTGGAACATGTTCACCGCCAAGACCAAGAGCGCCCAGATCGGATGCGCCATCGCCCTGATTCCCATGGTCTTGCGGCTGCTCCTGATTCGCTGAAGTGGTTGGTAAGGAGGCCATTGTAATGAACAAGAACAAAGTCGGCTTTGGGCTCCTGCTGACAGCGGTGGTTGCCCTGATCCTGACCGCCTCGTCCAAGGAGTTTCTGAAGCAGTACGAGATCGAGCCCTTCGTGAAGGGCCCTGGAGTGACCGAGGTCAAGCATCTAAGCGACTATTTCGACGGTCTCAAGGGCACTCCCGGCGACGCGCCGGTGTTCGTGCTGGACAGCGGTAAACCCGGCGGCACCTTCATCCTCATGGGCGGCACCCACCCCACTGAGCCGGCCGGCGTGATCTCTTCCACCATCTTCCTGGAGAACGCCGTGATAGAGCAGGGCAAGATGATCGTTGTGCCCCAGTCTTGCCTGAGCGGCTTTTCCTGGACTGAACCTGGAATGGGACACGCTCCCAACTACACCATCAAGACCGATTGGGGCGAGCGCCGTTTCCGCTACGGTGGCCGCGGCACCAATCCCGTCCACCAGTTCCCCGATCCCGATATGTACCTTCACTATCCTTCGGGGCAGAGGCTGGCTGCTGACGAGATCCGCAACCTGAACCGGGGACACCCCGGCAACCCCAACGGCTTTTTGACTCAGAAGGTGGCCTATGCCTTCGCCGAGATGGTCCGCCAGGAAAACGCCGACATGATCGTGGACCAGCACGAAGCCCCGCCCGAAAAGCCTCTGGTCAATGCCGTCTGCGCTCACCAGAGAGCGCTGGATTTGACCACCATGGTCTCGATGGAGCTGGAGATGATGGACATCGCCATGCGGATAGAGGCCTCGCCGGTGGGACTCCATGGCTTCTCCCATCGTGAGCTGGGAGACTTCACCAATGCCCTGGCCTTCCTGTCCGAGACGCCTAACCCCAGTCAGGGTTCCGCTCGGGGTTACACCGACGAGACTCTGGCCGTGACGGGGTATGATCCCATCTACGAGGATTTGTTGGCCACTGGCAAGTTGAAGGTCACCTATAGCAAAGGCGGCGTTCCCATCGAGGTCCGGGCTGGCCGTAACGTGGCCACCGTCTGCACCTACGCCCAGCTCTATTCCGAGATGAACCCCGATCGCGCCATAGTGATCACCAACGTACCCAGCTACGAAGAAATCCAGGAAAACGGCGTGGGCCACTACCTGCGTCCAGTGCCTGCGAACCGCCAGGAACTGGGGTATTAACTAAAACTATAGGCTAGCTCCCCCGGCGAAACCCGTCGGGGGAAAGCTGATCCGAAGAGCAGGAAGTCGCTCTGAATAGCATATGGATTGTTATGCTATATTCTATGCACTTGTATAGGGCTGTACAGGAATAGTTTGTCCCGTACAGAAGGGTTTACTTTGGAATATCACAGAACAAGATGGTGATGGAATGGGTTTCAAAAACGCAAAGCTCTGGGCTGCGTCTCTGATGCTGTTAGGGGCCCTGTCCCTCAGCGCTTCAGCGGCGCCGCGAGAAAATGCCATGGGCCAGGTGGTCCCCGATCAACCGTTAGTTCAGGAGGAGCTTTTTGATTGGACTCCTACTTCAGGGGCTCCTGCTGCCAGGACGCCTTTTACCACCCGTTATCCCGCCACGGGGCGTTATGTGGTCATAGGTGATAACCAGTATTCTGCCGCCACGGCCTTCAAGATCCTGGACAGAGGCGGTAATGCCTTTGACGCTGCAGTGGCCATGGCAGCCACCATGGGCATCACCTACCCAATGATGAACGACTTTTTTGGCGGCGATGCCATGATCATCGTCTACTCCGCTAAGGAGGGCAAAGTCTACACCTATAACGGTACTGGCTGGGCCCCCAAGGCCGCTACTATCGACCGCTACATCGAAGAAGGCGGCATCCCCGAAGAGGGTATTTTGTCGGTGGAAATCCCTGGCTCCTTCTCGGGTTGGATGATGTTGCTCCAAGATTATGGCACCATGCCTCTGAAGGAGATCTTTGAGCCGGCCATAGATCTGGCCGAAAACGGTCACGTCTTTTCCCAGCTCATGGCCAATTGGGGCGCCGGTTTTTATCGCCACATGAACGACGAAGCCAAAGCCGTCTATGGGCGAGACGGAGCCCTGGCCAAGTACGGCGACGTGATAGTCAACCCTAACTACGCCAAGCTGCTCCGGGAGATCGGCGAAATGGGATACAAAGAGGCCGAGGATTATTTTTACCGTGGCCCTATCGCTCGGGAGATCGCAGCCTTTTCTGATTCCTTGGGCGGTCTAATCGCCTACGAGGATCTGGCGGAATTCCGGGCAGAAAAAGTAGAGGCCCACAGCACCGGCTATCGTGGAATCGACGTCTACGTCTGCCCCCCCAACAGCCAGGGATGGACTCTGCTGGAGGCATTGAACATCCTCGAAGGCTATGACCTCAAGGCCATGGGCCACAACTCCGCTGCCTATATCGACGTGGTGACCCAGGCGCTGAACCTGGCTCTGGAAGACCGCAACTACAACCTGGCCGATCCCAGGTTCCACAATAATCCCGTGGCCATGATCCAGAAACCCTTTGCCGAGGCCCGCCGCCAGGAAATGCACCCTGGAACGGCCATGGATGGCGCGCTTACGGTAGGGAACCCAGAGGAGTTTGGCGATATCTACTACGGACGCCAAGGCGATACCACCTTTATGGCGGTGGCTGACGCTGAGGGCAACGTGGTGGCCTGTACTACCAGCCAGTGCGGTGCCTTTGGCTCCTGTCTTATGGTGCCCGGACGGGGCTTTATCCTGAACAACCGGATGCCCTATTTCTTCTTGGACACCGAATTAGCTAACTTCCTGGAGCCCCGGAAACGTACCGTTCAGACCATCACTCCGTCTATAGCGCTGAAAGACGGCAAGCCCTTCCTTGCCTTTGGCACGCCTGGCGCTGATGTGCAGGAGCAGGCTAAACTTCAAGTGTTCCTTAACGTGGCTGAGTTTGGCATGAATCCCCAGCAGGCCGTGGAGGCTCCTCGATTCCAGAGCCGCCATCCCATGGGTATCAAGAGCCATGCCTCCTATCCCAAAACCATCCAAATCGAAGCACGAGTTCCCGAAGAGGTGCGTCGCCAGTTGTCCGAGGACATGGGCTATGTGGTCCAGTCTAAAGCCGACTGGGAGTACATCGGTTTTATGGGTGCTATCGGCTTCGACCACCAGCAGAACCGCAAATGGGCCGGTTCCGATCCCCGGTCCGACAGCATCGCCTACGGTTGGTAGGCACCATCTCCTGCTCCGGCAGGGGCAGGGAGTTTCTGAAGCAGTATGAGATCGAGCTCTTTGTGAAGGGTCCTGGAGCGGCCAAGGTCAAGCATCTAAGCGACTATGTCGACGGTCTCAAGGGCACACTCCCGGCGACGCTCCGGTGTTCGTGCTAGACAGTGGTGCCTAAGAACCGCCAGGAACTGGGGTATTAAAACTATAGGCTAGATCCCCCGGCAATCCCGTCGGGGGAAGGATCTGAAGGCAATGCCTTCGGAGTTGTCCCAGAAAGGAGCGAGTTGCACGATGAAGTTCAAGGTCCTTGTGGGTGCTACTCTGGCTTTAAGCCTGGTAGCCAGCGCAGCTTCGGCGAACATGGTGATCAATCAAACCCGTCCGCCGGTAAGCGGGAAAATGGTGGCCCATGCCGGCAGTCCCCAAGCAGCCATGGCCGGCTACAACATCCTGGCCAAGGGCGGCACCGCCTTTGACGCGGCTTTGACCATGGCGGCGGCTCAGAGCTTTTCGGAAGCTTTGATGTGCCACATATTCGGCGGCGACCTGCAGCTGATCCTCTACAACGCCGCCACCGGTCAAGTGGAGTCCTACAACGGCACAGGCTGGGCTCCCAAGAGCGGTGATCTGGACTATTACTTTGAAAAGGGCGGCATCCCCACCGAAGGCATTGAGGCCATGCACATGCCCGGCGAGTGGAGCGGCTGGATGACCATGCTTCGGGACCACGGTACCATGCCCCTGGCGGAGATCCTGGCGCCGGTGGTGGAGATGGCCGAAGAGGGCATTATCGTTGACGACTTCTTCGGTCACTACGTGGGATCCAGCCTTAACGGCATGAACGAGGCCGCTTTGGCCGTCTTCGCCCCCGGCGGTCAGCCCCTGAAGCCCGGCGACCTCTACAAGAACCAGGACTACGCGAACCTGCTCAAGACCATGGGCGAGGTAGCCGCTTCCAAGGAAACCCTGGCCGAGGGCTACCAGGCCGCCGAGGACTACTTCTACCGCGGCCCCATCGCCGAGCAGTTGGTAGAGTGGAACCGCAGCGAGGGCGGCCACTTCGCCCTGGAGGACTTTTCGGAGTTCCGGGCTGAGAAGACCGTGCCCATCAGCACCAACTACCGGGGCTACGACGTGTACTGCACCCCTCCCAACAGCCAGGGCACGGCTCTGATCGAAGCTCTGAACATCCTGGAGAACTACGACCTCAAGGCCATGGGGCACAACTCCAGGGACTACGTCAACGTGGTCGTCCAGGCTCTGAACATCGGATTGAACCACCGCAATCGCTTCGGAGCTGATCCCCGGTTCTATCAGTACCCCGCCGACTTCCTGACCAAGGAGTTCGCCAAGGAGATGATGGCCGAGATCGACATGGAGAAGGCTGTGACCGAGATCCCCGTGGCCTACGCCAAGTACCACGTGGACTACGACAAGCTGGGGCCCGATACCACCTTCATGTTCTGCGCTGACCAGTACGGCAACGTGGTGGCGGTGACCCACTCCATCAACGGCTTCTTTGGCTCTAAGCTGATGGTCCCCGGCTTGGGTATCCTGATGAACAACCGGCTTCAGCAGTACGCCTTGGATCCCGAGCTGCCTAACCATCTGGAGGCCCACAAGCGCACCGTCCAGACCATCACGCCCTCTATCGTCCTGAAGGACGGCGCCCCCATCATGACCTTCGGCACCCCCAACGCCGACCGTCAGGAGCAGACCAAGCTTCAAGGCTTCTTGAACATCGTGGAGTTTGGCATGCGTCCTCAGAAGGCCGTGGAGTCGCCTCGCTTTGCCACCGCGGCGCCGGGCAACACCGCCAGCGAGGGCAAAATCGCCCGCGGCGTCCACTACATGCCTGGCTTCCCCGAGGACGTGCTTCAGCAGCTGAAGGATATGGGCTATGAAGTGATTCCCACCAACAACACCGGATCCCTTGGTTTGGGTCTCTTCGAGAACGGCCAGTGGACCGTAGGCGCCGATCCTACCAGAGACGCCTATACCGTGGCTTGGTAAGAGCTCCAGTCTCTTTCGACGCTGCTGTCCCTCTGGGGCCAGCAGCGCCTTTTGCCGGAGCCGGCGGAGACGCCTGGAGCTGGTAATTTCCGATTCTGCTACAATAGTGATCGCGCCGGAGGGGCAAGCCCTTCCGGGCAGGACAGTCAGTCTGTCCGATTTTTAAAACCGAGGTGTCTGTAGATGAAAAAGCTAGTCGCCTGTATCGCCCTTCTATCCGCGCTGGTCCTGGCTGCCTCCGCCGCCATGGCGGAGCCCGAGATTCCCACGGTAGGAGGAGCTATGCTGGTCACTCCCTTCGGCCAGAGTCAGGACGGCAACTTCGTGAACCTGTTGGCCAAGAGGAACAGCCTGCCAACGACCTATGACCTTCACGTCTACGCCAAGGACGTGGACTGGTCCCAGTACAAGATCCTGGTCTGCGTGCTCGGCGGCAGCGGCAAGGGATTGGGAGCCGCCGGTTTGGACATCGCCGGAGAAGTGGCCCGTTGCGACGAGCTGCTGGCCCAGGCCAAGGCCAACGGGATCTATGTGGTGGGAATGCACATTGGCGGTCCCGACCGTCGCGGTCCTAACTCCGAGGCCTTCGTGCCCTACGCGGCCAAGGTGGACCTGATGCTGGTCCGTTCCGACGGCAACGAGGACGGCTACTTCACCGACCTTTGCGGTGAAAATAACGTCCCCCTGGTGACCATCGAGAAGACCACGGAACTTCAGCCCATCCTGAAGACCCTCTGCGGCGTGGAGTAGTTTGCCGCATAAGCCACGAAAAAGCGGCTCCTGGCCATCCTGGGAGCCGCTTTTTAATGGCGGAATCTCGATTTAACGGAACAGCGCCAAGGCGCAGTAACACAGCAACAGGGCCATGACGGTGTTGGTGATCCTGCCGTACTCCGAAAAGATCCTTTTGAACAGGGCCCCCGACAGGGCCCAACAGAGGGTGCAAAGAAACCCCAAAAATCCCAGCCCCAGGGCGATTAGGCTGACCTTAAGAGGCTGGCCCTGATAAAAGGGCAGTACGTAGGACTGCATGGCGATGATGCAGCCGATGAAGCACTTGGGATTTAGGAACTGCATGGTCACGCCGGCGGTGAAGCCACAGGGGCCCCGGCGAGATTCTATCGTCGTGGAGCTGTGGAGGATTTTCCAGGCCAGATAGATCATGTAGACCGCCCCCAGCATTATCATGACGGGCTGGATCTTGGGCAGCAGCTCAGCTATGACGCTGCAGAGCAGGGCGCAGAGCAGTGATACCGTAGAAAAACCCAACAATACCCCGAAATTAAAGGGCAGGGCCCGCCGCAATCCCATCTGGCTGGCGTTGGACAGCGATAAAACGTTGTTGGGCCCCGGCGTGATGAAGGACACCAGGGCGTAGGAAAACAAGCTCCACCAATTCACAAAATCCATCCCCCTTTGGAAATTCTACAACTTCGAAATTGAGCGTCTAGTATATCATAAGTTGACCGAAGAAAAGCCCTTGAAAGGCCTCTCTGAGGTGAGCGGCATTGACAGTCCCCGGCGGAAGGGGTATTTTTTCTGATAACGTAAAAACACGCGGAGCCCCCGTGGTTAAAACCCTTTATCCTAGGAGGACGGCAGCAATGGAACAGCGGCAACAGGGCGTCCCTTCGGCGCCCCAGATCTATCAGGAATGGGAAAAACTCTGGATCTATCTCACCTTGATGTTCGCCGGGGGATTTCTCGGCGCCTTCACCTATACCCTTCGCGGCGGCGTGTTCTGCAACGCCCAGACGGGCAACTTCGTGTTGCTGGCCATGGCGATGGGTCGCAGCGACTGGGGCCGCGCACTGTACCTCTTGGTGCCCATCTCTGCCTACTGCGCCGGTGCGGCCATCTCCGAGACTCTGGCAGGGCCCGAGAGGCGAATAGGGTACCTCCGCTGGGAGACGGCGCTTGTGATGGTGGAGATCGCGGTGGTGGCCCTGCTGGGCCTGGTCCCAGAGACGGCGCCCTATCAGATCACCCAGGTGGCGGTGAATTTCATCTGTTCAATGCAGTATTCCACCTTTTTAAAGGCCCAGGGGATTCCCATGGCTACCACCTTTTGCACCAACCACATCCGCCAGGTAGGCGTTTTTCTGGTGCGGTCCCGCCGGAACGGCGGCGGTGCCGATGGGCAAAGGCTGAAGGTCCACCTGGCGATGATCGCCGTCTTCGTGGCCGGTGGCGTGGTGTCGGTGGTGCTCTGCGACCAATTCCTGGGCAAAGCCGTATGGGGCGCCCTGGTGCCTCTGTCGGTGGTGCTGGCCGATTTTCTCCGGGTGGAGTGGAAAAAGCGGAAGTCGGGACGCCAGACCGCGGCCTAAGGGCTGGCTTTAGGCGTAAAAGATAACCAAAAAAGAGCGCTCCGGACTCGCTCCGGGGCGCTCTTGTTTTATTTTTATTATTGATTATTGATTACCAATCCAGCAGGTCCATCAGGTCCCGAAGGTTCCTGCCGTACTCCGCGGCGAAGAGCAACAGGCCGTCGTCGCCCGGATCGGTCTCCACTGAAAGGCTTTGACTCATCCAGAAGGTGCATTCCTGGCCGTTCACGCTCACTTCCAGATTAGGTGCGGGATGGCTTCGGCTCCATTGAATGGCCAGGTCCAGGCGCTCCTGCTCGGAAAGGCCCACAGTGGTGAGGCCGCAGTAGAAAATCAGGGTATTCTCTTCCCTTTCCTCAAGGTCCTCGATCATGAAGAACTTGGCGTTGTCCATCCAGGCCATCACCTCGCCGTCGATGTCGTAGCCTACGTTCTCGTAGATAGGCTCCATCAGGCGAACCATTCTCTGGCTGTAGGTCTCGGCCTGGGCTGGTCCGTCGTCCTGGCCTGGCGCCAGGGGCTCCAATGGCTCGGTGTCAGTCGGGGCTTCGTCTGAGACCGCAGGTTCCTGGGGGGCCTCGGCATCCGGAGCCTCTAGGGCCTCGGGCTCTTCGGGACTGGTCCGGGGTTCCTCAGCGGCCTCAGGTGCTGCCGGGGCTTCAGCGGTCTCCGGGGCGCCGTCGGCTTCATCGGATTCAGCAGGGGCTTCGATGGAGTCCAGAGGCTGGGCCATCAGATGGGCGATAGCCGCCGCCGGGCCGGCAAGCGGCTGGGTCCCGGCAGGCTGCTGATGGTCCAGCACTGCCTGAGGAGCCTCCTCCAGCGGCGCTGGGGCGAAGTACAACGTCAGCTCGGCGCTGTCCAGGTCCAGCTGGAAGGTCAGAGCCTTCCAGGGCTCCAAGGCAGCGCAGAGCTGTTCCATAAATTGGATGGAATCGGAGTCGCCGAAGAGCTTTACCAGCGGCATAATCTGCCGTAGCCGGTCCTGGAGGGCGGAGACGTCGCAGCTAAAAGCCAGACCGTGGCTCTGGGACAGAAAGTCCTGGATCTCCGGAGCCACCTCCAGGGCCCCCTCTTTGAAGGGATTTTCACCCATCGGTGCGGTAGTCACGGCCAAGCCCTTACCGGCCTGGTGGGCCAAGATCAGGTCCAGCCCCGGCGCCGTCGGGGAGTTGAAGGCCAATCCGCTCCAACCGCTGTACTGTTCGGCGTAGATGGGCCTGGCGGAAGTTCCCCTGAGGCTGCCGGTTGCCAGGGCCCAGCTCGAAAGGGTCTGGACAAAGCGCTCCGAGGCGCCGGAGAGCTGCAGCGTCGCCGAGGGCAAGGCGCCGAACAGAGGCACTGCCAGAGATCCCTGGAGGCTCAGGGCCATAGGCGCCCGCAGCACCGCCAGACAGTCCTCCCAGGAAAGGCCCGTCAGGAGCTCCAGGGCTGCCAGGTTCCTTTCCAGCTCCTCCCGCTCCTGATCGACCAGGGCCAAGTCGCCAGGCGTCAGATCTTCAGGAATCCAGGGGTTGTGCAGCGACAGCAGGGCGAAAAGGGGCCCCCTGCCGATCAGCTGAGGCCTCTGGGAGGGCGGCTTCCCGGTGATGGTGCGTCCACTGTAGTCCTCCAGGAGCAGCCGGAGGTTGCTAGAAAGCTGGACCTCAAAGCTCTCCTGGTCCTCGAACACCAGCAGGTCCATCTCCAGGTCCTGACTCACCCGGTCGGGCAAATTCAGGGCGGCACGGGAGAGCTTCAGGTGGCTGTAGAGGTCCGCCTTGGCCCGCTCGGGCCCTTTGGAGTGAGCCTTCCGGGCCATGGCCTCCAGGTATTCTACCGTGGTGGCCCCCAAGAGAAATTTGCGCTGGTCCTCCTGGACCAGCAGAGCTCCGTAGAAAGGCACCGGTCCGCCGTCGTGATAGCCCAGAGGCCTCAGGTCCAGCCCCCCGGGAACCTCCATCTCGAAGGGCTCTCCCTCCTGGAACGCCTCGGCCAGCTGTTCCTCCGTCAGGGAGTTCTGGAGCTCTGCCACCACCAACGAGGCCTTAAACTTCAGGTCCGAATCCGTCAGGACCATAATCGAAAGGTCCACCAGGCTTTCCAGCTCCGACAACTGGACTGGCTCCGGGGCTAGGTCCTGGAGCAACGCCGCGAAGCGGCCCTCCAGGATCCGGTCAACGCTGGGAAAATCCAGGTACAGATAGCAATCCTGGCGGTCCCTCTCCAGGACACCGTTCACGAAGCGGCTGGCCCCCAGGGCTGATCCTGCAAGACTCAGCAACAGCAAGATCCCAGAGAGGCCAAAAAACAGACGCAGCTTCCTCATAATCCCATCCTTTCTCGGGCCTTTAAACAGGGAGGCCTAAGTCTATTCACCATCGGCAATTCACAAAAACGGAGGGCAAAGCAAAAAAATCTAGGCTCCTTCAGCGGCGATGATAGCTGACGCTGTGGCCGCAGCGGCTGCAAAATCGTTCGGAGCCCTGAAAGGCCAGACAGTCGCAGATCTCACAGGCCGTCCCAGCAGCCCAGACGGCGCCCCAAAGGGCTAGAAGGACAAGAAATCTTTTCATGGCCCCATCTCCTTTCCTACAAGAGAACCGGCCGGCGATTTGGCCGGATTATTTTTTATTGTAGGTACTTTCCGAGGGCCGGGCAAGTTGTCGAGATCGACAATTTTGCAGCGCCAGGCCCATAGGGTTTTGTGATGGGTCACGATGAATAAATGGCATTAGATTTTATGGAGAAGCTCCGATATACTTTAGCTATTAAAGGATAAAAAAGAAATCCTTAGAAAGAAAAGGATTCCATGAATTCGATGAAAATCCTGGCCGGAGGAATTTCCAGCACCTCCTGGCGGTAGCAAAGGCTGCTCTGGCGCTTCAGCGCCGTGCCGTCGCCGAAGATCAAGGCCTGGCGGCATAGCTGGGGAGAGCTCTCCAGGGACAGCTCCGACAGGATGGCGTAGCCCAGCCCTTCCCGGGCCATGTAAAGGCAGGTGTCGGCGCTGTCCACTTCCATGGCGATCCGCGGCGGCCTGTCGAACTGAGAGAACCACCAGGCGTCGATCTCGTTCTGGAGCTGTCCGTCGGTGCTGTATCGGATCTGGGGAAGCCCGGGCAGGTCCTCCAGCTCGAAGGGAAAGGCCGAGGCGGCGTAGTAGCGGTCCTCTCCCAGGGGCTTCCTGATCCCAGCCCAGCGGTACTCTCCCCTGAGGATGGAGAGATGGACCTCGCCCTGGAGGAGCACGCGGTGGACCTGCTGGCTCACGCCGGTGCGGACCTTCACCTCCACGTTGGGATAGCTGTCCCGGAAGGCCCGCAGCAGCCGGGGCAGCCGGAACTTGGCGTACACGTTGGAGCAGGCCATCCGGAGCACGCCGCGGGCGCCGCTGTCCATGTTTTGGATCTGGTCTCGGACGCGGCGGAGTTCCTCCAGGTTGCGGCAGGCCCATTGGGCTACCAGAGCGCCCTGGGGGCTGAATTCCACTCCCCGGGTACCCCTCACCAACAGGGGGCAGCCCAGTTCCTGTTCCATCTGCTGGACCCGCCTGGTCACGGCGGGCTGGGAGGTGTAGAGCCTTTTGGCGGCCCGGGTGAGGCTGTGTTCGCTGTAGAGAGCCTCCAGTATCAGGCAGTCCTTTTCGTTCATCACCAGGAGCCTCCTTATTTGAAGCATTTGAGGATTTGAAGCATTTGAAGAAGTCCGCAATCGAGTGCGATCGAGAATTGAATACAATTGAGCAAAGTATAGCAGATTCCCCGGGAGCCCTAAGGCCCCACTGGAAGGCTTGGGAGCCCTTGGGGGATTGGGGACAAAAATCGCAGAACCAGGAAGGACAAAGGAGAGGGTGTTTATGGTTAGGTTGATCGATAATCCGCTATATCTGTTCGACGGCAAAGTGCTGGTGGAAAAGGCCCACCAGCTGAGCGCAGAGGAGCTGAAAGGCCGTCTGGCGGAAGCCGGTCTTGGGGTCCCCAAAGGTCCGCTGCCCATCGAGGAGGGCGCTGGCACCATGGCCAGGGCCATTATAGAGGCCCACAACGAGGAGCAGGGCGGGGAAAAGTTGCGGCTCCATTTCGACAAGCTGGCGTCCCACGACATCACCTACGTGGGCGTGATCCAGACCGCCGTGGCCTGCGGCCTCGACTCCTTTCCCATTCCCTACGTGCTGACCAACTGCCACAACAGCCTCTGCGCTGTAGGAGGCACCATCAACGAGGACGACCATCTCTTCGGCCTGTCGGCCTGCCGGCGCTTCGGCGGCGACTACGTGCCTGCTCACATGGCGGTGATCCACCAGTACATGCGGGAAGTGATGGCCGAAGGGGGCGCCGTGATACTGGGCCCCTACAGCCACACCCGCTACGGCGCCC
>CAZNRB010000039.1:0-12815 GCA_964575405.1 uncultured Synergistaceae bacterium | reverse complement strand
CGCATCGAAGTGAAGCGCCTGGGCCGGGTCCGCCGGGCCAAGCTATACTATCTGCGCAAGCGCAGCGGCAAGTCGGCCCGCATCAAAGAGCGCCGGGCCTAGTTTCCTCTCGGTTTCGCCAAAGCTTTCACCTTTACGGCTTGACGAAAGTGGCAACTTAGCCTATACTCTTTCTGTTCTGCGGGGATGGCGGAATTGGTAGACGCGCAAGACTAAGGATCTTGTGGGGCGACCCGTGGGAGTTCGATTCTCCCTCTCCGCACCAACCTAAAAACCCAAAGGGCCCGGTCTTTTTATGGAGACCGGGCCCTTTGTTCTGTCCTGGGCTGGCGCCTAGGCTACTTTTTTGTCCACCGAAGCGCCAGGTGGCTCAACTGGCAGGCCGCCAAGGTAGCCATAATATGGCGGCCGTAAAAGGTCAGTGCGTCGAAGGGCTGGGCGCCTCGATGGATCAGCGCCATCTTGGCCAAAAGGGAGGTCCTCCAAAAACACCATAGCCCCAGGGCCAGGACCAGGAAAAAGGCCGGTCCGTATAGGGGGGCGAAAAAAGTCCCCTGGACCCGGCGACGCAGCTTTATCATGGCCCCGTCGGAGTGGAATCCCATGTGGAAAAGGGTTATCACAAAGCCCCAGGCCGCTGAGGCGCTGTGGAGGTCCCTGGCGAATTGACTGAGGACGAAGGGCGAAAAGGCAAAGACGTCGCCGGACATCATGACAGAGCTGATAGACATGACCACCATGACCACCAGCAGCGCCCCGTCCAGGGCCGTGACTATAATCCGCCGCAGGGGGTAACGGCCTCTGAAGAGCCCCCTAAACCAGTGGCGGTTCAAAAGATGGTGCAGCAGAAAGAGCGCGAAAAGCGCCACTCCCAAGATCCCGTGGAGGTAAAGGCCCCGGCCGGACCGGTAGCTCATGAGATACAAAAACAGGATATACATGGCCACGTCCAGGGAAATTTTTACCCCTCTGATCACCCTATCGCTCCTCGATGCCGTTCTGGGTCAGCCACGCCGAGATCCGCTCCGACAGCTCTCCCCCGCCGGAATAATAGAACTCCAGCCCCACGCCCACATAGGCGCCCGGCAGGGCCTTGGCTAGGTCCGAGACGCTGTCGCCGAACATGGTCCCTCCGTGGCTGCTGAAGGGCACCACCACTTTCCCGCTGAAGTCGTGGCCCTCCACAAAGGAGAAGACCGCCATGGGCATGGTGGCCCACCAGGTGGGATATCCCAGCAGAACCACGTCGTAGTCCTCCAGGGCCACATCGGTGGTAAGCTCGGGGCGAAATCCAGCGTTCAGGTCCTCCTGGGATACCTGATATATGTTGCCACGGTAAGGCTGGGCCATCTGGATTTCCACCAGGTCTGCGCCGGTTTTGCGCTGGATCATCTCGGCGGCCCGGCGGGTGTTGCCGCTGCGGGAGAAGTAGGCCACCAGGATGCGGGGATTTTCGGGCACCTCTATCTGGGGGCTATAGGTGGTAACCACCACACCCTCTCCGGGCAAGGCGTTCCGGGCTATGCGGAATCCCAGATTCTGACCGGCATCGATGGGGTTGGTGGCCGATCGGTAGGCGTTGCGCAGGTGCTTGGCGAAATCGATATAGCTGCCGCCCCGATTTACCCTGAGGGTTCCCGACAGGGCCCCGGCAGGATCGTTTTTCTGCGATAGGTCGTAGGGACCGTAGTAGTCGAAGCACCACTCCGACACGTTGCCCTCCATGTGGTAAAGCCCGAATCGGTTGGGAGCCAGGCTGTTCATCGCCATGGTGGTGCCCCGGTAGCGGCTGGTCACTACCTGGGGATTGCGGCGGTTCACGTAGTTCTCCTCGATCAGATAGGGATAGCTGCCCTCGAAGTTGGCGTCATCGCTGGTGATCTGGCCGCCGACGGTGAAGACCGAGGTAGTTCCTGCCCGGGCAGCGTATTCCCACTCCGCTTCGGTCAAGAGCCTATATCCGTTGGCGCTGCGGTCCCAGAGGACCCGATTGCCCTCCAGGGAATAGACGGGCTCCAAGCCCCGGCTCTGGCTCAACCTGTTGCAGTACTGGATAGCGTCGTACCAGGTTACGTTTTCCACCGGAAGGTCGTCGCCGCTGAAATGGCTCGGATTAACCCCCATGACGGCGCGATAATCCCTTTGGGTGACCTCGTAGGGGTCCACGTAGAAGCCCCTGAGGGTCACCTCGTGAAGTTCTTCGTCGAGGCCCCTCTGGCGCTCTCCTTCGGGACTGCCCATATTGAAGGTCCCGCCTTCCACAAAGATCAAGCCGTCCGATAAGCCACCATCTTGAGAACCTTCCACGGCGGCCAGAGGCCTGGGGCCCCACAGGGCCATTAAAGCCAAGACTCCAAGGGCTGTGACGATCCATTTCATGGTATTCTCCCCTTTCTTCAGCAGAGACCAGCACGGCGGACCGGGCTCTGTCTGCCCCAGGAAAGAAAAGATCCTCCTGGGGACTGGTTTACTATAGCCCCCGGGAGGATCAAATGTAAAATGATTCTGCGCTATTTTCAATCATGCCTGGCCCCTATGGAGAAGCCGGAGCTGACCGCCGCCGGAGCTATTCCTCTGGGGCCTTTGCGTCGGCCTGGGATGCCCGGTGCTGGTCCAACAGCCAGGATTTGACCCTGTTCTTCGGCAGGCCGTAGGCTGAAACGATCTGAGAGGCGATTTCCCTAGTGCTCCTTCCCTGGGCCAGCAGGGCCTGGGCTTCCTGCTGCCAAAGGCTGTCCTGGCTCTCTTGGTCCTTAGAGGCCCCTTGGACCACCAGCACCAGCTCGCCCTTGACGCCCAAAGAGAGCGATCCCAGCAGTTCCTTCAAGGAGCCTTGGCGGGCTTCTTGGTGGATTTTGCTGATCTCCCGCACCAGGGCGGCGGGGCGATCGCCCAGGACCTCCAAGAAATCCGGCAATTGTCTTTGGGCCTTGTGGGGCGACAGGTAGAACAGCAAGGTGTCGCTGCGGTCCCGGAGCTCCTCCAGAAAGAGCCGCCGCTCCTTTCTCCCTTCCGGCGGGAAGCCGGCGAAGGTGAAGGGCTGAGGAGCCAATCCCGACAGCAACAAAGCCGGGACAAAGGCTGTGGCGCCTGGCAGCACGTCCACTTCATGGCCTGCCGCCAGGGCGGCCTGGAGGACAACCAGGCCGGGGTCCGAGATGGCCGGGGTCCCAGCATCGGAGATCAGCGCTATTCTCTGGCCCCGTTCCAAACGCTGGAGCAGCTCGTCGGTGCGCTGCCGCTCGTTGAACTTCTGATAGGATACCAGGGCCGGGGCCTCGATGCCGTAGTGCTTCAACAGCATACCGCTGCGGCGGGTGTCCTCGCAGGCTATGAGATCGGCCTTTTTCAGCTCCTCCAGGGCCCGGAGGGTGATGTCGCCCAGGTTGCCGATAGGAGTGGGAATCAGGATAAGGGCCATCGGGGAGGCTCCTCTCGATAGAAGTGTTCCAGCTGGGGGCTGTAGGCCCCGCCGGGGCCGTAAAGGATCAGGGGAGGCAAAACCTGCAAGCCCACTCCACCGGCCCGCACCGCCTCGAGCAAAAAGACAGAAGCCTCCTGGTCCTGGCGGCTGTGGACCGTCAAAAGCCTTTTGGGCTCCAGCCGGCGCTGGCGCAGCAATTCCAGGAGCTCCGCAAGCCGCCGGGCCCGCATGACCATGTAGAGCCGCCCTTTGTTGGCCAGCAGAAAGCGGGCGGCATCGCAGACCTGGGCCAAGGTGCAGCCTTCGCCCTGCCTGGCCAGACGGGACGCCTCCAGGGGGCTGCGCTGGCCCTGGCCGGGGTCCTCATAGGGCGGGTTCACCGTCACCACCTGGAAGCTCTGGGGCCGAAAAAGCCGCCGGTGGTCCCGCAGATCGCCCCAGAGAGGACGAAAGTTCCCCTCTAGTCCGTTTTCCTTGGCGTTGATCTGGGCCAACTGGACCAGTTCCGGCTGGAGTTCCAGCCCTGTAATGGGGTTTTCAGCATAACGGCGCGCCAATATGAGGGCCACGCCGCCGTGGGCACAGCCAAGCTCCAGGGCCCTTTCGCCAGGTCGCAAGACCGTAAAGCCCGCCAGAAGGATGGTGTCCACGTTGACTCTGGGGCCCTTTAGGGGTTGACGGATTTTCAGCAGCCCCCGCAGCAGATCTTCCCGCCCGGTCATGTCCATTGCTCCAGCTTTACGCCTATGATCTGGGAGAGGCCGGGCTCGGACATGGTGACGCCGTACATCACTTCGGCCCGCTCCATGGTCTGGCGCCGGTGGGTCATCACCACAAGCTGGAGCCGGTTGGCGTAATCGGTCACCATTTGGGCAAAACGCAGGAGGTTCACCTCGTCCAGGGCGGCGTCCACTTCGTCCAGCACCGCCAGGGGCACCTGGGCCACTTCCATGGAAGCGAAAAGAAGCGCCAGGGCCGTCAGTGACTGCTCGCCACCGGAAAGTTGGGCCAGGTAGAGGGTCTTTTTCCCCGGCGGCCTGGCGATGATCTCCACTCCGGCCTCCCAGAGGGATTGGCCTTCCTGGATTTTTAGATGGGCCTCGCCACCGCCGAAAAGCTTTTGAAACAGATCGTCGAAGCGCCGGTCGATACGGCTCAAGGCGTCGTTGAAGAGCAGCCCCGCCTGGTTATCGGCCTGGCGGATCATCTCCTCCAGCTCCTCCAGGCCCCGCCGGACGTCGGCGATCTGCTCCTTCAGGAACCCCAGACGCTCCTCCAGGGACTGATCCTCTGAGATGGCGCCGCTGTTGACGGGGCCCAGTTCTCTCAGGGCCCGCTCGACGTAGCGGCAACTTCCTTCGATGCGCTCCAAGCTCTCTCCGCTGGGCTTGAAATCCCCGGGATAGGGAAAGGAGCCCTCAAAGGCGGCGATCATCTCCTCCAGCCGCCCACGAGACTTTTCCAGGTCCTGGCGGGCCGTCAGCTCGTCCCGACGGGCCCGCTCCATGGCAGCCTGGGCCCTTTGGGTTCGACTGATCTGGCGCTCCATCCTCAGGGCCCGATGGGAGTTCTTCCGGTCCAGCTCGGCCATATCCCGTTCCGTGGCAGCCTTGGCCTCCTCCAGGCTCCTGCGCCGCTCCTGGACGCCGGTCAGCGACTCCTGGCAGAGCCGAAGGGCCTCTTTTTCCTTTGCCTGCTCTTGGCCGCCAGCTATCACGGCGCGGCGCAGGTCCGCCACGGAGTGGACCAGCCGTTCAAGGTCGGACTTGGCGCCCCGGAACCGCTCTTGCTGGAGCAGCAGCCTGGTGCGAAGCTCTTCTCCGCCGCTGTGGCCGGCCTCTCCGGCCATGGTCTGAGCTAGGCTGTCTATCTCCTTTCGGGCCTCCGAAGCCCTCTGGAGGGCCTGTTTTTCGGCGTCGCCGTACTGGCCTATCCGGACGTCCGAGGCCTCCCGCTGCTGGGTCAGCTCGGCCAGTTCGCCCTGGCAGTCCTTCAGCTCCCGCCGCAGGTCCTCGGACCTTTTGCGCTGGACCTCTAGGGCCTGTTGCGCCCTTTCCTGGGCCTGGTGGGCCTTAGCCTCAGCGGCCTCGGCCTCGGCAAGGCGGCCCCGGACCTCCTCCTGGGCAGAGCGGTCCAACTTCAACCGCTCCTCCAAATCGGCGATCCGGCGGCGCATCGTTATGGCTCCGCCGGACTTGGCCGACTGACCGCCGCTGACGGTGCCACCAGGCGAAAATACCTCGCCTTCCAGAGTAACCACGGGATAGCGGGCGCCAGAGGCTACCAGTTTGGCCCCCGTGCCATAGTCCTGGACTACCAGCAAATCGCCTAAAAGATGATCCACCGCTGGACTCCATCGCGGCAGGGCCGTCACCAACTGAGCAGCCCAGCCCAATATGCCCTGGCCCTTGGGAAGGGGCGCTGAATGGAGCCGCCGGCACCGCTCCAGGGGCAGAAAGGTGGCACGGCCGCCCTTTCGCTCCTTCAGCAGCTCGATGGCTGTTCTGGCCTGCTCCATAGAGTCCACCAAAAGCCAGAACTGCCGTCCGCCCAAATAGGCTTCCAGCGCCAGGGCCAGTTCGTGGGGACAGCTGAAGGCCTCCAGGGCCGGCAGGGTCTCGATGGCCAGGCGGCCCAACTTGACCGCTGAAAGGACCATCTGCACGGGCCTTGGATAGAGGCCGCCTTCGGCGCTTTGGATAAGCGAATCCAATTCGGCTTCGTCCCGGACGATGGACCGCCGCAACCCCTGGAGCCTGATGGCCAGCTCCTGGGAGAGGGCCGCCCGCTGGGCCTGGGCCTCCGAAAGGCTTTCCAAACGCTCCTCGGCCTCTTCTAACTTCTGGTCTTCGTCAGTCTGCCGGGAGATGATCTCCTCTTTTCGCCGTCTTAGCTCCTCAAGCCGCTGGATCAGCTGGGAGCCCTGGAGTCCCAGAGCCTCGGCACGGGCCCTCATCTGATGGGCCTCTTCCTGGGCCTTGGCTTCCTGCTCTATCAGCTCTTGACGGCGGCGGCGAAGCTCCTGGGACCGTTGGACCTGGGCAGCCTGGCGGCTGTCCAGGTCCTGCTGCTGTTGCAGAAGGGCCCCCACTTCCCGGTCCAGGGCTGCCGTCTCCTGGGCTGCCTGAGTCCGGAGCCTTTCCTGATCTTCCAGGTCCTTTGCGCGGCGGCTCTGCTCCTCTTCCAGACGGCCCAGGGCGAACTCCCGTTGGCGCCGCTCGGCCTCCAGCTCCATTTCCCTCTGCCTAGCGTGGTCCAGCGACGGCGTCAGCTCTTCTAGGCACTCCTGGAGGGCTCCCCTCTTTTGGGCGTAGTCGCTGCCGCCTTCCCGCAAAGCCCTTAGAGCCCTATCCCACAGCTCGGCCCAGCGCTGAAGTCTTACCGAAAAGGCCGCTGTAGCCTTGGCCCTTTCGGCCAGGTCTTCCTGCCGGGCTTCCTCGGCGAATCGCCGGTGATGGTAAAGGGCGGATCGCAGTGCCAGAAGGCGGTTTTCCAACTCCTGGGCCTTTAGGGCCTTCTCCAGATCGGGAGCAATCTCCCGCCGCCGGGCCTCCAGCTCTGCCGTCAAGGTCTGGAGCCGGGCCATCTCGTCGCCAGCCTGCTTCAGTTCGCCCTGAGCGTCATCGCGGCGGCGGCGGTACTGATCGATACCGAAGAGCTCCTCCAGCTGGAGCCGCCTTTGAAAGGGCCTCTGGACTATGGCGCCGGTCACTTCTCCCTGACCGATAAAGGCCGACTTGTCGCCTTCCAGATGCCAGTTCTGCTTAAAGTGGATCAGGTCTTGCAAACGGACCCGTTGGCCTTCTACGAAAAGGGCCGATCCGGAGCTGTCCAGATGGCGGCGCAACGCTCCCCGGCGGTCCTCGTCGGCCAAAGCCAGGGCCACGTCGGTCTCTTCGGCCTGGGACAAGCCTGCCGACCCCTGAAAGATAAGGTCGCTTTGGCGGTTGATCCTCAGGCGGGCGGCGTTTCCCTCCCCCAGGACCCAGCGGAGGCCGTCGAGGATGTTGCTCTTGCCGCTGCCGTTGGGGCCCACGATAGCCGTAAAGCCCCGGGCGAAAGCGAGCTCGTGGCTCCCGCCGAAGCTTTTGAAATTTTTAAGGGTCAGCCGTTCGATAAACAAAGCTCTGCTCCTCCCGGATGCGCCCCTGGGCAGCTTTCATTTCGACGGTTTCTACAGTGCCCTGGACGTCGAGGCGGAACTTCTCCCAGCCCATGCCGGGCAAGCCACGCAGCAGGATCTTGCGCTGAAATTCCTCTTCCCAGCGGCGCTGGTAGACCTCGGCCACATAGGCACCGATCTCGGGGTTCAGGTCCACCAGCACCGCGTCGACACGACTGGAGGCGAAGACCTTTCGAAGGAACCGCTTCAGCGACAGCGCCACTTCATCCTCCCTTAGGACTCGGGATTGGGAACCGCAGATCGGACAGGGCCGTGTCAACAAGGTGCGCAGGTCCGTCCGGGCCCGCTTTCGGGTCATCTCTACCAGCCCCAGAGGGGAAATGCCGAAGATCCTAACCTTGCACCGGTCGCCGGCAAAGGCCTGTTTTAGGCGCCGTTGGAGGCTCTGGCGATCCTCCAGGGACTCCATGTCGATGAAGTCCACCACCACTATGCCGCCGATGGCCCGGAGACGCAGCTGCCGGGCTATCTCCTCGGCGGCCTCCAGATTGGTGGCCAACACCGTCTCCTGCAGGTCCCGGCCGCCCACGTAGCGGCCGGTGTTCACGTCTATTACCGTCAAGGCTTCGGTCTGATCGATCACCAGATAGCCCCCTGAGGGCAGCCAGACTTTGGGGTCCAGAAGAGCCTCGATTTCCTTCTCGATGCCGTAATATTCGAAAAGCGGCGTGGCCCCGCGGTGAAACGACACTTCGGGGCGGGCCTCCGGCGAAGAATAGCGGGCGAGGTATTCCCCTATGCGCTGGCACTCCTCGGCGTTGTCGGCCACGATTTCCGATACGGCATGACTCAGCTCCTCCCTGAGAACTCGGCCTGTGAGGCCCAAATCCCTGTAAAGCAGGCAGGGGGCCAGCTGTTTTTTGCTGTTTTTCTCGATCTCTTTCCAAAGATCCTTGAGGCGTTCCAGGTCGGCCTCGATGGCCTCCCGGTCGGCGCTCTCGGCAGCGGTCCGCAGGATTACGCCGAAGTTTTCGATCTCCAGGGACTTCATCAGAGCCCTGAGCCGCCGGCGATCATCGTCGCCGGCGATCCGCTTGGAGATGCCTATCTCGTGGCCGCCGGGCACCAGCACCAGAAACCGCCCCGGGAGGGAGATTCGCGCCGTTACCCTGGCGCCTTTGTTCTTGCGTGCAGTTTTCGTCACCTGGACCAGGAGCTCCATGTTCTGGTGCACCTTAATGCCCTGGGCGTCTTTGAGGTAGAGGAAACCGTTTCTCCCATCGCCTAGGGCCACGAAGGCAGCGTTCATGCCAGGCAGAATGCTCTCCACCCGGGCTTTGTAGATCTCTCCGCTTTTCTGGTGCTCCCACATTCTCTCTATGAAGAGTTCCCTGAGATGGCCGTCCTCCACGATGGCCACTCGGGACTCCTCGTGATCGATGGTGTTGGCCAGGATCTTTATATCGGGTTGATTTATAACAGTACTGTCCAAGCAGTTTTTCGCTCCCCTCAAAATAGAATGGCCAATAGGCTTTCTGAAGGGCTAAAGCAGCGGATCTACCTGCTGCGACGAAGGGTTCCAACGGCCCAAGGTGGTCCGAGCC
The DNA here is from genome assembly GCA_964575405.1 of uncultured Synergistaceae bacterium. Lineage (GTDB taxonomy): Bacteria > Synergistota > Synergistia > Synergistales > Dethiosulfovibrionaceae > CAZCKP01. The sequence goes on along the minus strand of CAZNRB010000039.1, from coordinate 3,664 downwards.
AAGCAAATCTCCGGCCAGCCGCCGATGACTCCCGATTCCGAAAGTGCTTTCACTACCGCTCCAGGGCCCACCGACGAAGGGTCGCCAAGGGCCAATTCGAAGCCGTCCTCCAGGGCTTGCAGGTACAGCAGATTTTCTGGGGCTATGGCCTGGCGCAGTGGCGATTCCACCAGCCCCCTTCGGGATTGGTCGCGGAGGTCGAACCAATAGGCCCCGGCGTCGATTGCTTTGTTCAGCGACGGACCTTCCAGTTCGGCGGCGGCCAAAAACTGGAGTCCCGAGGGAGCCGCGGCGTTGAGCCTATCCAACAGATTTTCCGCGGAAGGGGGATCGACGATCCAGAGCTCCGCCAGCTCCCGCAGAGCCACCACGCCTACGGGAAGGGCGGGCCCCAAGGTGATACGGGGATGGGGCGACATCCCCTGTGTCAGCTCCATGGTCAACCCAGCGCGGCGGACGATCCTTCCGAAAAGCTGAGGAAGCTCCACGTGACGGACAAAGCAGAAAAAATCCCTCTTGGAAAAGGCCACGCGAATCCTGCTCATGGCCTTCCGCTCCCGGCCCAGAGGCAACCGCAATTCTGCCAACCGCAACCGTTGCAGCGATGGTTCCGGCAGTCCGGCGTCACAGCACCATCCAGGGCTTTTTTCAGCTCCCGCCGCAGAAAGGCCCTGGTCACACCTGTGTCGATGTGGTCCCAGGGCAGGCCCTCGTCCAGGACCCGGCGGCGGTTGGCGTACCAGGCCGGGTCGATACCGGCGTCGGCAAAGGCAGTCATCCAGCGTTCCAGCGAGAAGGTATCGGACCAGCTGTCGAAGCGGGCTCCCCGCCGCCAGGCCGCCAGGATAGCGGCTCCTACACGGCGGTCGCCCCGGGCCAGCACGCCTTCGATGAAGGACTGCTCCGACTCGTGGTACCGCAGGTTCACGGCCTTGGACTTGAGGTGCCGCTTCAGCCAAGCTCCTTTTTGGGCCAATTGGTCCTGCCTGGCCTGGGGCTCCCACTGAAAGGGCGTATGGCCCTTGGGGACAAATCCGGCCACCGATACATTAATGGCCGCCCGTTTGGTGCGCCGCCGCCCTATGGCAGCGGCCCGCTCGGCGATCTCCAGGATTCCGGCCAGGTCCTCCTCGGTCTCGGTGGGCAGGCCCATCATGAAATAGAGCTTTATCTTCTGCCACCCGTGGGAGAAGGCGGCCTCAAAGGCCGAATCCAAGTCGGCGTCGGTGACGCCCTTGTTGATCACGTCTCGCAGGCGCTGGCTGCCGGCCTCTGGCGCCATGGTGAGGCCTCCCTTTTTCATGAGCTCCATCCCCGCGGCCAGGTCAATGGAAAAGTTATCCACCCGCAGGCTGGGCAGGCTCAATCGGGTGTCCTTTTTGAGTACGTAGTCCTCCAGGGAGAGGATCAGTTTATCGATCTGGGGATAGTCGCAGCTGGCCAGGGACACTAGGCTGCACTCCTCCCAGCCGGTGAGGTCGCAGAGACGCTTTACCGTGTCCTGGACCACCTGGGGGCTCCGTTCCCGCACGGGACGGCAGATCATGCCGGCCTGGCAGAACCGGCACCCCCTGGAACAGCCCCGGAAGAGCTCCACCGCTACCCGGTCGTGGACGATCCCCGAGGCCGGCACTATCATGGACTGGGGGGCTATGGTGTCCATATCCTCCCAGATTAGCCTTTTCCGAGGCAAAGGGACGTCTGAGGAAAAATGCACCCCTTCGCTGTCGTAGCTGCAGCATACCGACGAGGGAGCGTAGACGCCATCCAACTCCGCTGCCGCCCGCAGCCGCTCCCGGCGAGGCTGTCCCTTGGTGCGTTTCAGCAAATCCAGCAGCGGCGGCAGATTGGACTCTCCGTCGCCGAGGCAGAACAGGTCGATAAAATCGGCCATGGGCTCCGGCGTCAGGGCTCCTGTGCCTCCGGCCAGGACCAGAGGATCTCCGTCGCCTCGTTCCGACGCCAGCAGCGGTACGCCGCCCAGGTCCAACATGGTCAGTATGTTGGTGTAGCCCATCTCGTGCTGAAGCGTAAAGCCCAGGGCGTCAAAATCCTTCAACGGACGGCCGCTTTCCAGAGAGCCGAGAGGCTGCCGGGCCCTTCTCATGGCCTCCTCCATGTCCACCCAGGGGCAATAGGCCCGTTCCGCATCGATATCGTCCAGGCCCTTGACCAGAGGATGGAGCAGCTGGAAGCCCAGATAGCTCATGCCCACTTCGTACACGTCAGGGAAACAAAGGCAAAGTCGCAGCCCTGCCTTGGCCTTAGGCGTTATTTGTCCCCATTCCGCGCCCGCGTAACGGGCTGGCCATTTCGCTCCAGCGATCAGTGGCCACCGAGGATCATCAAATTCTTTAAATCTCATGTCATCATTCCTGATTCAAAATTTTATTGAATCCAACCGGCTGGCCGGCCAGGATCCAGCGCAAAAAAGACACGAAGAGGGTCCTGGGCCCGCTTCGTGCGAAAGACCGATCCTCTATCTCCTGAAGCCCCTGGCCTTTGGGTACCAGCGGAGCTACTCCCCTGATCGATCAATAGGGAGGAGGTTCGTCGGGAATGGCGTTTTCGAGGCGGTCCAGCTCGTTCAAAGCTCCTATCTTGAGAATAGAGGCCACGGCAACAGCTGTGGACAGCAGCGAACTGCCGCCGTAGCTCATCAAAGGCATAGGCAACCCAGTCACGGGCATGAGCCCCATGGCCATGGCCACGGTCTCAAAGAGCTGGAACCACAGCCCCGCCGTCAGGGCAGCGATCCAAACCTTGGAAGCCACGTCTTTGGACCTCAGGGCAATGGAAATCATTCGCCAAAGTATGAAAAAGTAGAGCCCCAACAGCGCCATGGAACCAACGAAACCGAACTCCTCGGCGTAGACGCTGAAGATGAAATCGGTATGGGGCTCCGGGAGAAACCGCAACTTGCTCTGGGTGCCCTCCATAAAGCCCTTGCCCAGCCAGTGGCCAGAGCCCACGGCTATGCGGGACTGGATCACGTTGTAACCGGCCCCTAATGGGTCCAGGGAAGGCTGGAGAAAGACCAGGAGCCTGTTGCGCTGGTAGCCCTTGAGGAACATCCATCCCACCGGCAGAAAGGCCATCCCCACAGCCACCAGGCTGGCGGCGTATAGGCCAGGACATCCTCCCGCCAGAAGGGCCACAAAGATCATGAAACAGTAGACCAAAACGCTCCCCAGGTCGGGCTGCAGCAGCACCAACAGGCAGACCACGGAGCCCAGCGCTAAGGCCTCGAGAAAATAGCGGGGGCTAAGGGGCGGATAGAGGCTCATCTGCCGGGCCAGGGCCAGGGCCAGGGCCATCTTGGCCAATTCCGAGGGCTGGAAGTTCATAAAGCCCAAATTCAGCCATGACCGGGCGCCCTTGGCGGAAAAGCCCAAAAGGAGCACCAGCAGCAGCACAGCGCAGACAACGCCGTAGATCCAATAGGACTGCCTAAGGAGGCTTTCCAAATCCAAGGCGAAGATCACCAAAAAGGCACCGCAACCCACGAGACCCCACAGGAGCTGGCGCATCCCGTAATAGGCCCCCTGGCCTGGAGCCCCCCCGGCAGCGCTGAATATAGCCGCCACGCCGATGAAAAACAGCAGGACTACCGCCGCGAGCAGCGGTAGATCCATGGCCTGAAAAAGAACTACCAGAGGGCGGC
>CAZNRB010000038.1:0-13141 GCA_964575405.1 uncultured Synergistaceae bacterium | reverse complement strand
GCTCCGTAGAAGAGGCTCGCCGCGGCGTGGCCCAGCATGAGGGCCGGCATCATGGCGATGTCGAACTGGGGCCAGGCCGTGGAGGCCAGAAGCACCTGGGCGCCCAGCAGGCCCTGGATGCGGATCCACTCGGGAAAGCAGAGGTCGTAGCAGATGGCTTGGCCTATCTTGATTCCGTCGATCTCGAAAATTCCCGGGCTATCGCCGGGGGAGAAAATTTCGTTTTCCTTAAGCACAGGCGACAGATGGACCTTGTCGTAATGGCAGACCAGCTCTCCCTGGGGGTTTACCACCAGGGCCCTGTTGACCAGCTTGCCGCCGCAGCGGGCCAGCACCGAACCACCGGCGAACCACAGGCCGTACCGCCGGGCCAGCTTTGCCAAAAATTCCGCCGATCGCTGGCCGTCAACGTCGGCCAGGGGCGCGCCGCCGGCCACGGCGTAACCCAGGTTCCAGAGCTCGGGCAGCACTATGACCGTTGGCTCTTCGGTGGGGCGGCAATAGCGCTCCATCCACTGCTCCACCCGGCTCTCGTTTCTCTCTCGATCGCCCAGGGTTACCTCCATCTGGGCGATGCCGATTCTCAACATGGTCCATTCCTCCTGTAGATGCCGCGCCGAATGTGACAATAATATAGCACAAAAGGGAATTCCCGGCGCTCCATCTCCCTTTATCCCTATTCCCTATGGGCCCATAGGATTAAACCTGTGCCGGTCTTGGGCGGCTGTGTTTTGGGCCTAAAAGATCAGATCAGGATCACAAAGCCCTTTTCCAGGGGGCTGAAATCCTCGGGCCGCTGCCGCAGGGAATCGAAGTGGGGCTTCAGGTCTTCCCTCAGGAGCAGGAGCCTGTGGCCCTGGGGGATGGAGGGCAGCTCTTTGAGGGGCCCTTCCAGGCGGTAAAGGCCGTTTTTGCGGCGCTCCTGGGGAAAGGGCTGGCCCTCATAGGCTTCCAGCCCCTGGGCGCTGCGGTAGCAGTAGGAGGCGGCGAAGCAGTATTCCTGGCCTTCCTGGACGAAAAACCGGGGGTCTAGCAGATCCCGGCTGGGATTGGCCGGTGTGCGCAGGAATCCCTGTCCCCGCTGGTCGTCCAGGGCCCGGACCCTGGCGTCGAAATGGCTGTAGACGCCGCTGTCCTCCCGCTGGACGAAGGAGAGGCAATAGACGCCCTGGCAGCCCTTTTGGACCGAGACCTGAAAGGCCGTCATGTTTTCTCCTATCACCAGATCCTGGGCGCCGGCGTCGCAGACCAGATAGATCTTGCCCTCCCGGGCCTCCCAGGCTTGGTTTTTGGGGAAGTCCCGGGCTCGCTGGGCCATGGGCGACTCCAGGCCTCTGAGGCGCTGGATCAAGAAGATCTCTCCTTGGGCGGTCTCAAAGCTGTAGGCAGTCTGGCCCGAGGGATCCTGAAGGTTCTGGCCGTCCCAGCGGAGGTTTTCTTGGAGCGCCTGATGGCTGCCGTCGGCGAAGGTCCAGGTCAGGTCGGCGCTGGCGAGGCCACAGCGGAATTCGATAGCGCTGCCAGGCGTGAAGTAGAGCCCCTCCAGGGCCTTCAGCTCTTCGGGGATAGGGGAGCTCCGGCGGATGAAGGTGCCCCTCTCGGCCAGGGCTTCCGAGACCAGCCGATAGAGCGTCAGGGCCGGAGCTAAACCGCAGTCGTGGGTCTCCGAAAGGGCCGCCGTGATCCGAAACTCCGGCAGCACCAGAAAAGCCGTGCTGAACTGGAAACTGTTGCCGCCCTTGTAGAGGGCCCCCCGGCCCAGATCGTACTCGCTGTCGGTTAGGGCCACGTTGTCCCATCCCAGGCCGTAACGGGGGCTCTTGTGGTCGTTCCGCAGAAAGGTGCGGCCCTGGGGACGGGCCATTTCGGCGGCCAGATCGGGATCTAATACAGGAGAAGGAGTAAGAAAGACTTGACCAAATTTAACTAGATCTACCATAGAGGTGGTGACGCCGGCGCCTCCTCGGATCAGCAGCAGTTCCGCCGGCTTTTGGCCTTCCCTTATCAGAGGGCAGCTGGGGTTGAGGTTCGAGGAAAAACGGGTGGAATGGGCTCCTAGAGGCTCGGCGATGTGCTGGGTCACGTAGTCGCCGTAGTCCTGGCCCGTCACCTGGGCCAGGACCATCTCGGCCAGGGTAAAGCCGTCGTTGCAGTAGACCGAATAGCTGCCTGGGTCGGCCTTGAGGGTGGATTTGCTCAGGTAGTCGTAGACGTCGCTGTAGTAATCGGCCCCTTCCAGGGAGGTGACCGAAAAGCCCCTCCACTGGGTTCCGGGAAGGCCGCTGCTGTGGCTCAAGCAGTGGCGCAGGGTGATTTGTCTGTACCTGGGGTCGGCCATGGTGAACTTCGGAAGGTACTGGACAATTGGCCGGTCCAGGTCCAGCAGCCCCCGGCCGGCCAGCTGCATCACCGCGGCGGCGCAATAGACTTTTGATATAGAGGCCACGTTGTAGCAGCAATCCAGGGTGGCGGGCCTTTTCTCCGGCCCTCCCTGGTCTCCCAGAGCGCCGGCGGCCAAGAGCTCTTCGCCGTCGGCGATGGCATAGGAAAGGGAGGTCCAACGGTCGGGCAGCCACCGCTCCAGCATGGAAGAGAGGCGGCGAGTCAGGGAATTCACGGCGGATAGGTCTCCTTTCATGGAAATTAAAAAACTAACGGCGCCCGGGAAGGAGTCCTCTAAAGGACCCCTTCCCGGGCTTTAGGCTTATGGGACTTCTCTCCAGCGATGGCAGGCCACGCTGTGGCCCGGCGAGATTTCCTCGAAAGGGGGGATCTCCCGGGCGCAGACCGGCGCAGCACAGCGGCACCGGGTGCGGAATTTGCAGCCTGAGGGGGGATCGATGGGGCTGGGGACTTCGCCCTCCAGTTTTATCCTCCGGCGCTGCTCCGATGGGTCGGCCCTGGGAATGGCCGATATGAGCGCCTGGGTGTAGGGATGGCAGGCGCCCGAGAAGATCTCTTCGGCGCTGCCCAGCTCCACCAGGCTGCCCAGGTACATGATGCCCACCCGGTCCGAGATGTGGCGCACCATAGACAGGTCGTGGGATATGAAAAGATAGGTCAGCTTTTCTTCTCTCTGGAGGCGGATCAGCAGGTTCACGATCTGGGCCTGAATGGACACGTCCAGCGCCGATATGGGCTCGTCGCAGACTATAAAGCTGGGCTCTACCGCCAGGGCCCTGGCGATGCCCACTCGCTGGCGCTGGCCCCCCGAGAGCTCGTGGGCGAAGCGGCTGCTGTAGTCCTCCCGCAGTCCCACCCGGTCCAGGAGCTCCCTTACCCGGTCCTGCCGCTGGGCTTCGGTGCCGTGGAAATGGACCGAATAGCCCTCGGATATGATCTCTCCGATGGTCATGCGGGGATCCAGCGACGAATAGGGGTCCTGAAAGATGATCTGGGCCCGCTTTTTGAAGGCCAGTAGCTCCCGGCCCTTCAGGGCTGATATGTCCTGACCGTCGAAGAGGATCTGCCCCGACGTGGGGTTGTAGAGCCTCAGGACCGTGCGGCCGCAGGTGGTCTTGCCGCAGCCCGATTCGCCCACCAATCCCAGAGTCTGGCCCCGCTGAATGGAGAAGCTGACCCGGTCCACCGCCTTGAGGGTCCGGTTCCGGCCGGCGGGAAAGTGTTTGCAGAGGTCCCTTACTTCCACCAGATTTGCTGCCAGGTTTGCCACCATGGTCTAGACCTGCCTTTCGAAAAAAGGTGCCACTTTGGGGGCGCTGGGATGTTGGAGCCAGCAGGAGAGCCGGTGAGTGGCCGAAAGGCCCCTTTCCGGCGGCATCTTCTCTCTGCAAATGGCCATGCAGAAATCGCAGCGGGCCGCGAAGGGGCAGCTCTCCAGGGGCAGTATCAGATCGGGCGGCGTGCCGCCCAGGGCGTAGAGCTCCTGCTTGGCGCCGCCAGAGCGGGGAACCGAGTTCAGCAGGGCCCAGGTGTAGGGGTGCTGGGCTCCCTGGAAAATTTCCTCCACGGTACCCCGTTCCACGATCTGGCCCGCGTACATCACCTGAATCCGATCGGCGAAATGGGCCACCACAGCCAGATCGTGGGTCACCAGGATGATGGCCGTGTTCAGCCTGTCCTGGAGATCTTGGAGCAGGTCCAAAATCTGGGCCTGAATGGTCACGTCCAGCGCCGTGGTGGGCTCGTCGGCGATCAGTATCTGGGGCGAACAGGCCAGGGCGATGGCGATCATCACCCGCTGGCGCATGCCCCCCGATAGCTGGTGAGGATAGGCCTCCAGGCGCCGCCCGGCGTCGGGGATCTTCACCAGCTCCAGGGCCTTCAGGGCGCCTTTACGGGCCTCTTTGGCGCTCAGGCCCCGGTGGAGCATCAGGCTCTCCATGATCTGTTTTCCGCAGGTCATGGTGGGGTTCAGCGACGTCATGGGATCCTGGAAGATCATGCTCACCTGATCGCCCCGGAAGGCCCGCAGCCTCTTTTTGTCCATGGCCAGTACGTCCTCGCCCTGGAACAGGATCTGGGAGCCCTCTTTGATGACGCCGAAGGGCGCCTGATGGAGCCTCATCAAGGCCTTGGCCGTCACGGTCTTGCCGCAGCCTGACTCGCCCACCAAAGCCAGAGTCTCGCCCCGGCAGAGGTCAAAATCCACGCCCCGAACGGCCCGGACTTCTCCGGCGTAGGTGTGGAAGGACACCTGAAGGTTTTTTACCGAGAGGATCTGTTCCATGGCCTGGCCTACTTTCTGAGTCGGGGATCCAGGGCGTCCCGCAGGCCGTCGCCCAGGAGCGTGAAGGACAACATGGTCAGGGCGATCATCAGCGCCGGAAAGAACATCTGATAGGGATAGAAGGTGAAGGAGGTCTGTGCCATGGCCGCCAGGGCGCCCCAGCTGGTGTTCGGCGGCTGCACTCCCAGGCCCACGTAGCTGAGGAAGGCCTCCGAAAAGATGTAGCCGGGGATGTCGAAGGTGATGGACACCAGCACCACGCTCAAGGTGTTGGGGATCAGGTGGCGCAGGATGATCTTCCAGGGGCTCACGCCCAGGGCCTGGGCGGCCAGCACGTATTCCTGGCTCTTGATCTGGAGCACCTGGCCCCGGACCAGCCTGGCGATGCTGCACCAGCCCGTCAAAGTCATGGCCAGTATGATGGTGAAAATTCCCTGGCTCTGGAGCACCACCGACAGCAGGATCACCACGATCAAATAGGGGACGCTGATGATGATCTCTACGACGCGCATCATCACGTCGTCCACAACGCCGCCAAAATAGGCCGAGATACCGCCGTAGAGGCATCCCACGGTGGAGGAAATCAGGGCCCCCACCAGGCCGATGATCAGCGAGACGCGGCCGCCCTGACAGACCCGGGCGAAGAGATCCCGGCCCAGCCTGTCGGTGCCGAACCAGTGGACCAGGCTGGGGAACTGGTTGCGGGCCGTGCGGTCCACCGCCTCGAACTGGTAACCGCTGAAGGCCGGGCCGAAGATCACCAAAAAGGCCATGACCAGCAGGATGATCAGCGCCAGCAGGGCCAGGCGGTTCTGTTTGAACCGGCGCCAGGCGTCCTGGAGATAGCTGATCTTGGGGCGGGCGATGCGCTCGGCCTCCCAGAGCTCAGGGCCCACAAGGGCGAATTTTTCGCGGGGAATCTGTTCCATGGAGTTCATCGAAAAACCTCCCTGAAAGGGTTCGAGATTTTCAGATCCAGAGGGACCGGGCGGTCAATCTCCGGCCAGGCGGATCCTGGGATCGATCAGCATGTAGACGAAATCGACGATCAGCTGCATCACCACGAAGAGGGCGGCGTAGAAAATCGTGGTGCCCAGGGTCATGGAATAGTCGTTGTTGTTGATGGAGCTGATGTAGTAGAAGCCGATGCCGGGGATGCTGAACATCTTTTCCACCACGAAGGCGCCCGTGAAAATCCCCACGATGCGGCCCGCCAGAATAGTCACCGCCGGCAGCAGAGCGTTGCGCATGCAGTGGCGGGAGATGATCTGGAATTCGCTAAGTCCCTTGGCCCGGGCCGTGAGGATGTAGTCCTGGCCCAGCACCTCCAGCATGCTGGACTTGACGTAGCGGCCGTAGGTGGCGACGGTGCCGAAACAGAGCACCAGCACCGGCAGCACCAGATGCTGGGGCTTGCCCCATCCCGAGGTGGGCAGCCACCCCAGCTTGACCGAGAAAAAGTACTGACACAGCGAGGCCAGCACGAAGACCGGGATGGTGATGCCCAAAATGGCTATGAACATCACCATATAGTCGGGCCACCGGTTTTTGAACAGGGCCGCCACAATGCCCAGAGCGATGCCGGTAACCAACCCCAGGGCCAAGGCGATGCCGCCGATGGCCGCCGATACCGGAGAAGTCTCCTTGATGGTTTCGGTCACCGACCGGCCGGGATAGACCACGCTCTCGCCCAGGTCTCCCCGGAGCAGGTTTTTCATGTAGAGCAGGTACTGCTCGAACAGGGGCTTATCGAGGCCGTATTTGGCGTAGAAGTTGGCCCTGGTCTGTTCGGGCAGGGCACGGGCCAGGCTGGCCAGAGGATCGCCGGGGATGGACCGCATCAGGAAAAAGGTCATGGCCACCACCACCAGCAGCGTGAAAAGCATGTAGAGCCCGCGCTTGAGAACGTATTTCCCCATGGATTTCACCTATGCCTTTGCAAACTTTACAAAAAAGGAGACAACGCCGGAACGTTGTCTCCTGCCGCCACTTCTTCAGTCCTTCCGGCCGGGACCGGGCTCCCTTTGGGCCCTATCGTCCTGAAGTGTAGATGTATTTGTAGCCCATGCCGGAGAAACCCAGCGTGGGATAGCCCTTGACCCAAGGCTTGACGAATTGGTTCGTCTGGGCTGTGGCCAGAGGAGAGACCACGCATTCCTCTTTGATCAGGATCGTCTCGGCGTCGATGTAGTCCCTGATGCGCGCCTGGGGATCCATCTCCGTGGAGGCCCCCTTCAGCAGAGCATCGTAGCGCTCGTTTCTCCATCCCGTCTTGATGGCGTCGTAGCTGGAGACGAAGAGGGACAGCACATCGTAGGGATCGTTGTAGTAGGCGCCCCAGCCCATGAAGCCGATCTGATAGTTGCCCTTTTGCACGTTGTCGTAGAAGATGCCCCACTCGGAATAGCTGATCTTCACGTTCACGCCCAGCTCGGTCCGGTAGATCTGCTGGATGTACTCGCCCATGGTCCGGAACCACTCGCTGGTGCCCGCCAGGGAGAAAGTGACCTCAAGGGAAGCCGGATCGTCGCCCAACCCCAGCTCCTCCATGCCCTGGATCAGCAGATCTCGGGGTGTCTTGCCTTGGGCGGCCAGTTCGTGGCCCATCTCCAGGATCATGTCTCCGGCGGCCTGGCGATAGTTCTGGTCGTCTACCGATATGGTGGGCACCACCCAGCCATAGGTGGGAATCCGCAATCCGCCAAAGCACATCTCGTTGATGTCCTCCCGGTCAATGGCCAGGGTGAAGGCCTTGCGGATGTTCACGTTCTGGAAGATCTGGTCCTTAGTGTTGTAGAAAGCGTAAGAAACCGTGGCCGTGGGATAGCCGTTGAACTGAGCGCCGGTGCCCCGGAAGCGTTCCACCCATTCCCTCTGGCCTGCCGTGACGAAATCCAGCTCGCCGCTCAGGAAGGCGTTGTAATAGGTGGTCTCGTCGGACATGATGAAGATGTTGACCCGGTCAAGATTCACCCGCCCGGCGTCCCAATAGGCCTCGTTTTTGACCAGCACCATAGAGTTGTTGTGGGTCCAGCTCTCCATCCTGAAAGGTCCGTTGGCGATGAAATACTGGGCCTCGGAGCCGAACTTCTCGCCCCACTGATCGATCTTGTCTTTTCTCAAGGGGAAATAGACGGTCTCGTTGATCATGCTCAAGAACATGGGCGTTGGCGCCGTCAGCGTGATCTGGAGAGTGCTGTCGTCCAAAGCCTTGACGCCCAGCTCATCCAGGGCCATTTCGCCCTTGTTGACGGCCTCAAAGTTCAGCAACGGCTCCAGGAAAAAGCTGTTAGGCGAGCCCGACGCTGGGTCGGCGGCTCGCTGAATGCCATAAACGAACTGGTCCGCAGTGACAGGCACGCCATCTTCCCAGTGGTTTTCCCTGAGGTGAAAGGTCCACACCGTGCCTTCGTCGTTGACCTCCCAGCCCGTGGAGCCCGAGGGCACCAGATTGTACTGGCCGTCACTTTCTTCTAGCCGCACCAGCCCCTCCATAACGTTGCGCATCACGCTGCTGGAGTAGGTGTCGGCCCGGAGAGTCACGTCCATGGTGGAAGGATCGGCTGATAGGTAGTCGTTGATGTACTGCACTGCGTCTTTTTCCAGCGCCTCTCCGGAACCACCAGCAGCCAAGGCAGAACCGTCAATGCCGCTGAAAATCAGCGACGAGATCACCAGCGCCGGTAAAACCGAACGAAACAAAGCCATCGAAAATTCCTCCTTTTTGATGTAAAACATGGATCAAAACAAAGGGTCTTCGCATTGCTTTATCGTAAGTATAGCGTTTACTTTAAAACACGTCAATGCATGGGCCGCTTTTTTCGCCGGTCTTCTGGGTTTTATAGTTTTTGCTCTAATGGCTTTGTCGCGGCCCGGTAGGTTTTTCAAGGTCTAGTAAGGGTTCAAAAAGTATGCTATGGTCCTATTAAAGCTCCCGGTTTAGGGATCTTGACTTTGGCCCTTCTCCCCTGCTTTTCTTGCTTGGCTGCCTATTCGTGCTCTGCCTGATCTTCCTATGACTGGGCCCTTATAATGGTCAGTGGAAGGCTTTTTCAGTGGCGTTAAAGAAAAAAGACTTGGAAAAAAGACTTGGAAAGGGAGGCTCTCCGGCATGAATATTTACGACGTTTATACACCGGCTATTCTATTGAACCTCGATTACATGGAGTACAATCTGAAAAAATACAGCGAGGCCGCCGCAGCTCATAACAAGCAGCTTTGGCCCATGATCAAGACCCACAAGAGCACCGAGCTGGCCCGGCTACAGCTAGAGTACGGCTGCACCGGTTTTTTGTGCGGCACCTTGGACGAGGCCGAGGCCCTGGCCGCTGACGGCGTGAAAAACGTGATGTACGCCTATCCCGTGGCCACTGAGAGCTCTATTAGCCGGGCCGTCAAATTGGCTCAGGCCTGCAATTTCATCGTCCGCATAGACGATTTGGACGCTGCCCGGGCTATCGACGCTGGCGCCGCAAAGGCCGGCGTTAAGCTGAACTATACGGTCATCGTGGACAGCGGACTGCACCGGTTTGGCGTTACGCCGGAGAAGGTTTGGGAATTTGCCGGCGCGATGAAGCAGTTCCAGCATTTGCAATTCAAGGGCATTTCCACCCACCCAGGACATGTCTACGGAGCCTCCTGCAAGGCCGATCTCCCCAAATACTGCGAGGACGAGCGAAAGAGCATCGCCACGGCCGCCACGGCCCTGCGCAAGGCCGGATATGAGCTGGAGATAATTTCCAGCGGATCTACCCCGACTTTCTGGGGATCCCTGGACGACGAAAATATCCAGATCTACCATCCGGGAAACTACATTTTCAACGACGCTATTCAGCTGTCGACCCAGACCGCCACAGAGGAAGAATGCGCCCTCTGCGTATTGGCCTCGGTGATCTCCCACCCCAGGGAGGATCTGTACATCTGCGATGCCGGAGCTAAGTGCCTGGGATTGGATCAGGGCGCTCACGGCAACGGCTCCATTAAGGGCTTTGGCGTCGTCAAGGGCCATCCTGAGCTGACAGTGTACAGCCTGTCCGAAGAGGTGGGAAAGCTCCGCGTGGAAGGAGCGACAGATCTGAAGGTGGGCGATAAGATCCTTATCATTCCGAACCATTCCTGCTCCACCGCGAATCTGACCAGTTATTACGTAGGAGTGAGGGGAGAAGAGATAGACCGCCTTATCGCTGTGGACATCAGGGGCAACGCTGCTAAAAAGAACATTTAATCCATATTGCAGATTGCAGATACGAATAAAGCGGGCCCGGGGATTTTCTCCTGAGTCCGTTTGTCCTTTACAATAAAAAAGCAAAGCCCCTCTTTTGGGACTTTGCTTTTTGGACTTTTTGGACGTGAATAGCTCCTCGGAAGGGCTCCCGGGGATTGGCTACTCCACCACTTCGGCGCCCCGGAAGAAGACCCAGTTTCGGGGCGACAGGTAGACGCCCTTGATGCGGCTGCTCTCCAGGTAGGGCGTGGAATAGTAGTACAGCGGCAAGATGGGCAGCTCTTCCATGAGGATCTGCTCGGCCTTGTGCATGTCCTCGATCCGCTTGGCCCGGTCCATCTGGACCAGCGAATCCTTCATGTAGGCGTCGTAGTCGCTGTTGCTGAAGCCCGTCACGTTCTCGTAGGATCCTGTGATCCAGAGCTCCAGCAGGCTGCCGGCGTCGAAGAAGTCCACCAGATAGGCGTGGCGGGCGATGTCGTAGTCCTTGTTCACTCTGGTGTCGATGAAGACCTTCCACTCCTCGTTCTGGAGCTCCACTTCCACGCCCAGGAACTGCTTCCACATGGCCTGGAGGGCCTCGGCGAGGCTCTTGTTCAGGGGGTTGTTGTTGTACTTGTAGACCACCTTGGGGAATCCTTGCCCGTCGGGATAGCCGGCCTCGGCCAGGAGCCTCTTGGCCTCTTCGGGGTCTGCCCGGGGCGGCAGGTAGTCGGTGGGATCTTCGGAGCGAAAGTCCTTGCCGGCTTCCACGCCAGGCACCACCGGCGGAATGTAGGCCGTGGCGGGGGTCTGGCCGCCCATGGTCACCTTTTCCACCAGCATCTGGCGGTCCACCGCCAGGGCAAAGGCCCGGCGGACCCGGAGGTCGTCAAAGGGCGGCTTGGTGATGTTGAACACTGAGAATGAAGTGCCCAGGGTGGGGGCGATCTTGGCCTCACCGGAGCCCAGCAAGGTGGGCAGCATGACCGAGGGCAGGGAGTTCATGTAGTCCACCCGGCCGCTGCGGTAGGCCGCCATGGCCGTGTTGGTGTCGGTAATCATCACCATCCGCACGCCGTCGATTTTCACGTTGTCAGCGTCCCAGTAGTAGGGGTTTTTCACCACTGTGAGCTCGCTGTTGTGGCGCCACTCCGTCAGGTAGAAGGGCCCGTTGCTGGGCAGGGGCAGGTTGTTCAGCGTCCAGCCCCTGGGATCCTGCTCCACCAGGTCCTTCCGGGCGGGGTAGAACACGTGATAGGACAGGTAGTCCAGCAGCATAGGCGTCTGGTACTCCAGGTGGATCTTCAAGGTCCTGTCGTCCACCACTTCCAGGCCCAGTTCGCCGGCGCTTACTTCCTGGTTGAAGAACTTCTCGCCGTTTTTGATGAAGTAGCCCAGATAGGCGTAGGGCGATGCGTTCTCGGCCTCCAGGAGCCGCTGAAAGCCGTAGCGGAAGTCCTCGGCCGTCAGGTCCACGCCGTCGGACCACTTGAGGCCCGGCCGGAGATGGAAGGTCCAGGTCATGTTGTCTTCCGACACTTCCCAGCTCTCGGCGCAGCCCGGCTCGGGAGCGTCGTCGAAGCCGATCCGCAGCAGCCCTTCGAAGATGTTGCTGATCACGTTGGAGCCGTCCACGGCGTTGTTCAACACCGGGTCGATGGTCCGGGGCTCCACTCCCAGGTTGAAGGTCACTATCTTGTCGGCCGCCAAGGCGCAGCCGCTCAGGCAGAGCAGCGCTGCCACGGCGCCGAGCCATTTTCTCGGTAGGTTCATGTTCTTACCTCCTCGTAAAAAATGATCTATCGCGGTCTTCTCAGGGCGGGGCCTTGAGAAAATCCCAAAAACAGAGCCTCCTAGGCTAGATGGCAGGCGCAGAAATGGCCCGGCCGGCGCTCCATCAGGGGCGGCACTTCCTGGCGGCAGACCTCTTGGGCCAGTGAGCAGCGGCTGTGGAACTTGCAGCCCGGCGGCGGGTTCAAGGGGCTGGGGATCTCGCCTTCCAGCACGATTCTCCTCCTGCTGCCGGCCTTGTCGGGATCCGGGATCGGGATGGCCGAAAGGAGCGACTGGGTATAGGGGTGCAGCGGGTTGTTGTAGAGCTCGCCGCTTTCGGCGGTCTCCATGAGGCCTCCCAGGTACATCACGGCTATGCGGTCGCTGATATGTTTCACCATCGATAGGTCGTGGGCGATGAACAGATAGGTCAGCTTCAGCTCCTTTTGGAGGTCCTCCAGGGTGTTGACGATCTGGGCCTGAATGGACACGTCCAGCGCCGAAATGGGTTCGTCGCAGACGATGAACCGGGGCTCCACCGCCAGGGCTCTGGCGATGCCGATGCGCTGCCGCTGGCCGCCGGAGAACTCGTGGGGGTACCGGTTGGCGTGCTCGCTGTTGAGGCCCACGGTCCGGAGCAGATGGGCCATCCGGTCCTGGCGCTCGTCCTTGGGAAAGCCGTGGATTATCATGGGTTCCATGACTATGTCTCCCACGGTCATCCTTGGGTTCAGCGACGCGTAGGGATCTTGAAAGATCATCTGGATCTGCTTGCGCCAGGGCAGCAGTTCCTTTTGGCTGCTGTGGGTCAGGTCATGGCCGTCGAAGACTATCCGCCCCGCCGTGGGCTCGTAGAGCCGCACCACCGTGCGGCCCGTGGTAGTCTTGCCGCAGCCAGACTCCCCCACCAGCCCCAGGGTCTCGCCGGGGGCCACCAAGAAGGACACGCCGTCGACGGACTTCACCGTACCCTTGGAGATGGAAAAGTACTTTTTCAGGTCCTGGACCTCCAGCAGCGCCGGTGTCTTCTGGGTCATGGGGTCTCACCGCCTTTCTGGGCCACCTCTTGGGCTCTGAGCCAGCAGGCGGCGAAATGGCCCTGGCCGGTCTGGACCCGCGGCGGCGGAGCCATGACGCAGATCTTCCGGGCCTGGGGACACCGGGGAGCGTACCGGCAGCCCATGGGAGGATTGAGCAGGTCCGGCGGCTGGCCATCGATGGGGATCAGCCGGGCCTTGGCCAGCGATTCGGGGTTGGGCACTGACTTCAGCAATCCCATGGTGTAGGGATGGGCGGGCCGGTAGAACAGGTCCCGCCGGGAGCCCTCCTCCAGGATGGCGCCGCCGTACATGACCACCACCTGATCGGCCATGCCGGCGATGACTCCCAGGTCGTGGGTGATCAGGATGATGGCCGTGCCGAACTGGCTCTGAAGTGATTTCATGAGCTCCAAGATCTGGGCCTGTACAGTC